>NZ_JBHWBZ010000030.1:21485-70420 GCF_042735475.1 Kitasatospora sp. NPDC059577 | reverse complement strand
CGGGGCCGCCGCCGCGCCCCGCGGGGCCGGCGGGGCCCCACCCCCGCCCCCCCCGCCCCCGCCGCGGGGGGGCGCGGCCCCCGGGGGCGGGCGGGTGGCGGGCGGGCCCCTCCGCCGTGCCCGGACGCGCCCTCAGGAGGTGATGAAGGCCGCCAGCTTCGCCACCCCGTCGATGATCCGCGCCTGCGTCAGCGAGCTGACGGACAGCCGCAGCCGGTGCTCTCCGCCGCCCGCCGGGTAGAACGGCGCCATCGGCGTCCACAACACCCCGTGGTCGCGGGCGCACCGCTCCATCGCCGCGTCGTCGGCCGTGAAGGGCACCGTGAGGACGGCGAAGAAGCCGCCGTCCGGCCGGTTCCAGGAGACGCCCAGACGGCGCCGTTCGGAGGCCGGGAAGTGCCGGTCCAGCTCCCGCAGCAGGGTGTCCATGCCGGCCGCGTAGTGGGCCGTGGCCCGGGCGTTGGCGGCGCGCAGGCGGCAGTCGTGCGCCAGCAGCATGCCGCCGATGACGGCCTGGCTCAGCGCGGGCGTGTTGACCGTCGTCATGCTCTTCAGCTTGGCCAGCTCGTCGGCGAGCAGGCTGCAGCGCCCGTCGGGCCCGGTGACCTCCTGGTCGGCGACGACGTAGCCGAGCCGGGCGCCGGGGAAGCAGGTCTTGGCGAAGGAGCCGAGGTAGACGACCCGACCGTGACCGTCCAACGCCTTGAGGGTGGGCCGCAGGCCCGGCGTGCGGGCGAAGAAGCCGTACGGGTTGTCCTCGATGACCAGGACGTCCTCCTCGGCGGCCGCCGCCAGCAGCCGGGTACGGGCCTCGACCGGCATGCTGGTGCCGGACGGGTTCGCGAAGTCGGGGACGACGTACAGGGCGCGGGGGCGCCGGCCCTCGGCGCGGACGGCCCGGGCCGCGGCGGCCACGGCCTCCGGGTCGGGTCCGCCCTCCGGGCCCTCGGGGACCGGCCGGGTGGTCAGGTCGAGCAGCCGAGCGGCGCCGGTGACCCCGACGTAGCAGGGCGAGCTGACCAGCAGGACGTCGTCGGGGCCCGCGCAGAGCGCGCGCAGGGTGAGCAGCATGCCCTCCTGGGCGCCGACGGTGAGAACCAGCGACTCGGGGGCGACGGTCAGGCCCTCGTCGTTGGCGAGGGTGCGCGCGACCAGGTCGGCGATGATGCCCTTGGTGGGGCCGTACTGGAACAACGCGGTACGCACGGCGTCCCGGTCGAGGCCGCGGTCGGCGAGGTGGGCGAGGAAGCGGTCCAGGTGCGCGGGGACGTCCTCGGGCTCGAAGAAGCCCTCGTAGGGCCGGCCGGGGGCGAAGGAGACGGCGTCGGGGTAGCGGGTGGTGACCTCGTTGAGGAAGGTCATCGCGTCCAGCAGCGGGTCGGCCAGGGAGGCGTGCAGGTCTTCCAGCGGGAGCTTCACCGCAGGGCCTCCCGCAGCCGCCCGGCGGCGAACGCCTGGGCCTCGGCGGCGGCGTCCAGGGTGCCGGTCATGGCGAAGAAGCCGTGCGGCACGCCCGGGTAGCGGCGCAGCTCCACCGGGACCCCGGCCGCGCGCAGCGCCTCGGCGTACTGCTCCCCCTCGTCGCGCAACGGGTCGTACTCGGCGGTGAGCACGGTCGCGGGCGGCAGGCCGGCCAGCGTCGCGGCGCGCAGCGGGGAGGCGTACGGGCCGGCACCGTCGGCCGGGTCGGCCAGGTAGTGGCCCCAGTACCAGGCGACCGAGCGGCGGTTGAAGAGCAGCGGGTCGTCGTGTTCGCGCAGCGAGGGGGTGTCGGCACCGTGGTCGGTGTTGGGGTAGACGAGCAGCTGGTGGCGCAGGGCGGGGCCGCCCTCGGCGCGCAGCAGGAGGGTCAGGGCGGCGGTGAGGTTGCCGCCGGCACTGTCGCCGCCGACCGCCAGCCGGTCCGGGTCGATGCCGAACTCCTCGGCGCGTTCGACGAGCCGGACGAGGGCGGCCCTGCAGTCGTGCAGGGCCGCGGGGAAGGGGTGTTCGGGGGCCGGCCGGTAGCCGACCGAGGCGGTGACGCAGCCGACGGCGTTGGTGAGCCGGCGGCAGACCGCGTCGCTGGTGTCGGGTGAGCCGAGGGTCCAGCCGCCGCCGAACAGGTAGAGCAGGGCGGGCAGTCGGCGGCCGGGCGGTTCGGGCCGGTAGAGCCGCAGGGCGAGTTCGCCGCCGGGGCCCTCGACGCGGTGTTCCTCGACGGCGGCGACGGGCTCGGGGGTACCGGCCGCGGCGCGGATGTCGGCGAGGTCGGCGGCGCGGGCCTCGGCCAGGGTGAGGGTGTAGAGCGGCGGGGCGCCGCTGCGCGCGCGACGGGCGCGCAGGGCCTCGGCCTGGGGGTGCAGGGGCATGGGTGGTCCCGTTCTGGAGCGGCGGGGTTCGGCGGGCGACAGGGGGTCGGCGGTCGGCCGGGGAGTTCTGCGGGTGGTCACGACGGTCGGCGGTCGGCCGGTGTTGCCGGGGAGCCGGGCCGGCCGGTGTTGCCGGGCGGCCGCGGTGGCCGGTGTCGTCCGGCGTGCTCGGCGCGCGGCCCCGGGGTCGTCACGGCGGTCGGCGGTCAGCGGTCGGTCGGGTCGGTCAGCAGCCGGCCGGGTCGGTCAGCGGTCGGCCTCGACGTAGACGGTCTCGTCGGTGCGGAAGGCCGTGTCGAGGTCGGCGACGTCCGGCCGGACGCCCTCGCGGTAGGCGCAGTGGCGGATCTGCTCGGGGGCGAAGCCGGCGAGGGTGAGGACGTGCCGCAGCTCGTCCAGGTCGTAGATCCACTGGTGACCGTAGTAGCGGAAGATCTGGTTGACCAGGAAGGCCGGGCGGGCCGGCATCGGCGGGCCGAAGCCCAGGGTGGTCAGGCGGCGCCGGTGCTTGGTGAGGAAGCCGTCGCCGGTGACGTAGCCGGCCAGGTAGCGGGCGAGGTCGGGGGTGGTCAGACGCAGGACGCCGCCGGGGCGCAGCACCCGGCGGGCCTCGCGCAGCCAGCCGACGGCGACGGGCATGGTGACGTGCTCGATGAGGTGCTCGGCGTACACCCAGTCGACGCTGGCGTCGGCGAAGGGCAGCGGCTCGGCGATGTCGAGCTGGGTGAACCAGCGGTCGCCGTCGACCCGGTAGAGGGTGCCGGGCTCGGTGCGGCTGCCGGTCCCGCTGACAGTGCCGGTGCCGGTGCCGCGCAGGGCGGTGAGGTCGGTGCCCAGGCCCTCCGGGTGGGCGGTCCGGAAGGCGGCGAACTCGATTCCGGTGAGGCCGAGTTTGCGGAAGCCCGCGTGGTCGCGCGGCAGCCCGCCGGGGTGCGCTTCGAGCGTGTCGCACGTGGCGACCTGCGCGCTGAAGTCGTCCAGGCGGGCGGCCAGGCCGTCCGGGTCGTCCCAGTCCCAGCCGGGGAATCGTTCGGTCTGTTCGGTCTGTTCGGTCTGTTCGGTCTGTTCGGTCATGTCGGGTCTCTCTCTCGGAACTACGGGGTGCGGCCGCCGTACGGTTCAGCCGACCGCGCACGGCCAGGGGGCGAGGGCCGTGCGGTCCAGGTCGGCGAGCCGGGGGCGGCCCAACAGGGCCATGGTGTGCTCCAGTTCCTCGCGCAACAGGGCGAGCACCCGGTGCACGCCGGTCTCGCCGTCGGTGGCGAGGCCCCAGAACGCCGGACGGCCGACCAGCACGGCGCGGGCGCCGAGGGCGAGGGCCACGGCGATGTCCGCGCCGGTGCGCACGCCGCCGTCGAGCAGCACCGGCAGTTCGGCGGGGACGGCCTCGACCACCTCGGGCAGGGCGGCCAGGGCCGGGACGGCTCCGTCGAGTTGACGTCCGCCGTGGTTGGAGACCAGGACAGCGTCGGCGCCGTGCTCGACGGCCAGCCTGGCGTCCTCGGCGGTGAGGATGCCCTTGAGGACCAGGGGCAGCCGGGTGCGCTCGCGCAGCCAGGCGAGGTCAGCCCAGCTCAGGGTGGGGTCGAACTGCTCGCGGGCGTGCTCGGCGATGCCCGAACTGCCGCCTGCCGCACGGTGGCTGGCGGACATCAGGCGCGGGTCCAGGTTGACCGCGCGGACGGCGGGCGGGATGGCGAAGCCGTTGCGCAGGTCGCGCAGCCGGCGGCCGATCCTGGGGGCGTCCACGGTCAGCACCAACGCGTGGAACCCGGCCGCCTCGGCGCGTTCCACCAAGGCGGCGAGGGCGGCTCGTTCACGCAGCCAGTACAGCTGGAGCCAGAGCGGGCCGGTGGCGGCCCCGGCGATCTCCTCCAGGGTGCGGCTGGCGAACATCGCGGCGACGAACAGGGCGCCGGCCCGGCCGGCGGCGCGCGCGGTGGCGGTCTCGCCCTGCGGGTCGACCAGCCGGTGGTAGGCCATCGGGGCGATGCCGAGCGGGAGGCCGAGCGGTGCGCCGAGCAGGGTCAGCGCCGGATCGCAGGCGGAGACGTCGACCAGGGTGCGCGGGCGCAGTGCATAGTGTCCGAACATCTGCCGGTTGGCTGCCAGGGTGCGTTCCGCACCGCTGCCGCCTTCGATGAAATCCCAGATTTCCGGGTAAAGTTGTGCGCGCGCCGCGCGCTCGATCCCGGTCAGCGTGAGTGCTCCCACGGGCATTCCTCGTTCCAGGACGGCCACGCGCGGACCGGTCCCGGTTCGGCAGCGTAGGAGCAACGAGCACATTGGTATAGACCTTGATTTGACCAAACGTCTGTGCCATGGTCTGGCAACGGAATTGACCGTTTTGGTTGCGAACGGCGTTCATGTCAAATCCCCTCGCTCGTATGGAGCCGCGTTGACCGGCTTTTCCCCTTCTTCACGTCCGCCTTCCGCTCCGCCGCACTCCGACGCCCCGGACGACTGGGTCGACCGGCTGCTGCTGGCCGGCGCCGGCGGCGAGGAGTGCCTGCACCTCGGCGCGCCGCTCGACCGGGACGCCCTGCGCGCCCTGGTCGACGAGCACTCCGTCCGCCTGGCGGCCGCCGGGCTGGGCCCCGGCGGCACGGCCGCGCTGCGGCTGCCACCCTCGGTGGCGTTCGTCGCGGTGCTGCTGGCATGCTGGCGGCTGGGCGCCCAAATCGCCCTGCTAGACCACCGGTTGACCGACCACGAGATCGACGCGGCGGTCGCGCGGCTGGCCCCGCAGGTGCTGGTAGGCTCCGCCCACCGGCCCGCGGCGGCGCTGCGCGGCTTCTCCGAGGTGGAGCCGGTGGCCGTCCCGCTGCCGGACGGACGACCGGCCCGCACCGGGCACGCGTTGATCCAGCTCAGCTCCGGATCGACCGGACCGGCCAAGGTCATCGCCCGCACCGCCGGCGACCTGCTCCGCGAACTCGACTGCTACCGCAGGCTGGTGGAGTTCCCCGGCGAGGGCGAACGAGTCGTCCTGCTGTCGTCGGTGGTGCACGTGCTCGGCCTGGTCGGCGGGCTGCTCAACGGCCTGTACGCCCGTGCCGCGCTCACCGTGCCGGAGCGGATGACGGCCGCGGGCATCCTCGCCGCGGTGGCCGGCTCCGACCGGCCGACCACCGTCATTGGGGTGCCCTTCCACGCCGAACTGCTGGCGGGGGCGGTCGCTCCCCCGCCGCTGCCCCGGCTGCGACGGATGATCGTCGCGGGCGAACTGGTCCGCCCGGGCCTGCCCGCACTGTTCACCGGGCGCTACGGCGTCCCGCTCGGCACCATGTACGGCATGACCGAGACCGGGGTCATCGCCACCGACCTCGACGGCACCCTCCACCCGGCCAAACGCCCCGTCCACGGGATGCGGATGCGCCTGGTGAAGGGCGAGTTGCAGCTCGGCGCGACGGCCTCCCCGTACCCCGGGCTGGACGACCCGACGCGCTGGTCGGACGGCTGGCTGCACACCCGGGACGCGGCCGGGCTGGACGAGGCCGGCGGCCTGGTCACCGTGCTCGGCCGGCTGGACTCCCAGGTGTCGATCGGCGGTCTGAAGGTCGACCTCACCGAGGTCGAACAGACCCTCACCGCACTGCCCGAGGTCCGCGAGGCCGTGGTCGTCTTCGACGGCGGCGCCATCGAGGCCTACCTGGCCACCGAGGCCGACGCCGACCTCTCCCTGCTCCAGGCCGGGCTGGCCCGCCGCCTCGCCGCCTACAAGCGGCCGCGCCGGCTCGCCCTGCTCCCCGCACTCCCCCGCACCGCCACCGGAAAGCTGCTGCGCGACCCGGCCGCCCTGCGCGACACCGCCACGACCTCCGCGGCGACGTCCGCCGCGAACGTGCGCTGAGCACGCGCCCGACCGTCCGACCCCGCAGGCACCGCGGCCCGACCCCGCAGGCACCACCACCCCCGACAAGGAGCTCACCACCATGCAGGACCGCATCCGCGCCTTCGTCCTCGCCGCCCTCACCGAGATGCAGTACGACGTCTCCGAGGTCACCGGGGACACCGACCTCGGCCCGGCCGGGCTGGACCTCGAATCGCTCGCCCTGGCCGACCTGTCGGTGCAGGTCGAGGACGAGTTCGGGATCAAGTTCGACCTGGACGAGATGGAGACCACCGCGCTGATGACGCTGGACGAGTTCACCGCCGACGTCGCCCGGCGGATCGACGCGCTCGCCGCCACCTCCGGCAGCGCGGCATGACCGGCACCTCGCGTCCCGACGGCCTCCCGGACCGGGCCGAGGTGCTCACGATGCTGGCGGCGTTCGGGCAGCGCGCCGCCGACACCGTGCCCGAGGAGCTCGGCTCACTCGAACTCACCTGGCTCGTCGCCGAGTTCGAACAGCGTTACGGCCTGCAGCTGGACCTGGACGACGAGCAGTTCGGCGCGGTGCGGACGGTCGACGACGCCACCGCACTGCTGCGCGACGCCGTCCTGGCCGATCGGGCCGGCCCGGCCGAGCGCGCGGGCGCGCAGCCGTGAGCGGCCTCGCCACGGGCGCCGGACCGCCCGGGCCGCCGGGGCGGACCCGGCCGGTCGTGACCGGCGTCGGCGTGCTCAGCGCCGCCGGCCGCGGGCTCGCCGCACTGACGACGGCCGCCACGCACGGCAGGGCGACGTTCGGCGCGGTCACCCGCTTCGACGTCAGCGCCCGCCGCACCACCCGGGCCGCCCTGCTGCCCGCTGACCTGCTGCCCGCTGACCTGCTGCCCGCCGACCTGCTGGCCACCGACCTGCCGGCCGACGACCTGCCGACCGATCCGCTGCGCTCCGATCCGGTGCTGTCCGACCCCGTCCGGTCCGACGCCCCGGGCCGGGACACTCCGGGCCCCGACGCCCCGGTCCCGGAGGCCACGCCCACGACCGGCGCCGTCCCGTCGGCCGCGGCGATGCTCGACGCCATCGGCCAGGCCTGCCGGCAGGCCGGGCTGACCGCCACCGAGGGCGCCGCGCTGCCCGTGCTGCTCGCGCTGCACAGCGACGAGCGGACCCGCGCGACCGCCGACGCCGTGGCCGCCGGGGTCCGCGCGGACTGGGGAGCCGCGGGCGTCACCCGGGTCTACACCGGTGCCTGCGTGGCCGCCGCGACCGCCGTCGCCGACGCCGCCGCACTGGTGGCCACCGGCCGGCACGAGCGGGTCCTGGTCGCGGCCGTCCACCTGGTCGGACCGGGCGTGTTCGCCGTCTTCGACGCCGGCCGCGCACTGGCCCGCGACGGCGAGCTGCGCCCGTTCAGCGCCGGACGGACCGGCACCCTGCTCGCGGACGCGGCCGCCGCCGTCGTGGTCGAGGCCGCCCCGGCGGCCGAGCGGCGCGGTGCACCCGCACTCGCCCGGCTGGCCGGCTGGGGCCGCACCGGGGACGCCCACCACGTCTGCCGCCCCGAACCGGACGGCACCGGAGTGGCGCGGGCGGTCGAGGCCGCCCTCGCCCGCGCGGGCGTCGCACCGGCCGAGGTCGGCTACGTCAACGCCAACGCCACCGGCTCCGACCTGTCCGACCAGGCCGAGGCCCGCGCCCTGCGGCGGGTGTTCGGCCCGCACACCGACCACCTGCCGGTCAGCTCCAGCAAGTCCGTGCACGGGCACGCCCTGGAGGCCTCCGCCCTGCTCGAACTGGCCGTCACCATCGGCGCGTTGGACAGCGGACTGCTCCCGGTCAACGCCGGTTGGCTGGGTCCGGACCCGGACGTCGGCCTGGACCTCGTCTTGGACGGCCCGCGAGCCGCCCGCCCCGCCTACGCACTCAGCCTCAACTCCGCCTTCGGCGGCGCCAACACCGCGCTGCTGCTGGCCCCTGGATGACACCGACACCACCATGACCACCCCTGCCGACGACACCCACCGCCTGCGGGTCCTCGCCGAGGCCCGCCGCCCCGCACCCGGCCTGGACGGGCCGCCGCCACCGCTGCCCGGCTTCTCCGCCTCCGGCTTCAACCCACTGGTCGCCGACACCGCCGACCGCTGCCTGCGCGAGCAGCACGGCGCGCCGCCCGCCCCCGGGCGGACCGCCCTGCTGCTGGCCAGCGCGAGCGGCGACCTCGCCACCGCACGGGCCATCGAGCAGAGTTCCGAACCCGGACGACGGACCGGCCCGCTGCTGTTCTTCCAGTCCAACCCGAACGCCGTCCTCGGGCACATCGCCGCCCGCTGGGGTCTGACCGGCCCGGTCGTGGCGATCTGCCCGGCCGGGGCCGAACCCGGCCGCGTCCCGGCGGAGGCGTACGAACTCGCCGCGCTGCTGCTCGCCGACGGCGACGCCGACCGGGTGCTGGTCATCGCCGCCGAGCAGACACCCGACGGGGACCACGCCGCCGCGGTGCTGCTCACCGTCCCCGCCGCCTGAGCCCCGAAGCGAACGAGGCCGACACCACCGACCCGAACCCGCCGAGAGCCTCCGGCCGTACCCGACAGTGAGGCCCGGCGCCTGACGCAGCCGCACCCGGCACACCAGCCGCCCCGCCGACACCGCCCCACCCCGGCACGCCTCACCCGACATGCCTCACCCCGACACCGCCCGGTCACCCGCCGCCCGCACGGCCGACCGAACCCTGCCACCCGATCAGCCGATCAGCCGCCCGGGCCGTCCACCGGCCCCGATGGAGGGATCCACCCCCGTGACCATCCGCAGTCTCCGCACCCTGCTCGCGGACGACCCCGACGTCGGCGCCGGCAACGTCCTGACCGCCCGGATCGCGCTCGGGCTGGACGTCGACGAGCCGCTGCTCACCTTCGACACCCCGGTGGACGACCACCCCGCCTGGCAGCCGCTCACCCTGCGCGAACTCGACCGTGCGGTCCGGGCCCGCGCCGCCGCCCTGCACGCCCTCGGCATCACCCGGCGCGACCCGGTCGTGGTCTACGCCGACGCCGCCGCCGACCACGTGCTCGCCTTCCTCGCGCTGGCCCGGCTCGGCGCCATCCCCGCCCTGCTCAACCCCAACCTGGACGGCGAACGCGCCGCCCGCTACATCACCCGCCTCGGCGCGGCCGGCGTCCTCGCCGACCCGGCCCACCTGGCCGCGCTGGCCGGCCACGACCCCGGCGCGCCCCTGCTGCCCGAGATCGGCACCCTCGGCGCGGGCGACCCGGAGGACGCGCCGGCGCCGTACCGGCACTGGTCCGGCGACCCGGTGGCGATCACCCACTCCTCCGGCACCACCGGCATGCCCAAGGCCGTCGTCCACTCCCACGCGAGCCTGTACGCGGCGATCCGCCACCGGCTGCGGCTGCCCCGCCCGCAGGGCCAGGACCGGATGCTCAGCGCCCTGCCCGCCCCGCACGCCGCGACCCTGATCGCGCTCAACCTCGCGCTCAGCTCGCACACCCGACTCGCCTTCCTGTCCCGGCAATCCGGCGACGGCGTGCTCCGGGCGATCGAGCAGTGGCGGCCCACCGGCGTGGTCGGCTTCGCCGCCACCTGGGCCGACCTGGCCCGCCACGACCTCACCACCCGGGACCTCACCTCCGTCGCACTCTGGTGGAACACCGGCGACTGCGCCCACGAGGTGCACATCCGCCGGCTGATCGCCACCGGCAGCCGGGAGACCGTCACCCGCGCGGGCCGCGCCCGCACACCCGGCTCGCAGTTCGTGGACGGCCTCGGCTCCACCGAGATGGGCCACTCGCACTTCTTCATCACCCACGGCCCCGGCACCGAGCGCTACGGCCGCTGCGTCGGACGCCCGCACGCCTTCGTGGACTGCGCGGTCGTCGGTCCGGACGGCGAGCCGCTCGGGCCCGGCGAGGTCGGCGAACTCGCCACCGCCTCACCGACCCTGGCGCTCGGCTACTGGAACGACTCGGCCACCACCTTCCGGACCCGGATCCGCGGCCGCTTCCTCACCGGGGACCTGATGTACCGGGACGAGGAGGGCTACTACTACCACGTCGACCGGGCCGTCGACTCGGTCGAACTCGCCGACGGCGGAAGGCTGTTCACCGCGATGTCGGAGGAGAGGGTGCTGGCCGCCTGCCCGGACGTGCTGGACTGCACGGTGGTGGCGGTGCGGGACGGCAGGCGCGTGGTCACCGACGTCCTGCTGCTCCTCACCGAGGACGCCGACCGGGCCGCGGACCGCACCGGGGCGGTCGTGGCCGCGCTGGACGAGGCCGCCGCCGCGACCGTCCGCCGGGTGCTGGTGGTCTCCCCCGACGACATCCCGCTCGGCCCGACCGGCAAGGTCCGCAAGGTCCTGCTGCGCGAGCGCCACCTCGCGACGGTGGGCGCGTGAACGGCCGGAGCGGACGCGTCGACGGACCGGGCGAGCCTGGTCACGGACCGAGCGGACTGAGCGCGCCAAGCGGACCGAGCCGGCAGGGCGGGCGCACCGCCGCCCGCCGCGGAGCCGTCGTCACCGGCATCGGCCTGGTCTCCCCGCTCGGCCGCAAGCCCGCCGAGGTGTTCGAGGCCCTGGTCGCCGGGCGCTCCGGCGTCCGCGCCGTCCCCGAGGACCACGCCGCGCACGGCTGGCTGCCCGCCGCCGGGATCGCCCCCGCCGTGGACGGCCGGGAGGTGCTGCCGCCCACCGAGACCCGCTGCGTGGACCGCTTCGTGCTGCTCGGCCTGGCCGCCGCCGACGACGCGCTCGCCGACGCCGCGCTGGTGGTCGGCCGGGACGCGGACCCGCACCGCACCGCCGTGGTCCTGGCGACGGGCGGCGGCGGGCTGGAGACCTTCGAGCAGCAGTCGCACCGCCGGCTGGAGCGCGGCCGCCCGGGCGTGAGCCCGTACCTGCTGCCGGGCATGCTCTCCAACATGGCCGCCGCCAGGGTCGCCATCAAGCACGGCATCCGGGGCTACAGCTCCGCCGTGGTGACGGCCTGCGCGGCCGGCGCCCAGGCGATCGCCGAGGGGCTGCGGCTGATCCGCGCCGGTGACGCGGACGTGGTCGTGTGCGGCGGCACCGAGTCCTCGCTGCACCCGACCATCGCCGCCGCCTTCACCAACGCCCGCGCCCTGGCGCAGGGTTGGGAGGACGCCGAGCAGGCGAGCCGACCCTTCGACACCCGCCGCAACGGCTTCGTGCTCGGCGAGGGCAGCGCCGTCCTCGTCCTGGAGAGCGTCGAGCACGCCGAGGCGCGGGGCGCCGCCGGCTACGCGGAGGTGATCGGCTGGGGCGCCTCCACCGACGCCCACCACCCGACCATGCCCCGGCCGGACGGCAGCGGCGCCGCCGACGCGATGCGCGCCGCGCTCGCCAACGCGGGCCTGGCCCCGGGCGACATCGACTACGTGAACGCCCACGGCACCGGCACCAAGCTCGGTGACGTGGCCGAGACCGCGGCCCTGCACGCCGTCTTCGGCGCGCACCGGCCCGCGGTCAGCTCCACCAAGGGCGCGACCGGCCATCTCCTGGGCGCCGCGGGCGCGTTGGAGGCGGCGGTCACCGCCCTGGCGGTGGCGAGGGGGACGCTGCCGCCCACGCTCAACCTGACCGACCCCGACCCGGCCTGCGACCTGGACCACGTCCGGGGCGCCGCCCGGCCCGCCCCGGTGCGCGCCGCGCTGAGCAACGCCTTCGCCTTCGGCGGCCACAACCTCAGCCTCGTCCTCGGCCCGACCAGCACGCGGGCGTCCCGGTAGCGACCGGGAGGCCCAGCACCCGATCGACCGGCAACGCGCCGATCCACGACCTGCCATCCCTCCGGGGGGAGATCCCGATGTCCGTCCAGACCATCGCCCACACCGAGTTCCACTGCGCCGACGCCGACAAGACCGCGGCCGGACTCTGCGCCGACTACGGCTTCACCGCCGACGCCCCGGCGACCGCGCCCGACGGCACCCGCACCGTCGGGCTGCGCCAGGGCACCATCCGGCTGCACCTGTCCTCCGCCGCCGACCCCGAGCACCCGGTGGCCGACTTCGTCGCCCGCCACGGGGACGGCGTCGCCGTCCTCGCCCTCGGCTGCACCGACCCGCGGGCCGCGCTGGAGCGCGCCGAGCGGCACGGCGCCCGGGTGCTCGACCGGGACGGCGCCCTGATCGCCGGCTTCGGCGACACCGCGCTGCGCTTCGTCCCGCTGCCGACCGGGGAACCCACCCCGGAGCCCCGCCTGCTGGACGAGCTCGACCACGTCGCGATCTGCCTCCCGGCCGGTCGACTGGTCGAGTCCGTGCGGTTCTGCGAGGCCGCGCTGGGCTTCCGCACGATCTTCGAGGAGTACATCGAGGTCGGCGAGCAGGCCATGGACTCCAAGGTGGTGCAGAGCCCCTCCGGCGCGGTCACCTTCACCCTGATCGAGCCCGACACCGGCCGCCGGCCCGGCCAGATCGACGACTTCCTCGCCGCCCACGGCGGCGCCGGCGTGCAGCACCTCGCCTTCATCACCCGCGACATCACCACCGCCGTGCGCACCATCCGCGCGCGCGGCGTGGAGTTCCTGACCACCCCGGGCGCCTACTTCGACGTCCTGGCCGAACGCTTCGGCGAGACGGTCATCCCGGTGGAGATCCTGCGCGACCTGCACGTCCTGGTCGACCAGGACCACGGCGGCCAGCTGTTCCAGATCTTCGCCCGCTCGACGCACCCCCGGCGCACCTACTTCCTGGAGCTGATCGAGCGCCAGGGTGCCGGCACCTTCGGCACCGCGAACATCAAGGCCCTCTACGAGGCCATCAAGCGGCACAGCTCCGCCGCCTCGGTCTGACCACCCCCCGCGCACCCGAAGGAGGCCCCCGCATGACCACGACCGCCGAGTTCCGGCTCACCGAGGCCGAGCAGGCACTGCTGCCCACCCCCGACGAGGTGGCCCACTACCGCGAGCACGGCTGGTACCTGTCCCGCCGGCTGTTCAGCGACGAGGAACTGGACACCCTGCAGGCCGCCACCGAGCTGTACTACGCCGGCCACCGGGACCGCGAACTCCCCGTCCGCCCGCCCCGGTTGGCCTCCTGGCAGCCCTCGGACGGGCCGGTACAGCGGCACAACGACTACGTCCACCACGAGAGCGACGCGATCGGCGCGGTCCTGCGCAAGCCGCTCGTCGGCGCGGTGGCCGCGCTGCTCGCCGGGGCCGAGGAGATCCGGATCTTCCAGGCGACCCTGATCTACAAGCCGCCGGTGCCCGGGGAGCCCAGCAACCGGGTGCCGTGGCACTTCGACAAGCACTACTGGCAGACCTGCACCTCGCAGGAGATGCTCACCGCCTTCGTCCCGTTCCACGACTGCCACGAGGAGAACGGCACCATCACCATGGTGGACGGCAGTCACCGCTGGCAGGAGCTGCCCTCCGGCGAGGACTCCACCCGGCACTTCGCCGACCGCGACGGCTCCGAGCTGGACGGCATCCTGGCCGCCAACGCGGCCCACAACGGGGCGCGGGTGACCAAGGTCGCGATGCGGATCCCGCGCGGCCACATGTCCTTCCACCACTGCCGCACCTACCACGGCAGCGGCCCCAACCTGGCCTCCTACCCGCGCCGCGCCGTCTCGCTGCACCTCCAGGACGGCGCCAACGAGTACCAGCGGCACGACCGGGCGGACGGCAGCCCGGTGGTGTACAACCACGACGTGCTGGTGCGCCGCACCGCCGACGGCCGACCGGACTACGCCGACCCGGAGTTCTGCCCGACGGTCTGGCGGGGACGGCCGTGACGGCCCCGCCGGCCCCGCCCGCCGGCCCGGTCCGGCCGACCACCGCGGCGGGCGGGCCGGTCCGACCCGCCGACCCGGGCACGACCGCCGGCCCGGGCACGACCGCCGACCCGGGCACGACCGCCGACCTGGGCACGACCGCCGAGCGTTACCGGATGCTGCGGCTGATCCGCGGCTTCGAGGAACTGGCGCTCGGCCTGGTGAAGTCCGGCGCGATCCCCGGCGGCATCCACCCGTACATCGGGCAGGAGGCCGTCGCGGTCGGCGTCTGCTCCGCGCTGGGCCCGGCCGACCGGCTCACCAGCACCCACCGCGGCCACGGCCACGTGCTCGCCCGGGGCACCGCGCCGCACCGGCTGCTCGCCGAACTCCTGGGCCGCGTCGGCGGATCGAACGGCGGCCGGGGCGGCTCCATGCACGCCGCCGACGTCTCGCTGGGCATCCTCGGCGCCAACGGCATCGTCGGCGCCGGTGCCCCGATCGCGGTCGGCGCCGCCTGGGCGGCCCGCCAGGCCGCGGCCGACCGGGGGCCGGCGGAACCGGGGCCGGCGGAGCGGATTCCGGTGGCCGTGGCTTTCTTCGGCGACGGCGCGCTCAACCAGGGCGTGCTGCTGGAGTCGTTCAACCTGGCCGCGATGTGGCGCCTCCCGGTGCTGTTCGTCTGCGAGAACAACGGCTACGCCACCACCCTGCCCGCCGCCACCGCCGTCGCGGGCAGCGCCACCGGGCGGGCGGCCGGCTTCGGCATCCCCGCCGAGGAGGTGGACGGCATGGACACCGAGGCCGTCCGCGCCGCCGCGCTGCGGGCCGTCGAACGGGCGCGTGGCGGCGACGGCCCCGGCTTCCTGGAGTGCCGCACCTACCGCTACGAGGGCCACCACACGATGGAGCGCCGGATGAAGCTGCGCTACCGCGCCCCCGAGGAGGTCGAGGCCTGGCGCGGGCGCGATCCGCTCCCCCGGGCCGCCGCCCTGCTCGATCCCGCGACGGTCGCCGAGCTGGACCGTTCGGTGGCCGAACAACTGTCGGCCGCCGAGGAGTTCGCACTCGCCTCCGAACACCCGGACCCGGCGGGCGCGTCGGACCACCTGTACGCCGACGGGCTGCGGCCCCGGGCGGGAGTGACGCCGTGACCAGGCTCTCGTACACCAAGGCGCTCAACCGGGCGCTGGCCGACGAACTCGCCGCCGACCCGGCGGTCTGCGTCTTCGGCGAGGACATCGGCGCCGGCCTGGCCGGTCCCACCCTGGGCCTGCTGGACCGGTTCGGGCCGGGCCGGATCGTCGACACCCCGCTGTCCGAGCAGGCGTTCACCGCGATGGCGGTCGGCGCCGCACTGGCCGGCCGGCGGCCGGTGCTGGAGTTCCAGATCCCCTCGCTGCTGTTCCTGGTCTTCGAGCAACTCGTCAACCAGGCACACAAGTTCTCGCTGATGACCGGAGGCCAGGCGAGCGTTCCGCTGACCTGCCTGGTCCCCGGCTCCGGCTCCCGGGACGGCTGGGCCGGGCAGCACTCCGACCACCCGTACAGCCTGTTCGCGCACGCCGGGCTGAAGACCGTGGTGCCCGCCACCCCGACGGACGCCTACGGGCTGCTGCGCTCGGCGATCCGGGACCCGGACCCGGTCGTGGTGTTCGCGCCCGCCGCCGCCCTGCCGGTGCGCGAGACCGTCACCTGGGACCTGGTACCGGTGCCGCTCGGCCGGGCCCGGATCCACCGCCCGGGCACCGACGTCACCGTGGTCGCCCTCGGGCACCTGGTGCACGACGCGCTCGCGGTGGCCGAGGAGGTCGCGGCGGACATCTCGGTGGAGGTGTTCGACCCCCGCACCGTCCACCCCTTCGACTGGGACGCGCTCGCCGATTCGCTGGAACGCACCGGCCGGCTGGTCGTGATCGACGACTCCAACCGCAGCTGCGGCTTCGGCGCGGAGGTGCTGGCCACCGCCGCCGAGGAACTGCGCCTGGTCACCCCGCCGCGCCGGATCACCCGGCCCGACGGCGCCGTCCTGCCCTTCGCCCCGGCCCTGGACCGGGCCGTGCAGCCGAACCGCGAGCACCTACGGGCCGCGCTGCACGCCGTCATGAAAAATCCGTCATGAAGCTTCCGCCATGGGACAGTTGATGTGAAGCAGCCGGCGCGGATCAGCCGTGACCGTCCCCCTCCACAGCGCGGCCCGACCCGAACGCCCGCCCCTCACCGCACCCGTCCTGGCCCCGCACTCGTTCTGGCCCCGCACCCGTTCTGTACCCGTCCTGCGCCCGTTCCCCGCCCGTTCCCCGCACCCGCGAAAGCCCGTGACCGACAAGGAGATCCGCATGTCCGCCAACCGCTACCACTGGGACCGCTCGCACCCCGGACTGACCAGCCTGCAGCAGGCCATCGACCCGCTGCGCCGCGAGGTGGTCGGCCATTCCGTCTACCACCGGCTCACCAGCATCGAGCGCGTCCGCACCTTCCTGGACAGCCACGTCTTCGCCGTCTGGGACTTCATGTCACTGCTGAAGAGCCTGCAGCGCGATCTGACCTGCGTCGAGGTGCCGTGGGTCCCGAGCGGCCCGACGGCCAGCCGCCGGCTGATCAACGAGATCGTGCTGGTCGAGGAGAGCGACGAGCTCGGCGAGGGCTACACCAGCCACTTCGAGCTGTACCTGGAGGGCATGCGTCAGGCCGGCGCCGACGCCCGCCCGGTGGAGGAGTTCCTGGCGCTGCTGGGCACCGGCACCACCGTGCCCGAGGCGCTCAAGGCGGCCGAAGTCCCGCAGGCTGCCGTGGACTTCACCGGGACGACCTGGTCCATCATCGAGACCGCCCCGGTGCACTGCCGGGCCGCCGCCTTCGCCTTCGGCCGCGAGGACCTGATCCCGGACATGTTCGCCCAGGTGATCGCGATCGACGACCCGGACGGTGTGCTGACGGTGTTCAAGGACTACCTGGCCCGGCACATCGAGGTCGACGGCGAGCAGCACACCCCGATGGCGATGCAGATGCTGATCGACCTGTGCGGCGACGACCAGGACAAGTGGGACTCCTGCGCCGAGACCGTGCGCACGGCGCTGCAGGCCCGCTCCCGGCTGTGGACCGCGATCGAGCAGTCCTTCCGGTAACCGCCCTGCCAGTAGCCGTCCTGCCGGTAACCGTCCGTCCGGCAGCGGTCAGACCACCTTCGGCAGCACGGCGGCCGACGCGGGCGGCTCGTCGGCCGCCGTCCGGTACCGGTGCAGCGCCGCCCGGCCCTCCGCCCCGCGGACCCGGGCGGCGAGCCGGGCCGGCAGCACCACCGTGGCCAGGTATCCCTCGCCGCGGAACCCCTCGACCGTCCAGCACACCCACGGCAACGGGTAGTTGGCGGCCGGGCTGAAGAACACCGGGCGGTTCCCCTGGAAGCTGACCAGGTAGGCGCCGAAGCGGCTCCAGTTGGAGAAGCTGAACCGGCGCGCCTGCGGGTCGAAGCCCAGCGGCACGCACTCGCGCAGCCGCGACCGGCCGAGCGCAGTCAGGAACCCCAAATTGGCACGGAGGTTGAGGTGCGCGCTCGGGAACTCCTCGACCGCCGTCCGCAACGCGCCCGCGAGCGCCGCCGGCCCGTCCTTGGGCCGGTGCGCCACGTGGACCTCGCTCAGCAGGTTGCCCACCAGGGCGGGTGAGAGGCCGAGCCAGCGGCGCGCGTTGACCGGGACGGTCAGCATCCGCTCGGCGTCGTCGCCGTCCAACTCCCGCAGGGTGTCGACGAGGTGGGCGCAGAGCACGTCCCCGGAGGAGAGCCGGCGCCCGGCCGCCGCACCGAACTCCTCGCGCATCCTGGTCACTTCGGCGTCCGTGAAGGCGATCTGGACGGTCCGGTTGGCGCGCGGACCGGCGGCCACCTCCCGGGCCAGCAGCTCCGCCTCCGCCGCCGAGGGCACCCGGAAGCCGGGCCGGCCGCAGTCCTCGGCCGGCAGCGCCAGGTCCAGCAACTCGTCCTGGTCGCCGACGAGTTCGGCCTCCGGGAGCGGCTCCCCCTCGACCGCCGCCGACCAGACCCGCAGCAGCAGCATGAAGCTGTTCAGATCGCCGATCGCGTGGTGCCAGGAGCAGCCGAGCACCGTCCCGCCGTCGGCGGTGCGGGTGACCCGGACGGTGAGCAGCGGCGCTCCGCCGCGCCGGGCGCCCGGGGCGTCGACCCGGTCGACGAGTTCGGAGCCGGCTGCCGTCACCCGGCCCATCGCCTCGGCGAGCGTGCCGTCCACGGTGTAGACGTCGAGCGGCACGCCGGAGTCGTCGCAGACCGCCTCCAGGACGCCGTCGACCGTGCGCAGCCGCCCGGCGAAGACCGGTACCCGGTCCAGGGCGCGGGCCAGGCCGGCCGCGAGCCGGTCGTCGTCCAGCGGCCGCTCGAAGCAGAGCACGACCGAGACGGCGAGGTCGGCGAGCATGGTGTCCATCAGGCCGCAGCGCAGCACCCGGCCGCTGGCGCGCCCGGCTCGGACGGTCCGGGATCGGCGCAACTGGGGCCAGATGCTCATGGGTTCCGTTCCGAAGCACTCGATGACACTCGGCGACACCCTGCGCTCGGCGACCCGCGCGGGCATGCCGAACGATAGTGCCGCCTCGGGGCAGTGGTCCAGTCCAATCCCGGAGTCCGGAAGGGCCGTCGGCATCCGTCGGCGATAGAATGCGCAGCATGGGAGAGCGCTCCGGCGCGATCACCGCGCCACCCCTCGTCCTGGTCACCGACACCGACTCCCAGCTGATCGATCCGGCTCGGGCCTACCACGTCGGTCGCGACCCGACCAGCGAGATCGTGCTGGACGACCCCCGGGTGTCCTGGCACCACGCGGTCCTGCGCGCCACCGACGGTCACTGGCTGCTGGAGGACGTCGGCAGCACCAACGGCACCTACGACGAGGGCCACCGGGTCAGCCGCGACGACATCGGCCCGGGCACCCGGCTGCGCTTCGGCGATCCGGTCGACGGCCCGGCCGCGAGCTTCGCCGGGCTCCCCGGCGCCGCCCCGGACGGCGGTCCGGGCCCGGGCGCGCGCACCGTCCTGCTCGCCCCGCAGTCCTCCGGCGTCTTCCGCAGCCCGAGTTCCGTGCTCCAGTTGCCCGGCCGCACCGTGCGGATCGGCCGGGCGCCGGACAACGAACTGGTCCTGGACGACCTGGTGGTCTCCCGCCACCACGCCGAGCTGCGCGAACTGCCGGACGGCGGCCACGAGATCGTCGACCTGGACAGTCACAACGGCACCTACCTCAACGGCCGCCCGGTCAGGCGCGCCCCGGTCGGCCCGGCGGACATCGTCGGCATCGGCCACTCCGCGCTGTGCCTGGTCGACGGCCGTCTGGTCGAGTACACCGACACCGGCGAGATCTCGCTGGACGTCCAGCACCTGGTCGTCCACGTCGGCCCGGACCGGCGGGTCCTGCTGGACGACGTCAGCTTCCCGCTGCCCGAGAAGACCCTGCTCGCGGTGGCCGGCCCGAGCGGAGCGGGCAAGTCCACCCTGCTCAACGCGCTCACCGGGCTGCGCCCCGCCGACGAGGGAACCGTGCTGTACGACGGGCGCGACCTCTACCGCGACTACGCCGAGTTGCGCCGCAGGATCGGCCTGGTCCCGCAGGACGACATCCTGCACACCCAGCTCACCGTCCGCCGCGCGCTGTCCTACGCCGCGGAGCTGCGCTTCCCCGGCGACACCGACCCGCACGAGCGGGAGGCGCGGGTCCTGGAGGTGATGCACGAACTGGGCCTGGACAACCGGGCCGACCAGGTGATCGCCAGTCTCTCCGGCGGCCAGCGCAAGCGGGTCAGCGTCGCCCTGGAGCTGCTCACCAAGCCGTCCCTGCTCTTCCTCGACGAACCGACCTCGGGTCTGGACCCGGGGATGGAACGCTCGGTGATGCGCATGCTGCGCGGGCTCGCCGACGACGGCCGCACGGTGGTCGTGGTGACGCACAGCGTGCTGAGCCTGAACGTCTGCGACCGCCTGCTGGTCCTGGCGCCGGGCGGTCGCACGGCGTACTACGGACCGCCCGGCGAAGCCCTCGACTACTTCGGCCACGACGAGTGGCCGGAGGCCTTCGAGGCGTTCGAGAACGACACCGAGGGGGTCTGCCGGTCCCGCTTCCTCGCCTCCCCCCAGTACCAGCGGTACGTGACGGCCGAGGCCGCGCACCCGCTGCACCAACCCGCGGCCTCCGCGCCGACCATCGGCCACGAGAAGCCGCAGAGCTGGCTCTCCCAGCTGGGCACCCTGGTCCGCCGGTACGCCGCGGTGCTCGCCGCCGACCGGTTGTTCCTCACCGTCATGACGGTGCTGCCGTTCGTCATCGGCCTGATGTGCCGGGTGATGGCGGGCTCCCGGCTCACCGACGAGAACGCCATCAACTGCCTGCTCACGCTCTGCCTCGGCGGCGTGCTCACCGGCTCGGCCAACTCGGTGCGCGAGGTGGTCAAGGAACGCGCGATCTACCGGCGCGAACGCGTGGTCGGGCTGTCCAGATCGGCGTACCTGGTCTCGAAGGTCGTGGTGCTCGGCGCGGTCACGGTGGCGCAGGCCGCGGTGCTGACCGTGGTCGGCCTGGGCGGGGTCAAGCTCTCCGCGCTGCCACGCCCGGGCGCCCCGCCGGGCGTGACGACGGGCGTGGTGATGCCGCAGCTGCCCGAGCTGATCATCGCGGTCGCGATGCTCGCGTTCACGGCGATGATGCTCGGCCTGGTGGTCTCCGCGGCCGTCGACAAGGAGGAGACCACGATGCCGCTGCTCGTGCTCCTCGCCATCGTGCAGATCGTCCTCAGCGGGCTGATGCTCAAGCTGTACGGCGTGCCCGGCCTGGAGCAGTTCGCCTGGCTGTTCCCGTCCCGGTGGGGCCTGTCGTCCATGGCCAGGACGGTCGATCTGAACCGGCTCACCGTGCCCTCCCCGATCACCGCGGACCCGCTGTTCCGCCACGCCCGCACCGGCTGGCTGGTCGGCATGGGCGCGATGATCGGCCTGTCGGTGGCGTACGGGCTGGCGGTCCTCGCCCTGCTGCGGCGGCACGAGCCCGCGATCATGCGCAAGTAGTCGGGTGACCGTGCACCGTGCACCGCCCGCGACATCGGGCCGGCCCGCGACATCGGGTCGGCCCGCGACGCCGGGTCGACCGGGGCCCGCGCCGGTAGAGTGAGAACAGCCCTGTGGTGCGAGTCGTGCCGCGCGCGGCGGGGGTCGCGCGGCGGAGGAAATGTAGCCGCCCATGGACGAGTTCGCGTTCAACCCCACCCACGTCGTCCCGCCGGGCGGTCTGGCCTCCTGGACGGCCCCCGATCCGGCCCGGCCCACCGCCCGGCTCGACGAGCTGCTCCCGCTGCAGCTGCTCGCCCGCCAGGGCGACTGGGCGCAGGTCCTCTGCTCCAACGGCTGGATGACCTGGGTCGACGGCCGGCTGCTGGTCGCCCTGCCGCATCCACCGCCGGCGGCCGGCGGGCCACCCGCCCGGACCGCCGACCCGCGCCCGGCCCTCGCCGAGGCGGAGGCCGCGCTGGCCCGCTACCGGGCCCTGCTGGAGGACCTCGCGGCCGGGACCCTCGACCTGGAGGCCTTCCGGGAGCGCTCGCGCGGCCTGCGGGTGGGCCTGGCGGTCGACGGCGAGGCGCTCTGGGTGTTCGACCCCGTGCACGACCGCTGGTGCTACTGCGACGGGCTGCAGCTCCAGACGTACGCGGCCACCGACCGGCGCCCGCCGGCCTCCGCGCCCACGCCCTCCCCCGCACCGTCGGCGACGCCCTCCGCGACGCCGCCCTCCCCCGCACCGTCCGCGACGCCGCCCACGGCCGCACCGTCCGCGACGCCCTCCGAGACGCCGCCCACGGCCGCGGCACCGGCACCGTCGCCCACTCCCCCGCCCGGTCCCGCACCGACGCCGGCCGCCTCGCCCGGGCCCGCGCCGACGCCCGGCCCGTACGCCCCGACCCAGGCCGGTGAGCCGTGACCCCCGACGAACAGCTGTCCGCCCCGAGCCTGCCCGCCGGCCTGGTCGGGAGGAAGGTCGCGGGCTACCGGCTGGAGGGCGAGATCGGGCGCGGCGGCATGGCCGTGGTCTACCGGGCCAAGGACCTGCGGCTCGGCCGGACCGTCGCGGTCAAGCTGCTGGCCCCGGAACTCGCCCGCAACGAGGTGTTCCGGCAGCGCTTCATGCACGAGTCCGAGGCCGCCGCAGCGATCGACCACCCGAACATCATCCCGGTCTTCCAGGCGGGTGAGCACGAGGGCATCCTGTTCATCGCGATGCGCTACGTCGACGGCGGGGACCTGCGGGCCCTGATCAACCGCAGCGGCCCCTTGCCGGTGGACCGGGCCACCCGGCTGGCCCTGCAGATCGCCTCCGCGCTGGACGCCGCGCACGACCGCGACCTGGTGCACCGGGACGTCAAACCGGGCAACGTGCTGGTCGCCGCCGGAACGGACAGTGAGCACCCCGAGCACCTGTACCTGGCGGACTTCGGGCTCACCAAGAAGTCCCTCTCGCTCAGCGGGCTGACCAGCGTCGGCCAGATCGTCGGGACCCTGGACTACGCGGCGCCCGAGCAGATCTCCGGAAAGCCGCTGGACGGCCGCTGCGACCAGTACAGCCTCGGCTGCGTGGTGTTCGAGATGCTCGCGGGCACCCCGCCGTTCCGCCGGGAGAGCGACCTCGCGCTGCTCTGGGCGCACCTCAACGACCCGCCGCCCGCACTGGACGAGCAGCGGCCCGACCTGCCCGCCCCGGTGGCGGCGGCGGTGGCCCGGTCGCTCGCCAAGACGCCGGGCGAACGGTTCGAGAGCTGTCGGCAGTTCGTCGCCGAGCTGCGCGCGGCGACGGCACCGGCCGGATCCGCCCCGAGCCCGTGGGAAGCGGGCGGTCCGCCGACCCGGGTCGTCCCGGCGGTCGCCCGGGGCGGGCCGCACGCGCCGCCGGAGCCGCCCGCCTGGGCCGCGCCGGTGGTCCGTCCGCCGTCCGCACCGCTGTCGCCGTCGACCTCGGGAGGGAACCGCCCGCCATGGACGCCGTGAGCCAGGTCTTCGCCATGGTCGCCGCCGCGATCCACCTCGTCGCGTGGCCGCTGGAGAGCTTCCTGTACGGGCACCCGCGGGTGCGCTACCTGCTCACCGGCAACACCGCCGACGCCCCCGAGGTCCGGCTGTGGCGCTTCAACGTGGGCTTCTACAACCTGTTCCTGGCCCTCGGTCTGGTCACCGGCCTGGTCCTCCTGCACTCCGGGCACAGCGGCTCGGGCCGGGCGGTGATCCTCTACATCGCCGCGTTCATGGTCGCGGGCGGGATCACCCTGTTCGTCTCGGAACCGAAGCTGTGGCACGGCGCACTCGCTCAGATCGTCCCGGCCTCGGTCATCCTTTTGACCGAGGCTTTTTGACGATCAGTCACAGGTTTTACCACCCTTTTGCGCGGCTACAATCCGCCTGCCCCGCGACGGTCGCGGCGGCTGGGGGGAGACAACAGTGGCCGGATTCCCGATCACCGACCGGTACGTCGTCGGCCTCGGCTGCCGGGTGAGCGTCGAGCACAAGACCGGCATGACGAAGGTCAACTGGAGCATCTCGCACCTTCCGGAGGGCGGCTCGCCCCGGCCGACCGGCGGATCCAGGGAGATCGGCGTCATCTGCCCGCGCTGCCGACGGTCGTTCTCGGTCCGGGTGGAGAGCGCCGCCAGGGCGCGGGCCAAGCGACAGGTCCAACGGGTGCTGGGGTGGCTGCTGCTGCTCTCGCTCCTGGCCACCGTCCCCATGCTGATCCACCTGGGCGGCCAGACCGTCGAGGAGGGGGACGACCAGGCCGTCGGCAACATCGGCATGCTCCTCGGCCTGGCCGCCCTGGGCGTGATCGTCGGCCCGTCGCTGGTGCTCAGCGCGGGCATGCACGACGGCGTCAACAAGCTCCGGCTCATTCGGAACACCGGCCGGAAGACCGTGTGGGTGCAGGGGCACCGACTGTTCTGAACACCCCGGCCGACCCGAGCACCCCGGCCGGTCCGCCGGCCGGCGGTCCCTCGTCCGTCACCCGACCGACGGCCGCCCCGTCGTCACCTGCCCGACGACCCGTCCTCCGCCGCCTGCCCGGCAGCGCCGCCGCCGTCGACCTCGCCCCGGTGCTGCACCCGGGTGGCGAGCAGTGCGCCGAGCCCACCGGTGACCAGCCCCCAGCCCGCCGCCAGCGGCACCGCCGTCCACAGTGACGGGTGCAGCGTGATGCTGCCGCCGCCGATGCCGGCCACCGGGTTCGACTCACCGAGGACGGAGCCGAGCAGGTCACCGAGGCCGCCCTGGTCGAGGCCCACGCCGAGCACGGAGATCCCGTACTCGGCGTCCATCCGGGTCCACAGGCCCACCAGCAGCATCGTGACGGCCGCGGCGAGCGCGAACCGTACCGCGTGCCGCCAGAGCCGGACGGTGCGGGGCGAGCGGCGGGCCGCCAGGAACGCGGCCGCGAACAGCACCACGGCGGCCAGCGGCAACAGCCACCAGCTGCGGGCGTCCTGCTCGGCCAGGGTGCCGAGGTCGACCGTCGCCGTCTGCCCCTTCGGGACGCGCAGCACGTCCGCGAGCGGCTTGGGGACCGGGAGGCCGAGCGCGCCGGAGAGCCTGCCCTGCCAGTCGGCGCCGAGACCGATCCCGAAGGCCATCCAGACCAGGTCGGGCAGCACCAGCAGCACCACCGCCATGGTCTGCCGGGCGTTGCCGTTCACGATCGCGGTCAGCACCCCCGCCACCACACCGAGCGCCAGGTACGCCAACAGCACCATCCAGAGCGCGAACGCGGCCGGGCGGACGGCGAGTTGGTAGCGCACCAGGGCCGGCGGCAGCGGCGCGGCGACCACCGAGGGGAAACCGCCGCCCGGGAGGTCGGCGGCCCCGGCCAGCCAGAGACCGAGCGCGGCCACCGCCGCCATCGCGACCATTCCGGCCAGCACGACGGCGAGCGCGTCCAACCAGCCGCGGACGGCACCGGGCGGGCCCGCGGCCCCGGTCATGGGCTGCTGCATGCCACCTCCTGGTCACTCGACGGGCGTCCCGGCCCCTCCGGCCCGGCCGCCTTCCCAGAGTGACCGACGGTGGCCGCGCACGCTCGGCGACGGCCGGGGCACCTGCTGTTGCGGCGATCGGGGCGCCGGGGGAGAAATGGAAACCAGTGGCAGGAGCTTCCCGTGCCGGACGTGATCGCCGGCCGCCTGCGAAACGGAGCCTCGATGACCTCCCAACCGCCGCCGTCCGGCCCGCCGAGCGAGCCACCGTACGGCCCTCCTTCCGGTCCCCCGTCCGGCCCGCTGGCCGGTCCGCCCTCCGGCGGGGGGACGTCCGGACCGCCGTCCGTGCCCCCGCCGCCCTCGGGCCCCGGGGGTTCCAGGCCTGTCGGCGGAGGTGGCGGGCGGCGCAGGCCGTGGTGGCGCTCCGGGAAGGGGCTGGCCGCGGCGGCCGGGACCCTGGTGGTGGCCGTGGTGGCCACCGTCCTGATCGTCAGCAACCAGGGCAGCCACACCGAGGCCATCCCGGCCGCGAACGAGGTCGCGCTCCAGGCCCCGGCCGACCCCGGGCCCGCCCCGTTCACCCCGTCGGTGGAAACCCAGGGGATGACCGCCCCCGCCCCCGCGACCTCGGCGGCGCAGCAGCCCGGCGGCGCGTCCCCCCACCCGGGCGGCGCAACCTCCAAGGGCGGCTCGCCGGCCACGCTCCACAGCGTCGAGGGCAGCTCCGCCGGGCTGTACGGCGCGCAGATGGGCAAGTCCAGCTGCGACACCGAGCGGCTGATCGGGATGGTCTCGGGCGGGGACACCGGGCGTGCCTGGGCCTCCGCGGCCGGCATCGCCCAGGCCGACATCCCCGCCTACCTGCGGTCGCTGACCTCGGCGTACCTGCGGGTGGACACCCGGGTGACCAACCACAGCTACAAGAGCGGCGCCGTGGCCGAGTACCAGTCCGTGCTGCAGGCGGGCACGGCCGTCCTGGTGGACTCCCACGGAGTACCCCGGGTGCGCTGCGCCTGCGGCAACCCGCTGGGGCCGCCGAAGCTGATGAGCAACGCCAAGTACACCGGCAAGGCCTGGACGGGCTTCCAGCCGAGCTCACTGATCGTGGTGGTGCCGGCGCCGCAGCCGGTGACCGAGATCGTCCTCGTGAACGTCGAGACCGGCGGCTGGTTCGCCCGGCTGACCGGACGGATCGAGGTCGTGGACAAGGGCGTCGAGCCACCGAAGGTGCTGGTGCCGGGCGTCCCGCCGCCGGCGCCGTGGCAGCCGTCCACGCCGTCGGGGTCGGGGAAGACCTCAGGCCCCACGACGTCCGGCCCCACGACGTCCAGCTCGACCACCTCGGGATCCACGACCTCGGGCTCCACGACGTCCGGCTCCACGACCTCGGGATCCACCACCTCGGGATCCACGAGCTCGGGATCGACCACCTCCGGCTCCACGACGTCCGGCCCCACGACGTCCGGCCCCACGACCTCGGGAGCGACCACCTCCTCGGGCGGGCCGTCGTCCTCCTCGGCGACCACCTCCACGGGCACTCCGCCCGCGACGAAGTCGACGTCGAGCGCCGCCACCGCGACCGCCACCACGGGTACGCCGACGAGCGCGGTCGCCACCACGACCACCGGCAAGCCCACCGTCACCAGTACGTCGGTCGCGAGCACCACCATCTCCCCGAAGACGCCGACCGCGACCTGAGCGACCACGGCGCCGTCGGCCTCCCGCCGTGCCCGACCACGGTGACCGCCGCGCCGAGCTGACCCGGCGCCAGGCCGACCCCCGCTGCCACCGCCCGCCTCCCCGGCCGGTGGCAGCGGCGCGTCCGCCGGGATCGGCTCCCTCGGTCTCGCCGGTGCCCCCGGTGCCGCCGGTGCACCGTCGTCGCCGGCCACTCAGAACTCGAACAGCGGTCCGCCCACCGTCGGCGGCACCGGCTCCAGCACGTCGCGCAGAGCCCGAACGCCCCGCCGCCACGCCGGGCCCTCCTCCGTCTCGTCCCAGAGCTCCGCGAGCTCCGACTCCTCGGCCACCACGCGGTCCAGTGCCTCCACCGCGAGACCGCGCAGCTCGACGGCCGGCGGCGGTATCTCCGCCGCGGGGCCGTAGGTGCTCTCCACCGCCGCGCCGCCCGGGCACTGCGCCGCCACCAGGGCGGCGGCGGCCACCGATTCGGCGCCCTCGTCGAACTCCAGGTACTCCCCCGCCCGGGCGGCGCCCAGCAGCGCGGACCGGAGGATCGACTCGCGCTCGGCCGGCTCCGCGTCGTCGAGGGCGTCGGCGAAGTCCGCCGCGGTGTCGTTGTCGAAGTGCCCGATGTCCCAGGTGCCCACGCCGATCCCCTCAAACGCCGTCCGTCCTCGTGTGCGACGCATGCTGGCACAGGCCGCTGACAATCCCTCGGACGGGCGGAAATGCGCTGGTCAGCGGTGCCGCCGTGGGGCAGGATGCCCCTCATGACGACCACACGGGGACTGGACGCCGACGGACACATCGCGCGGGAGGGCTCGCTCGCCCGCGTGCCGGCGCCGTTCGCCCCGGTGGTGGCCGCCGCCCGGGAACGGATCGCCGAGGCGTTCGGCCCCGACCGGCTGCACAGCGCCTACCTCTACGGCAGCGTCCCGCGCGGCACTGCGGTGCCCGGCGTCTCCGACCTCGACCTGCTGCTGGCCCTGCACCACGAGCCCACGGCGGCGGACCGGGCGGACGCCGACGCCCTCCAGGCCGTGCTGGACGCCGAGTTCGCGCAGGTCGACGGCGTCGGCGTGCTGCTCTTCGACACGGGCACGCTGCTCAGCGAACTCGAACGGCACGACCTGGGCTGGTTCGTGGCCTGCCTCTGCACCCCGCTGCTGGGCCCGGACCTCGCCGCCGGGCTCCCCCGCTACCGCCCCACCTCGCTGCTCGCCCGGGAGACCAACGGCGATCTGGCCCTCGCCCTGCCGGGCTGGCGGGAACGCGCGGCCGCCGCCGCCACGGACGCCGACGTCCGCGCCCTCACCCGCACGGTCACCCGCCGGATCGTCCGCACCGGCTTCACGCTGGTCATGCCCCGCTGGGGCGGCTGGACCAGCGACCTCACCGCCTCCGCCGAGGCCTTCGCCGCCCACTACCCCGGGCGCGCCGACCAGATGCGCCTCGCGGCCACCGCCGCCCGCACTCCCACCGCCGCCCGCACTCCCGCCGACGCCCGCACCGCCGACGCGGAACGGGCCGTGCTCGCCGTGCTCATCGACGACCTCGGCCCCTGGCTCGCGGCGGAGTACACCGCCGTCCACGGCGAGAAGGCCCCGCGCCCCTGACCCCTGCCGCTGCCCAGCGCCCGGGGCCCGGGCCCGTCAGTCCACGCAGGGGATCCCGCCCGCCCTCACCGCGGGCCCCTGCATCGGCAGGGCCGCCGACGGGTCGGCGGACGGGGTGCCCGACGCGGCACCCCCCGAAGACGCGGAAGCGGCTGCGGTCGGGGTCCGGGTGGTGGCGAGGGTGAGCAGGACGTGGCCCGGCGCCACGGCACCGGAGGACACCGCCGTGACGCCGTAGCGGGTGGCGAGTTGCTGGGCGTCGGCCTTCGCCCCGGTGCCGTAGGCCACGGTGGTGACCTTCGTCCTGGCCGGGGCGTCGCCGATCCTGCCCGCCGGGTAGCCGAGTTCGGCCAGTGACCTGGACTCGTTGGAGGCCGCACCGGCGCCGGCCGCCGCGTTGACGTCGACCACCGCCTTCGGCGGACCGCCCGACGCGGAGGGGGGCGGGGCGGCGGTGGGCGCGGCGGTGTCGCCCGCGGTGCCCCCGGGGGCGGTGCCCGACGCCGTCTCGTGGTTGAACAGCTGCCGGACGATCTTCTTGATCAGGTCCGGGTTGACGGTGTTGACCTCCTGCCCGCCGACGGTCTTGAACCCGGCGATCGGCAGGGTGTTGAACTCCACGTTGCCGCCCGTCAGGTTGGGCGCCTGCCGGGCGAAGTCGAGGATGTTCCACTCGTTGTCGATGACGACGTCCTTCTTCACCACCGCCAACAGCTTCTGCATCTGCCCGAGGTCGTTCAGGATGCCCTGCTGTTTGAGCTTGTACTCGACGGAGGAGATGAAGGCCTGCTGCCGGTGGGTGCGGTCGAGGTCGCCGTTGGTCAGGTGGTGGCGCTGGCGGACGAAGGAGAGCGCCTGGGCAGCGTCGAGGGAGCTGATTCCGGCCGGGAGTCTGAGGCCGGTGCCGCCGCCCTCGTGGGTGGCGGTCCGCGCGATGATCGGATCGTCCACCGGGTGGTTGAGGCAGACCTGGATCGGTTCGACCGCCTTGGCGATGTCGTAGAAGCCGATCAGGTTGACCTCCGCGAAGTGGTCGATCGGGACGTCCAGGAGGCTCTGCACGGTCTGGATGGTGGCCGAGCGGCCGGCCTCCCGGCTCTGCCGCTCCAGCTCCGCCTTGGAGAGTCCCTTGCCGGCCAGCTTCGGCTCGGCGGCCTCCTTGGCGATGCCGTACGCCTCCTTGATCTTGTGCATCCTGCCGTCGGCGCCCACGGTCTGCACGTAGTCGTCGCGCGGGACGGACAGCGCGGTGACCTTGCCGCCGTCGGCCGGGATGTGCAGCACGATCAGGGCGTTGGTGTTGTAGCCGCCGATCCCGCTGGATCCGGCGTGCAGTTCGTCCTCGACGAACTGTTTGGGCAGGTCGTTGCCGTCCATGTCCTTGCGGCTGTCGAGGCCGATCAGCAGCAGGTTGACGGACTTGTCGAGGTGCGGCGGGGCGTTCTTCTTCGCCTCGCTCAACGCGGTGGACTTGAACATGCCGTCGTCCAGGCTGCGGTACTCGTACCAGGTGAAGCCGCTGGCACCGAGCACGGCGACGGAGACGGCGCAGGCCAGGGTGCGCCCGGCGACGGTCAGCGGGGCGGCCCCGCGCCGCGGGGCGCGACCGCGCGGAACGCCGCCGCGGCCCGTCCGTCCCGCGGTGCCGCCGGTGCGGTTGCCGTTCCGGCTCCGGTTGCGCTCAGCCACGGCGGCTCGCCCCGGCCGGGACGCCGGGACCGCCGGGTCGTCGACGGCCGAGCACGGCCCGGCGGCCGTCGGCCACTGCCCGGCCGACGGCCACCGCCAACGCCAGGCCCACCGCGGCGGCCATCACCGGGAACGCCTCGACCACCCAGCGCAGCGCACCGGTGCCGAGGTTCCCGCCCCGGTACCGGTCGGGCCGCGCCGCGTACTCCACGCCCGACGCGACGAGCAGCACCACGACCGGAGCCGCCGTCACCACCCACCACCGGCCCGCCCGGCTGCACACCGCCGCCGCGGCGCCCGTCCCCAGCACCGAGGCCACCGCGAAGAGCGGGCCGACCCCGGGCCCGCCGAGTTCGTCCGCGACACCGCCCAGCACGGGCAGTCCGACCGCCGCACACAGGGCCACCAGGCCGCCGCGCCGCCGCGCCTGCTGCCGTCGGCGCGCCGCCCCCGCCCGCAGCACCCGCGCCGACCGTTCCGCGCCGCCGCGCCCGGCGTCCGCCGCGCCTGCCGGGCCGTCGGCCGTGCGGGAGCGCTGGGCCGGGAAGGCACGGTCCTCGGTGCGCGGTCCCGCGTCCTGGTACGGCGTTCTCGCCCGCTGGCCGGCCATGCGCACTTCCCTCGATCGTTGCGGCTGCGGCGGCGCGATCGCACCGTCGCCGACGCCGGGACGCCTTCGGTCCCGGCGGCGATCCCGTCCTCTACACCTCTGTAGAAGTCGGTTTGGAGCATACAAACCCGAGTCGACCACGTCACTCGCCGCCGACCGGCAGCAGGCGAACCGTTCGGCGGGCCGTCGTTAGGATGGTCATGATCCCCGCCACGTCGGCACACCATCAGGAACGCATCAGAGGAGCAGAGCGTCACCATGTTTGAGAGTCTGAAGAACCTCGCGGACAAGGCCACCGACCTCGCCCGCGAGCACGGCGACGTGATCGGGCAAGGCCTGGAGAAGGTCGGTGACGCGATCGACGACCGCACGGACGGCAAGTACAGCGGGCAGATCGACACCGGCGTCGCGAAGGCGAAGGACTTCCTGCACAACCTCGACGACGACCGGAAGCCCGCCGAGTAACCTGCCACCGGGCACGACCGACCGTACGGCGATCGAACGGACACACGGGCGAACGGGGAGGGGCCGGCAGCGGTGAGCGAGGAACAGAAGGGGTCGGGCTGGGGGCGCTGGCTGGTGATCGGCGTCGTGGTCGTGGCCGGACTCGGCCTCGTCCGCGGGAACGGCCACGACGGCCCGACCTCCGCCGACCCCTCGCCGTCCGCCGCCGCGTCGTCCCCGGCGTCCGGCACCGCGCCGTCGACCGGAGCCCCGGCCGAGCCGTCGAAGCCCCCGGGCCGGTACGACCCCGCCGACTACGCCGCGCCGGTCCGCCAGTACGCCGCCGAGGCCGGGGTCAACCCGCAGCTGCTGATGGCGATCCTCTACAACGAGTCGTACAAGCCGCACGACCCCGAGCTCGAACGCGCCTGGCAGCGCAGCAAACCGGACGCCTCCTTCGGCATCGCCAACATGCACCGGGCCGCGTTCGACGACACCAAGCCGGGCCGCCCGTTCGCCACCCGCCAGTGGGAGGAGCTCCCGGACGACCGCAACCTGGCCGTCCAGGCGGCCGCCTGGCACCTGCACGACCTCGCGGCTCGACTACCTGCCCACCCTGGCGTGTCGCTGAGCCGGGACGAACTCGTCGCCCTCGGCTACAACGCGGGCGCGGGCAACATGCTGGCCTTCGCCCGGGGCGTCAAGATCGGCTCCCAGGCGCAGTCCTACCTGGACCGGCTGCGCGACAACTGGGCGAAGTCCGGCGACGCCGTGAAGTGAGACCCGTGAAGTGACACCGGTGGAGTGACGCCGTGAAGTGACACCGTGAAGTGACACCGTGAAGTGACACCGGTGAAGTGACGCCGTGCAACGGCGGAGTGAAGTGACGGCGTGAAACAGGACCGTGGCGCGCGGCATGAGCCGGGGAGCCGGGGCCGGCTGCCGTCGGCCCCGGCTCCCCGGGCGTCAGACGCCGAGGCGGGCGGCCCACGCGGCGCGCCAGGCGAGCGCGTCGGCGACGCCCTCGGCGATGCCGCGCCGGGGCTGCCAGTCGAGCAGCTCGCGGGCGGTGTCGACGGCGGCGTAGCAGCCGATCACGTCACCGGGGCGTGGCCCCGCCTCCCGGACGTCGAGCCGGGTGCCGACGGCCTGTTCGAAGGCGGCGATCAGCTCACGGACGGTGGTGCCGTCCCCCGTCCCGACGTTGATCACGCGGTAGCGGTCCGCCGCGTCCGGCGCGATCACCCCGTCGAAGCGGAGCAGCGCCGCGACGTGCGCCTCGGCGAGGTCCTGGACGTGGACGTAGTCGCGGATGCCGGAGCCGTCCCGGGTCGCCCAGTCGACGCCGGTCACGGTGAACGGCGCACCGGTGGTGTGCGCCTCGATCAACTTGCCGAGGGCGTGGGTGGGGTGGAGGTCCTGCAGGCCGGTGCGCAGCTGCGGGTCGGCGCCGATCGGGTTGAAGTAGCGCAGGGCGATGACGCGCTGGCGCTCGGCCCCCTCGCCGCGGGTCCAGTCCTGGAGCACCTGCTCCATCATCTGCTTGGTGCGCGCGTACGGGCTGTTGGCGTCGACCGGGCTGCTCTCGTCGACCCGGGCGTCCGGGGTCGGCGCGTAGATGGAGGCGGAGCTGCTGAAGAGGACGCGGGTGCAGCCGTGCCGCTGGAGGGAGTCCAGGAGCTCGATGGTCTTGGCCACGTTCTCCCGGTAGTAGTACAGCGGCTTGGCCACCGACTCCGGTACGACGATCTTCGCGGCGCAGTGCACCGTCGCGTCGATGTCCGGGTGGTCGGCGAAGATCCGGTCGAGCAGGGCCGTGTCGGCGATGTCGCCCCGGTAGAAGATCCGGTCCTCGACGAACTCGGCGCGGCCCTTCGACAGGTCGTCCAGCACGACCGGGGTGATCCCCCGGTCGATCAGCGCGGACGCCACCGTGCTGCCGATGAACCCCGCACCGCCGGCGATCAGGACCTTCTTCATGCGCGGACGCTCCCCTGCGATCGGCCGGGCGCCCGGTGGCGCCCGATGACAGGAAGGGACGTCGGTTCGTACCCGGGCGGTTCCCGCGGAGGCGTCCCGGGGCCGGGGGCGTCCGGGGGCGGGGCGCCCGGAGGCTGGGCAGGGCCGGGCCGTTCAGGACCGGCGGCGGCGGAGCCAGAGACCGGCGGCGGTCAGGAGGACGGCCGCGGCGGCGGTGCCGACGGCGGCCCAGGTGGTGCTGTCGGAGCCGGACCCGCCGTCGGGGGCGGCCGTGGTGTCACGGGTGGCCCCGGCGGTGGTCGGCTGCGCGGGACCGGACGTCGGGGCGGGGGCGGACCCGGTGACCGGTTCCAGGGTCGGCCCGGTGGCCGGTTCCGGGGCGGGCCCGGCGGTGGAGCCGGCCGACGGCGAGGCCGCCGTGCCTGCGGGCACGGGGTCGTTGATGACGGTGGCGTCGACGTCGAGTTCGCGCTGGGCGTGGCCCAGGGAAGGGAACGCGCAGTCCACGGTCACCTGCCAGTGCCCGGCGGGGAGGATCTCCCGGGTGGTGTAGGTGCCCGGGTGGCCCGGGACGGTGACCAGGCGCCACGGGCCCACCGCGCGGCCGTCCGCGGCGGTGGCGGAGAGGGTGCCGGCGAAGCCCTCGGTGACCGGGTCGCGGTCGTTCTCCCAGGTGGCGACGGTGCTGACATGGCCGTTCTGCTGGCCGGTGACGTCGAGGTGGACGCTGTCCCCGTGGGCGGCCGCGGGCACGGCGACGGGCAGGACGGCCGCCACGGCGAGCGCGGCGGCGGCGAGGATCGGGCGGGTTCGCATGACGGTCATTCCTCGTGGCGGTGTGCGGGACGGGCGCGGGAAGCGGGGGCGCCGGGCCCGGCCGCCTCGGGAGGGAGGACGGCCGGACCCGGCGTGGGAACCGAACGGTTCAGGTCGTGCGGCTCGCGGTCGTGGCGCTCGGCGGTCGTGACGCTCGACGGTCGCAGTGATGACGGTCGCAACGGTCGCAACAGTCGCAACGGTCACGGCGGTCGTGACGCGCCACTGCCGCAGCGCCCCGCGGACTCGCGGGCCTACCGGCTCACGAGGTCTTCAGCAGCGACCAGGTCTGGTACGGCCGGCCGTTCGCCTGCTGCAGCTCCAGCAGCCAACCGCCGTAGTACCAACGGTCGCTGAGCCCCAGCACCATCGAACCACCGTTCGCGGTGACGGTGAACCCACCGTCCGCGGCGGTGAGCTGCCACTTCTGCGCGGCCGCGTCGGAACACGGCTGCTGGGCGACGTACTGGCCGGCGACCGGGGCGCCGCCGAGCTGCAGGCACTTGTTGGAGCGCGCCGACTTGATCCGCACCGAGCCGTCGCCGGCGTCCTCGAACTGCCACTTCTGGTTGGCGTAGCCGGTGCGCTGGTAGGCGATGGCCACGGTGCCGTCGTTCATCGAGCTGCCCCACAGGTCGGCCGCCTGGCCGGTGAGGCCGTTGACCATGGTGTAGTTCGCGCCGGGCTGCGGGCGACCGGCGTCGGAGACCGTACGGAAGGTGGCGGCGCGGCCGGGCTTGCCGACGGCGCCGGCGGCGTCGCGGACGGCGACCGCCACGGTGTACGAGGTGCCGGGGGCGAGGCGGACCACGCCGACCACGGTCGAGCGGACGGTGCCGATCGCCTGGCCGTTCAGCAGCACGTCGTAGCCGGCCGCCGACGGAGCGGCCTTCCAGCTCAGCATGACGGAGTTCTGGGTGATCTGGCTGACCGTCACGTCAGGACCGGTGTTGCCCGCAGTCGGGGTCGCGGTCGGCGACGGGGAGCCGGTCGGCGTGGCGGTGGGGCTGCCGGTGGGCGTCGGGGACGGCGAGGGCGTGCGGGTGGGCGAGGTCGTCGAAGTCGGGGTCGGGGTCGGCGTGGGGGTCGGGGTCGGGGTCGGAGTGGGGTTCGGACCGGTGCCGCCGCCGGAGATGAGGAAGCGGTTGTTGGCGACGTTCCAGTGCGTGGTGAGGTAACTGCCCGGCGCGGGAGACGTGTTGTAGTAGTCGTCGTGGTTGCAGTCGAGCCGGTCGTCATGGGCGCGGTCCGGGCAGACGGTCCGCATCTGCGGGTAGTTGGGGGCGTCCGAGTAGCACATGATGTCCCACTCGTCGACGCAGTGCCCGGCCTTGCTGGAGTTGGGCGCGCTGTTGTTCACCGCGCCCAGGTTGTGCCCGAGTTCGTGGGCGGCGGTGCTGCCGCTCCAGCAGCCGGAGTCGGTCCGGCCGTACGAGGGGCCGAAGTTGCTCAGGTTGTCCTGGCTGGGGCGCTCGTCCCCGGCGAAGGTGCCGATCCCGCAGTACACCTTGGCGTCGGTGAACATCATGTACTTGCGGTCCTTGCGGTTGAACCCCTGCGCGGCGAGGGCCCGGTTGCTCGCGTTGAAGTCCTGGATCTCGGAGTCGGAGATCTGCACGTTCAGCACCGAGGCCGTGCAGTCACCCTCGGTGACGAAGCGGACGTGCCGCTCGCCGCCGGTCTCCGCGGCGCTCGCGTTGTAGATGACGTCGACGTCGGCGGCCCACTTCTTGAACGAGGGCAGGTACTGGGCGAACCGGTCGCTGCCCGGAGCGTGGACGTACACCACCTGGACGCGGTTGCCGCTGCTGCCGTCACCGTCGCAGATCAGCTTCGACCCGGCGGGCGCGGCCCCGGCCGGCTCCGCGGCAGCGGTGCCGGAGCCGCCGAGCAGCGCCTTCTGCGTGGCGTCCAGGACGGGCGCGGAGCCCTTCAGCAGGTCGGCGGCGGCGGGCGGCTGGGCACCGGCTGCGGGGGTGAGCGCGGGTGCCTGCGCGGCCGGGGCCGCGACCGGCGCGACGTCCTGGTGGATGTCGACGCCCTTGGGCGGAACGTCCGGGCCGTGGCTGCACTGGGTGCTGCCGGTGACCTCCAGCGTGCCGCCGCAGCGGTCGCTGCCCGGCAGGCTCAGTCCCGCGTAGACCAGGCCGCGATCGGGCTGGTCCTTGGGTATCGCCTTGAGCGGCACGGCCTTCTCGTCCCGCTTCGGCGCGGGCGCCTGGGTGGCGCCCTCGGCGGTGCCGGTCTCCCCCGGCCCGCCGTCGTCGCCGATCAACCCGGCCTGCGAGCCCGAGTTGTCGGCCACGTCCGCCGCGGCCGTGACGGCGCCGTGCACGCCCGCCGGCTCCAGCGCGGTGCGGATGCCGAGCGTCCCCGCCACCAGCCCTGCCGCCACGGCTGCGGCGACCAGGGCGCTCCTGCGGGTGAGCCTGCGGCGCTTTCGCCGACGAAGCTCGCTGCTCCGGTGTCCCATCGCGTTCCTTTCCTCGTGCGACGACCCGCGCCCTGTGGTGAATGAGCGGCGCAGGCCTTCCGACACTCCGGAGAGCGAAAGGGACCCCAGGGAATAACAGAAACCTCTTGCGAAACTTTTCGATCCGTTCGATCGGGCGGCGCAGGCCGACGGCACGGGAGAACCGTCCGTGGACCGAGGAAACGGCGTGGGAGGGCCGAAGGCGCACCCGGAAGTGTGCGCACCGTCCGGACCGTGGCGGTCCGTCAGCGACGGACGAGAGTCAGGCCGCGGCCCCCACGGCCCGCGCCCCGGCGGACGCCGCCACGGCTGCGGCGCCGCAGCCGCCGTGCAGTCGGGCCAGCGCACCCGCCAGGGCGACGCGGTCCCCGGCGAGCCAGAGCCGCAGGGCGGCGGAGAGCGCGGCGCTGGCCGGCCCGGCCGACGGGCCGCCGGCACGGACGAGCCGCTCGCCGAGCAGCGGCAGCAGGTCCGCGACCGGGGCGGGCAGCCACAAGGTGAGGGCGAAGGGCGCGGGCCGGGCCAGGACCCGCATCAGCGGCAGCACGGACGCGTCGTCGTGCAGGGCGGGGATGACCTCCAGCAGGCCGTCCACCGCCACGTCGGACACGTCGCCGCCGTGCCCGCGCGCGAGTTCGCGCAGCAGTGCCCGTTCGGCTGCGGTGATCCGGACGGTCAGCATGACCTCGTCGCAGTCCATGGTCCCGGCCCCTCGTCGTGGAGTTCGTGGAGTTCGTGGAGTTCGTGGAGTTCGTGGAGTACTGGTGCTTCGTACGGCACCGGCGTTCCGCGGAGCACCGGGGCCCCCTGACCGCCGGGAGCACCGGAGTGCCGGGGTGCCGGAGTTCGTGGAGCATCCGTGTGCGGTCGTGTCATCGCCGTGTCAGTCCCGTGCCGACTGGGTTCCTGCCCCGTTCCGGCGGCCCGACACCGGTTCGATCAAGCCGTAATGGCCGTCGTAGCGGCGGTAGAGCACGCGCAGTCGCTCGTCGGCGACGTCGGTGTACCCGACGAACGGGCGGCCGGTGAGCCAGAGCCGGCGGGCCGCCTCGGCGGGGTCGAGCGGCGGCACTGCGTCGCTGCCGACGGCGCACGGCTCCACGACGCCGCTGAGCGGGCAGCGGTGCACCAGGCTGTCGCGTCCGGTCGCGGCGTCCGCGAAGAGGTGGAACCGCCGGTCCAGCGCCAGCAGTTCGCGTGCGGCCTGCCCGGGGGTGCGGGTGGCGAGCACCACCGTCTTGTGCCGGGCGATCCGCCGTCGGGCCAGCGGACGGTCGACGTACTGCGGGCGGTAGGCGCTCTCGTACGTGGCGGCGAAGCCGATGTCGCCCTGCTCGCGCAGCCGGACGACCCGTCCCGTGAGCGTTCCCAGCACCAGGTCGACGGACTCCCGTGCGGTCCCGGTGGCCAGTTGCACCCGGACCGGCCCGGTGTCCTCCAGTTCGACGTCCACCTGGGCCAGCGCGGGCCGGCTGAGCCACCGGTCCCCGCTCACCGTCCGGGTGAGCCGCAGCCGCAGCGCGTGCGTGTCCGGCCCGAGCGCCGTGGCTGTGACCAGCGCCCGGGCCCTGGCATACTCGGCGTCCTCGCGCGGCAGCTCGCCGCGGATCTCCACCCGGACGTCGAGCGCGGGCCGGTGGCGCAAACGGGTCATCAGAGCCCTCCTTCTCCGCCACCATGCTGGCCTTCGGGCGGCCGCGCGGCGAGGGTCCAAAGACCCTGCGGTCGGGCCCTGCGGGGGGCCTTCGGGTCCAGCACATCGGCGCAGGTCAACCCGACTCTCCCGGGCAGGCACGGAAGGGTCAGGGAGATCGGCCGTTGGAGTGATCCCCGCGCGTTCGGCGCAACGCCCGTGGAACGGGCGCGTTTGCCATGGCGTGCGCCCTCCAGTGGGGGTGCGCGCGGGGACCGCACTGGCCGGTCCCCCCGCCTCGCGGCCGACCCGCCGGTGCCCCTCCCGGCACCGTCCGCGCCGGCCCCTCTGTGAGAGGTAGTGTCATGACCCTGATGACCGAGACACGGAAACGGATCGTCCCCCCGAGAACCGCGCCGCGCCCGTCCCCCCTGGCCCGCGCGGCCGTCCCGCCGCTGGCCCCCGGCGCCCTCCCCGGCCTCGGGCACGCCGCCGCCCTGCTGCGCGACCCGCTCGGCTTCCTCGGCTCCCTCGCCCGCCACGGCGGCGTGGTCCGCATCCGGCTCGGACCACGCACCGTCTGCGTGGTCACCGACGCCCGGCTCGTCCACACCCTGCTCGTCGCGCTCGCCCACGACTGCCCGCGCGGCGCCGTCCAGGACACCCTCAAGACGGCCTTCGGCGACGGCCTGCTGATGTCCGAAGGACAGGCCCACCGTGACCGGCGCCGGATCATCCAGCCCGCCTTCGGCCCGGACCGGATGGCCGAGTACCTGGCCGTGATGCACCAGGTCACCGAGGAACGCGTCGGGCGCTGGCGCCCCGGTCAGGTCCTCGACGTCGCCAAGGAGATGAACCACCTCGCACTGGAGATCGTCACCCGCTCCCTGTTCGGCGCCCGCCTCAGCGAGGACGCCACCCTCGCCTTCCACCGGGCGCTGCCGGACCTGGTGAAGGGCCAGATCGTCCAGTCCCTCTACCCACACCCGTCACTCGCCCGACTGCCCCTGCCCGTCAACCGGCGCTTCGACGCCGCCGTGCGGGTGCTCAACCGGGTCGTCGACCAGGCCGTCAACGGACCTGCGGCGAAAGCCCGTTCCGCCGAGGGCCGAGGCACCCTGCCCGCCCTGCTGCGCGCCGCGACCGACCCGGCCACCGGCCGCCCGCTCACCGAGGCCGACGTCCGGTCCGAGGCGATCACCATGTTCGGCGCGGGCACCGAGACCGTCTCCACCACCCTGACCTGGCTGCTCGACGAACTGCTGCGCCACCCCGAGGTGGAGGCCCGCGTCCTGGCCGAACTCGACGAGCACCTGCCCGCCGGCACCGTCCCCACCCCCGAGGCACTGGCCCGGCTCACCTACACCCGTGGCGTCACCCAGGAGGTGGTGCGGCTGCACGCGCCCAACGCCTTCCTGATGCGCACCGCCCGGGTCCCCGTCGAACTCGGCCCGTACCGGATCCCGGCCGGCACCGAACTGCTCTACAGCCTCACCGCGTTGCACCGCGACCCCGTGCGCTACCCCGAACCGCTCGACTTCCGCCCCGAGCGCTGGCAGGACGGCGGTGGCGCCGGCCGGCCCTCCTTCCTGCCGTTCGGGGCGGGCAAGCACAAGTGCATCGGCGAGGCCTTCGCCTGGGCGGAACTGACCGTCGCGGCAGCCGGCGTCCTGCGCCGCTGGCGGCCGGTCGCCGAGCCGGGATCGCGGGCCCGGGAGGTGGTGTGGACCACGGTCCAGGCGCAGGGGCTGTGCGTCCGGCCGGTCCCGCGCGACCAGCGGACGTCCGGCGGGACACGGGCCCCCATGACCGCTCGCGCCGAACGGCCGGCGCCCGGGAGCGGCGCGACGCCCTCGCCCGACGAGCCCGCCGCACCGGGCGGCTGCCCGTTCACCGCCGCCCCCGCAGCCGCACTGCCACCGCGCCCGCCCGGCGACCTGCTCGCCGCCGCCGACCGGCACGCCGACTGGGCGGTCCGCCGCGGCCTGCTCACCCCCGCGGAGCTGCCCGGCTACCGGGCCTACGCCCTGCACGAGCTGATCGGCCACGCCTTCCCCCGCACCCGGGGCACCGAACTCGACCTGCTGGTGGACGTCCTGGGCTGGTTCACCATCCTCGACGACCGCTTCGACGGCACCCCCGGTCGCCGCCCGGCCGAGGCCCACGCCCTCGTCGACCCGCTGATCGCCCTCCTCGACGGCGACGACACCCCGCCGGACTCCCCGCTCCTCGACTCCTGGCGGGAACTGTGGAACCGCCAGAGCGCGTCGATGTCCCCCGCCTGGTGCGCCCGCGCGGCCCGCGAGTGGCGGGCGTGCCTGGCCACCTTCCCCGCCGAAGCCGACCACCGCGCCCGCGGCACCGTGCCCGCCCGCGGCCTCGGCCTGGCCGACACCATGCGGCTGCGCCGGCACGGCAGTTGCCTCTACCCGTTCATGAACATACTGGAACGGGTCCACGGCACCGAAGCCCCCGCCGCCCTCCACGCGGAACCCGCGCTGCACCGGCTGCGGGCCAACACCGCCGACGCCGCCACCCTGATCAACGACCTCTACTCACTGGAACGGGAGGAACGGCAGGCCGCGGCCGCCTTCAACACCGTACTCACCCTGCAGCGGGCCCGCGGCTGCACCCGCAGCCGGGCCGTCCGCGCGGTCCGCGACCGGGTCGCACTGCTGCGCCGGGAGAGCGAGGAGCTGCGCCGCGACCTGCAGCGCCGCCACCCGGCGGGGCGCTGGTACCTGGACGGCACCCGGGAGCTGGTCGCCGGCGTGCAGGCCTGGACCAGTACCACCGACCGCTACCTGGTGCGGGACGGCGGGCAGCGGCGCCGGTGAACGGACGGGCGCCTGCGGCGGGCCGGGCTCCCCGGGCACGGGCGGACAGGGCCTACTTCCGGCCGCCGAGTGCGAACAGCAGCAGCACGAAACCGGCGAACAGGTGCGTGGCGAAGACGTAGATGCCCGCGCGGATCAGCATCGCCTTGCGGCGCCGCTTCTCCTCGCTCGTGCTGTCGCTCGTGCTGTCACTCGTGCTGTCGCTCATGGCGGACGGTTCTCCTCGGGTCGGCGGACGGGCCGGGTGCGGCTCAGCGGGGCTGTCGGACGCCGGACGCGCGCAGCTCGGTGAGCAGCGCGCCCTGGTCGGTGATCAGCTCGGTCAGGATCCGGCGTGCCGCGCGCAGCAGTTCGGCGACGTCCGGGGTGCTGAGCGCGTACACCACCGTGTTGCCCTCACGGGTGGCCGTGACCAGCTGGGTGCGCCGCAGCACCGCGAGCTGCTGGGAGAGGTTGGACGGCTCGACCTCGATCTCCGCCAGCAGCTCGCGCACCGGCCGGGGTCCGTCCTGGAGCAGTTCCAGGACCCGGATCCGCACGGGGTGGCCGAGGGTGCGGAAGAAGTCCGCCTTGGCCTGGTACAGCGGGACCGGCATCGTCCGCATGCCTCCCTCGGGTCCGGCTCGGGCCGGCTCGGTGATCGTCCTGACCGGGCGGGTCCGTGCCGCGGCCGGTAGGCATCATCGCGGACAGATGAAGATTTCTTCAAGTCGTCACAGCCCGGCGGCTTCCCGTCGACGCGCGGAAGTGACCCGCGCCACACCTGCGACCGCGCCCGGGCACGCCGACGCCGAGCCCGGGACGCTGCCAACTCCCGGGCTCGGCAGTCACGGTGACGAGCCGTCAGCAGACTACAGGCACATCGACCGTCACCGGGGCCGGTCCGCGCCAGATCGCCTCCACCGAGAAGGACGCGTGCACGGTCGAACCGCACGGCACGGTCGTGGAGATGCCGTCGACCCGCACGGTGCTGACCGTGAACACGGTGCGGCCGTTCACCGCGCCGAGCGAGGTGCCACCGGCCACGTCGGCCGACAGCCGGGTGAGCAGCTCCTGCGGCGCCGGCGGCCACGGGGTGCCCGGCGACGGCGGGCCGGCCAGGCCGATCTGCCCGTACAGCACGACGCTGTCGCCGGTGACGTCGGCGCAGACCTTGGTCGACAGCCCGGCCTGCAGGCCGGACCACCCGCAGGTGGTGACGGTCGTCGCGGCGGCGGTGGCCGTCGCGGCCGAGGCGAACGCCGGCACGGGCGCCGCGAAGAGGGCGACGGCACCGGCGGTGCCCGCCGCGATCCTGGCGATGCGGTTCATTGACTGCTCCTTGGGAGGCGGTGAGGACGATCAGAGACAGGTGGCGTGGCACATATGACATTTCATAGGTCCACGACAGAAACTCTGCCATGCGATTCCTATGCCCCGAACGCTTTTACCCTTGGAACGGCCGCCTCGACCGAAACCAGACCTTCGATGGCGCGATCACCCTCGACCGGCCGAACGGCCACAACCTTCCAGGCGACGGCAGCGTTGACCCCAGGTGAACCGCTTCCGCACCGCCGCCGCGGGCCTCCTCACCCTCCCCACCCTCCTCGCCCTGACGGCCGCCGGCCCACCGGCCGCCACGCCGGCCGCCGCACCACCGGCACCACCGCCACCACCGGCGCCCTCCGCGCCGCCCGCCCCACCACGCGCCGCCCGGCCGGCCTCACCCCCGGCGTCCCTCCTGGGCACCGAGATCCGCCGGATCCCGACCGAGGAACGCGTCCTCGTCCTCACCTTCAACGCCGCCTGGGACGAGACCGGACTCGACACCGTCCTCGACGTCCTGCGCGACCGCGCCGCCCCGGCCGCGTTCTTCCCCACCGGCGACTTCGCCGACCGGCACCCCGGGGCGATCCGCGCCATCGCCGCCGCCGGCCACGGCCTGGGCAACCACTCCTACAGCCACCCGGACTTCTCCGCCCTCACCGCCGAGCGGGCCCGCACCGAGGTACGGCGTGCCGACACCGCGATCCGCCGCGCCGCCCCCGGAACCGACCCGCTGCCGTTCTTCCGCTTCCCGTACAGCGAGACCACCCCGCAGGCCATCGCCACCGTCAACGAACTCGGCTACGCCGACCTGGAGTTCACCGCCGACACCAACGGCTACCTGGGCCCCGGCCACGGCATGACGGCGGACCGCGCGGTCGAACGCGCCCTTGCCGCCCTCACCCCGGGCGCCGTCCTCCAGCTCCACGTCGGCGCCACCGACGAGGGCGGACCCGACACCTGCCTCGACGCCGAAGCCCTCCCCCGCATCATCGACGGCGCCCGGGCACGCGGCTACCGCGTCATCGACCCGCGCACACTGCTCGACCCGTGACCCTCCGGCCCGGGGAGCAGCCCCGCGCGCCGGGGCAGCCGGCGGCGGCGCGTCCGCGCATCGCCGCCTGGCTCCCGCACCGGGCCGACGCCCGCCTGCTCCGCCGCCCACCCGCCGACCGACCGCTCCGCCGCCCACCAACCGCCCGCCGCCTGCTCCGCTGCCCGGCCCGTCAGTCGAGGGCGGCGCGCAGGGCGTCGACGCGGGAGACGGCGGTGGCGAAGGCGTGACGGTCGAGCCGGCCGGAGTCGAGGGCGGCGGCCAGGGCCTCGGCGGCGTCCGCGCCCTGCCGGGGGTCACGGGCGGAGCAGAGCAGCAGGTCCATGCCGGCTTCCGCGGCAGCCACCGCGCGGTCGCCGGTGTCACCGTAGGGGGCGAGCGCGCCGGCTTCCATCGCGTCGGTGACGGTGACGCCGTCGAAGCCGAGGCGGCCGCGGAGTTCGCCCTGGATGACGGCGGGAGACAGCCCGGCCGGGCGTTCCGGGTCCAGCGCCGGGTACACCGCCCAGGAGGCCATGACGAGCCCCACGCCCGCCGCGATGGCGGCCCGGTAGGGGGCCTCGTCCCGCGCCCGGATCTCCTGCAGCGGCGCGGTGAGGGTGACCGGGCGCTCGTCGGTGTTTCCGTCGAGCGGGGCGGTGCCCAGACCCGGGAAGTGCTTGGCGGTGGCGGCCACGCCGAGGCCCTGCTGGGCGGCGAGGAAGGCGCTGCCCAGGCGCCCGACCGTGGCGGGGTCCTGGCCGAAGGAACGCTCGTGGTGGTCGATGAAGTTGTCCGGGGTGTCGTAGACGTCGAGCACCGGGGCGAGGTTGACGTTGAGCCCGGCGTCGGTGAGGGTCCGGGCGGCGCCGGTGCCGGAGGCCACCGCGGCGGCGCGCGGGTTCGGCGCCGACCCGACGCGGCGGGCGGAGAGTTCGGGCGCACCGGGCAGCCGACGGACCTTGCCGCCTTCCTGGTCGGTCATCAGCAGCAGCGTGCGGGGCTTCGGCGCCTCGGCCGCCGCCTGCTTCAACGCGTCGACCGCTTCGGCGAGTTGTTCCGGCCCGGTGATGTTCTCGCCGAACAGGATCACTCCGGCCGCCCGGCCTTCCCGGATCGTCTGCAGCACCTCGGGCGGTGGGGTCGGGCCCGCGTACGAGAGGACGATCCGCCGGCCGGCGAGCACGCGGGAGTCCTCCTGCTCCTGGGCGTCCATCGCTACGGTCCTCTCGGGGTGGATGAGGCGCGGCCCGGGCGCGGCTCCGGTCGGCACGGGCCCGGGCGCGGCCCCGGTCGGCACGGGCCCGAGTGCGGCCCCCAGGACCGCCAGCATGGCCCCGAACTGGGCGACTCGCCGGAAGGGAGCCATCACGTCTCCTGGGTCGACAGCGGACTACGGCCCGTCAGCGTACCCACGGCCCGGTTCCACCAGTCCGCCCCGCATCAGATTCATCCGATAATCCGACAGCTACTTCACCGCAGGAACGCGAGGTGCCCGGATGCCTTCCGACCGGGACCAGGACGCTCCGCCGCGCCCGCGCGTCCCCGCCCCGCTCCGGTACCGGTCAACGGAGAGGACCTCGTCGCCGGGCGGCCGGACCGGGCGCGCTCACCCTGCGTGGCGGACCAGCCGCCCCAGGACGGCGATGCCCTCGGCGATCTCCGCTGGTGCGCCCGCCGCGTAGCCGAGGACCAGTCCGGGCGGGGCCGGGAGGCGGGTGTGCCAGGAGAGGGGCTGGACCTTCACGCCGCGGGCGAGGGCGGCGGTGGCCAGTTCGGTGTCGGTGCAGCCGAGGTCCTCCGGCAGGGTGAGCATCAGGTGGAGGCCGGCCGCCGCGCCGTGGACGGTGGCGCCGGGGAGGTCGCTGCGGATGGCGGCGATCATGGCGTCCCGGCGGCGGCGGTGACGGCGGCGCAGCAGCCGCAGGTGGCGGTCGAGTTCGCCGGATTCCATCAGGCGGGCGAGGACCAGCTGGGGCAGGACGGGGTTGCCGAGGTCGGCGAAGCGCTTGGCGTCGAGGACGGCGTCGCGGAGCCGGGCCGGCACCAGCAGCCAGCCGGTGCGCAGCGCGGGGGCGAGCAGTTTGGAGACGCTGCCCGCGTAGCAGACCCGGTCCGGCAGGGCGGCCCGCAGGGCGGGGACGGGCGGCCGGTCGTAGCGGTGTTCGGCGTCGTAGTCGTCCTCGATGACCAGGCCGCCCTCGGCCGCCCAGTGCAGCAGCTCGCGGCGGCGGTCGCCGCCGAGGACGACGCCGGTCGGGTACTGGTGGGCGGGGGTGAGCAGGACGGCGGGGGCGCCGGTGGCGCGCAGGGCGTCGACCCGGATGCCCTCGGCGTCGACCGGGACGGGCGGCGTGGCGGCGAGCCAGTGGGCGAGGTGGCGGCGGGCGCCGAGGGAGCCCGGGTCCTCGACCGCGACCTCGGTGATGCCGGTCCGTTCGAAGGCCCGGCCGAGCAGGGCGAGGGCCTGGGCCGTCCCGGCGACGATCAGGACCTCGTCGGGGTCGGCACGGATGCCCCGGTTGCGGGCGAGCCAGTGGGCGACGGCCCGGCGCAGGGCGGGGGTGCCGCGGATGTCGCCGTAGCCGAGGTCGTGGGCGGCGAGGCCGTCCAGGACGGCGCGTTCGGCCCGCAGCCAGGCGGTGCGGGGGAAGGCGGCGAGGTCGGGCAGGCCGGGGGTGAGGTCGATCCGGGCGGGGGTGCCGCGCAGCCGGTCGAACACCTCGGCGTCGGGGTCGTCCCCGAAGAGCTCGGGTGCCGCCGCAGCGGGGTGGGGCGGCTCGGGTGCGGGCGGGGCGACGGGTGCGGCCGGGGCCCCGACCACGACGGTGCCGCCGCGCCCGCGCCCGGAGAGCTGCCCCTCCTCGGCGAGCCGCCGGTAGGCGTCGGTGACCACCCCGCGGGAGACGCCGAGTTCGGCCGCCAGCACCCGGCCGGCGGGCAGTCGGCTGCCGGCCGGAAGCCGGCCGTCGGCGACGGCCTCACGCAGTCGGCGGGCGAGCCAGTCGGTGAGGCCGCCGGGCGGGGCGTCCGCGGTGTCGAGCTGGAGGAAGTCGGCACCGGCCTCTTTGGACCTGTCGGACACGGCACGTTTGGACCTGTTCACCGGACCATAGTGGCGCGAGGGTGGGGCCCATGACCACGGAAACGGCACGGCCCGAGAACACGAACTACGTCCACGGCTACTCGGACACCGAGGCGCAGCGCCTCGGGGACCAGGCGGACACCCTCGCCGACCTGCTGCACGCGGGCACGGCGTACCCGGCCGGGAGCCGGGTGCTGGAGGCGGGCTGCGGGGTGGGGGCGCAGACGGTGCACCTGCTGGCCTCCGGCCCCGGCGTCCTGCTCACCGCGATGGACCTGTCGGCGGAGTCGCTCGCACAGGCCCGCGCCCGGGTGGCGGCGCAGGCGCCCGACGCGGAGGTCACCTGGCACCACGGCGACCTGCACCGGATGCCCTTCCCGGACGGCGCGTTCGACCACGTCTTCCTCTGCTTCGTGCTGGAGCACCTGCCCGATCCGGCGGCCGGGCTGGCGGCGCTGCGGCGGGTGCTGCGGCCGGGCGGCACGATCACGGTGATCGAGGGCGACCACGGTTCGGCCTTCTTCCACCCGCAGAGCCCGGCGGCCCGGCGCACGATCGACCACCTGGTCCGCCTCCAGGCGGAGGCGGGCGGCGACGGGCTGCTCGGCCGCCGCCTCCACCCGCTGCTGTCGGAGGCGGGCTTCACGGACGTGGCGGTGCGCCCGCGGACGGTCTACGCCGACGACGGCCGCCCGGCCCTGGCGGAGGGCTTCACCCTGCGGACCTTCGTCGCGATGGTCGAGGCCGTCCGGGCGGAGGCGCTGGCCGCCGGGCTGAGCACGCCGGACGACTTCGACCGGGGCATCGCGGAGCTGCGCCGCGCGGCCGGGCCGGGCGGGACGTTCCACTACACCTTCTTCAAGGCGGTCGCGGTCAACCCGTGAGGCCGCGCCGCGGCGGACGGCCGCCCGGGCCGCGGCAGCGGGTGGTCCCCCGGGACGGAATCGCCCGGCTACTCCTCGCCGTCCCCGAGGGTGGCCAGCAGGGTGCGCATCGCGTCGACCAGTGCGGCGGTGCGGTCGTCGTCCAGCCCCTGGAGGAGGCCGAACTCGGTGGCGAGGTGGTCGGGCAGGGCGCGTTCGATCAGGGCGTGCCCCTCGGGGGTGAGGGCGACCTCGCGGCTGCGGCCGTCCTGGTCGCTGCGGGTCCGGGTGACCAGGCCGCGGGCCTCCAGGCGGTCGAGGCGCTGGGTGATGGCGCCGGAGGTGACCATGGCGGACTGCATCAGGCCGGTGGGGGTGAGGCGGTAGGGCGGGCCGCTGCGTTTGAGGGTGGCGAGGACGTCGAAGGAGGCGGCGTCGAGGCCGTGCTCGGCGAAGGTGCGGTTGAGCGCCGCGTCCACCAGGCGGTAGAGGCGCTTGAGCCGGCCGAACACCTCCATCGGGGAGACGTCCAGGTCGGGGCGCTCCGCGGCCCACTGCGCGACGACGCGGTCCACATGATCTGCCACGGCACCAGGGTAGGCGATGCGCGAGGGTTTCCTTAGCGGTGAGGTAACTGTGAGCCACGTCACCGCCAAGGAGCGGCGAAGAATGCCTTAGCGCTGAGATACATTGGCTTAGTGCTAAGACATCGCCTCGCCGTCGTGCTGGTGACCGCCCTCGCCCCCGCCGTCTGGGGGACGACCTACCTCGTCACCACCGAGCTGCTCCCGCCCCACCGTCCGCTCCTCGCCGCCGTCCTGCGCTGCCTGCCCGCCGGGCTGCTGCTGATCGCCCTCACCCGCCGGCTGCCGCAGGGCAGCTGGTGGTGGCGCGCGCTGGTCCTCGGCGCGCTCAACATCGGGGCGTTCCAGGCCCTCCTCTTCATCGCGGCCTACCGCCTGCCCGGCGGCATCGCGGCCACCGTCGGCGCCGTCCAGCCGCTGATCACCGCCGGACTCTCGGCCGCCGTCCTCGGCGACCGGCTCACCCTGCGCACCGTGCTCTCCGGCATCGCGGGCGTGGCGGGCGTCAGCCTGCTGGTCCTGCGGGCCGGTGCGACATTGGACGCGCTCGGGGTGGCCGCCGCCCTCGGCGGCGCGGTGGTCATGGCCGCCGGCGTCGTCCTCTCCAAGCGCTGGGCGTCCCCCGCCCCGCTGCTCGCCACCACCGGCTGGCAGCTCACCGCCGGCGGACTGCTGCTGGTGCCGGTCACGCTGCTCACCGAGGGCGCGCCGCCGACCCACTACACCGGCGCCAACCTGCTCGGCTACGGCTACCTCTGCCTGATCGGCGCGGCGTTCACCTACGTGCTCTGGTTCCGCGGTCTGCGGGCGCTCACACCGACCTCGGTCTCCTTCCTCGCCCTGCTCAGCCCGGTGGTCGCCACCGTGATCGGCTGGCTGGCGCTCGGACAGGACCTCAGCCCGCTGCAGGCGCTCGGCGCGCTGATCGTGCTCGGCTCGCTCGTCGTCGCCCAGACCCAGCGGCCCCGCACGACCGGTCCGTCCGCGCCGGGGGCCCGGTCGGCCTCCGCACCACCGGTGCGCGAGAACGCCTGACCCCGCGCGGCCACCCCGGCCCCTTCGTCACCCATCCGCACGCATCACGTCCAAGGAGAACTCCCCATGCGCATCACCGTGTTCGGCGCCACCGGCAACGTCGGCGGCCGGGTCGTCGCCGAGGCACTCGCCCGCGGCCACCAGGTCACCGCCGTCCTCCGGGACCCGGCCAAGCCGCACGGCCTGCCGTCCGCCGCCGCCATCGCGGTCGGGGGGGGGCGGGGGGGGCCCCGCGCGGCGGGGGGGGGGGGCGCGCGCGCGCGCGCGCGGGGCGCGGCGCCCCCCCCGCGCGCGCGCCGGCGCCCC
>NZ_JBHWBZ010000030.1:16721-21475 GCF_042735475.1 Kitasatospora sp. NPDC059577 | reverse complement strand
CCGCGCCACGCGCCCGCGGCCCCCGGCACCCCGCCGACCCCGCGCCCCCCCCCACCCCCCCCGGCCCCCCGCCCGCCCCGCCCCGCGGGCACCCCCACGCCCGCAACCCCGCGGACGTCGCCCGGATAGCCGCCGGGCAGGACGCGGTGGTCACCGCGACCCGCCCGGTGCCCGGCAGCGAGCACGAACTGGCCGCCGCCACCACCGGACTGCTCGCGGGCATCGCCGGCACCGGCGTACGGCTGCTGGCCGTCGGCGGCGCGGGCAGCCTCACCGTCCCGGGCTCCGACGGGACGACCCTCGTGGAGTCCCCCGGCTTCCCCGCCGAGATCCGGCCGATCGCGCTGGCCTGCAACGAGCAGCTCGACCTCTACCGCGCGGCCGACGCCGAGGTCGACTGGACGTACCTGAGCCCGGCCGCACTGCTGGAACCCGGCGCGCGCACCGGCCGGTTCCGGCTCGGCCTTGACGAGCTGCTGGTCGACGCCGACGGCAACTCGGCGATCTCCATGGAGGACCTCGCCATCGCACTGCTCGACGAGGTCGAGCGGCCCGCCCACCACCGCGCCCGGTTCACCGCCGGGTACTGAGGGGCCGCGGGCGACGGTCCCGGCGTCCCGCCGCCGGAGGGATCCCGGGGCCGGCACCCGGCCGGGGGTGTAGCCAGCACCACCCCGAAGACGGAAGCCCGGGTGATCGATCGTCAGGAAGAACCGGGACAGGATCGTTCCCGTGACGAACACCGCATCGACCGACACCACCTCGAACGACACCACCTCGAACGGCACCGCAGCGCCCGGAACCGCAGCGCCCGGCACGGCCTCGGCCCGCACCGCTCCGAGCGCCGGCCCCCGCGTCCGGCGCGCCGCGCTGGTCGTGGCCGCCGCCCTCCTCGCCGGCCTCGCCGCTCCGGCCACCGCCGGCGCGGACACCGCCCGCGACCCGGGCGACGCCGACCCGGCACCGGCCCGGTACACCCACCAGACCCTGAACTGGCAGCCCTGCGCGAAGCAGCCCGCCCTGGACTGCGCCACCATGGCCGCCCCGCGCGACTGGCACCACCCGGGCACCGGGGCCGACCTGACCATCGCCGTCTCCCGACACCGCGCCACCGAACCGGCCCGGCGCAAGGGCACCCTGCTGATGGCGGCGGGCGGCCCGGGCGGGTCGGGCCTGCTGCGCCCGGCCACCCTGGCCGGCGCGGCCCCGGCCGTCGCCGCCGCGTACGACATCGTGGGCTTCGACCAGCGCGGGGTCGGCGCGAGCACCAAGGCGGTCTGCCAGACGCCGGAGGAGTTCCAGGAGTTCCTGGCCGGCGACTACCGGGACCAGTCCCCCGCCGCGACCGACCGCGTCCTCGCCAACGCCGAGAAGCTGGTGGCCGGTTGCCAGGAGCGCAGCGGCGACCTGATCCCCTACCTGACCACCGAGCAGACCGCCCACGACATCGACCTGTTCCGCTCCCTGCTGGGCGAGCGCAAGCTCAGCTACTACGGCCCGTCCTACGCCACGATGATCGGCGCCTACTACGGGACGCTCTTCCCGCACCGGGTCGAGCGGATGGTGCTGGACAGCAACATCGGCTTCGAGGGCAGCTGGGAGAAGTTCCAACTGGGCCAGCCGATGAGCTTCCAGCGCCGCTTCGACGAGGACTTCGTGCCCTGGCTGGCGGCCCGGGACGCCACCTACCACTGGGGCTCGACACCGGAACAGGTACGGGCGCACTGGGAGCAACGGCGCGCCGCGCTGCACGACGCGCCCATCGTCGAGGGCTCGCTGACGATCGGTCCCAACCAGCTGGACGACCTGGCGATCTCGGGGCTCTACAGCGCCTCCTACTTCCCGGACGTCGCCCGGCTCCTGACCACCGTCGACCACTGGGACGGTGCCGACGCCGCCACCAGGACGGCCACCGCGACCGCGTTCAACAGTTACCTCAGCCCCGACTTCCTCGCCGAGTACTTCTCGGTGACCTGCAACGACACCCCGTGGACCAAGGACCTGGACACCTGGGTCCGGCTCGGCGCCGAGAACACCGCCCGGTGGCCACTGGTGGGCGCCCGCACGCTCGCCTTCAGCGCGGTCTGCGCCGACTGGCCGGTCGCCCCGGCGCCCGCGGTCAAGGTCACCGGCGCCCACCTGCCGACCACGCTGATGCTCAACTCGGTCCACGACCCGGCGACGTACTACGAGGCGGCGGTCGGCGCCCACCGCGCGCTGCGCGGCTCGAAGCTGGTCACCGTCACCGGGAACGGCGACCACGGCCAGTACCCCGGGCCGAACGCCTGCGCCACCGACGTGGTCGAGCGCTACCTGCTGGACGACCGGGCGCCCGCGCGCGACCTCACCTGCGCCTCGCCGCAGGCGGGTTGAGGCTGTCCCTCGCCGCGGACGGGTCGAGGCGGCGCCTCACCGCAGGCGGGTCGAGGCGGCTCCTCGGTCAGCTCCGGGACCGGGCCGACAGCCTGGCCCGGAGCCAGGCGAGGCCGACCGCCAGCCCGGCGAAGCCGCCGACGGCGAGCTTGATCCCCGCCTTGGCGACGATCCAGCCGACCCCGGGGACGCTCCACCCCAGCCAGTGGAACATCGCCAGCATGACGGCCGCGCCGCACACCACGGCCAGCACGGTGGCACCGACGGCGCCGGCCCGCGAGAGTTCCTGCGGGTCGTCGCCCCGGGGCTCCGGCCCGGCCCCGTCCGCACCCTCGGCGGTCTCGTTCACCATGTCGTTCGTACTCCCCTCAGCCATGGGGTGATGATACGACCTTCAACGCCGGGCCCGGTGGGTGTCCCCGAGGTGCTCGCCGGTCTCGTCGTCGGGGAAGCTGACGGCCATGGTGACGCGGTATTCGTGGACGTCCTCCCGGTGCCCCGGCACCAGGGCCCAGGCCAGCGAGTGCACTTCGGCCTCGGGGGCCTGGCGGCACCAGGCCGCCGCCTCCTCCAGGGCGCGGGCGGCCGACAGGCCCGTGCACACCACGGCGGTGTAGGCGGCGACCGCGACGTCGCCACCGGAGCGACAGGTCCGCGACACCGCCCGGACGGCGGCGGCGGCCTGGGTCAGGTCACGGGCCAGGTCGTCCACCACCCGAGGGGGCGCCGGCAGGACGACCGCTCCCTCGACGACGGTCTCCGGCAGGTTCGCGCTCACGGTCCGGACCTCCATCCGCATCATCACGCGGCACAGCATGCCGGGCGGTGATTCCTGGCATGCCCACTTTCACCGGAACGTCACCCGTCCAGGGCCGAGTCGGGGGCGCACCCTGGCGTCCGGGGACCCGCCCTGCTAGGGAGGCGGCCGCGCGCGCCGGACGACGTGGCAGGTCAGAGGGGTCGCTCGCGGGCGCTGCCGGGGAGCCCGAAACACCGGGCACGTACCACCCCCGTGCTCCGAACCGCCGGTCCGGCGCCGGGGCGCCCGTCCGACCACCGTTGGGCCCTTGGTCAACTCCCGTTACCGGAAGGCGAGATGCCGCCGGAAGCCGGTGGAACAACCGCAGGCCGGCGGCCCCGGGCAGCACCCCCGGGGGCGGCCGCACCCCCGCTGACGTGCCGAGTCAACCCCTCGGTGGGCCCCTGGTCCCCTCCGGGTCACCCTGTCCCTGTCAGATCGTCGTGATACTAATCGTCCGGTCTGCGGGTGCGGGCGCCAGGCGGACGGGCACGATGACGACGGCTCAACCGTTCCGGGATCGTCCGGACGGCGATGGGGAGGGGACACGGATGACGGCGAGGTTCGGCAGCAGCGGGGGCGGGCGGAAGCTCCGGATCGGCAAGCGGGTCACGGGGACGGCGGCGGCCTTCGCCGCGCTGGCCGCCCTGACCGGCTCCCAGGTGACGGGCTTCGGGCTCGCGCCCGCCGCAGCCGCGGACACCGGTCCCAACAGCGGCGCCAGCGCCCAGGACGCCGACCACGGGCAGGCCGCCGGCTCCCCGTTCGGCACCCCCGCTCCCGGCACCGCCGGCACGGGCGTCCCGGCCGACGGCGGCGGCACCCTCCAGTTCCCGCTGCCGCCCGGCGCGCTGCCCGGCGCACCCGTCGCCGGCCCGTTCGCGGCCACCGGGCCCGCGCTGCCCTCCACGGTGCTCGCCGCCTACCGCCAGGCCGAGGCCTCGCTGGCGCAGCGCTCCCCCGGCTGCCACCTCCCCTGGCAACTGCTGGCGGCGATCGGCCAGGTCGAGTCCGGACAGGCCAACGGCGGCCAGGTGGACGCCTCCGGCACGACCCTGACCCCGATCCTCGGCCCGGCACTGGACGGCAACGGCTTCGCCGCGATACCCGACACCGACGGCGGCCGCTACGACGGCGACGCCCGCTGGGACCGCGCCGTCGGACCGATGCAGTTCATCCCCTCCACCTGGGCCTCCTGGGGCGTGGACGCCAACGGCGACGGCAAGGCCGACCCGAACAACGTCTTCGACGCCGCCGAGACCGCCGGCCGTTACCTGTGCGCGGGCGGCCGCGACCTCGCCGACCCGGCCCAGCTCGACCGGGCGGTGCTCAGCTACAACAACTCGGGCGAGTACCTGCGGACCGTCCGCAACTGGATGGCCCACTACGGCAGTGGCACGGTGACCACCGTCCCGAACAGCCCGGGGTCCTCGTTCCCGTCGTCCTCGCTGCCCTCGCCGTTCCTCCCGGTCCTCGGCGGCGGGGGGGGGCGCGGGCCCCCCCGCCCCCGCCCCCCCCCCCCCCCCCCCCCCCCCCCCCCCCCCCCCCACCCCCCCCCCCCCCCCCCCACCCCCCGCCCCCG
>NZ_JBHWBZ010000030.1:16128-16712 GCF_042735475.1 Kitasatospora sp. NPDC059577 | reverse complement strand
CCGCGCCGCGCCGCCGGGCCGCGCCCCGGGGCGGGCCCGGGGCCGGCCCCCGCGCGCCCCCCCCCCCCCCCCGCGCGGCGCGCCCCCCCCCCCCCACGGCCCCCACCACGACGCCCACGCCCACCGGTTCGCCGTCGCCCACCGCGACGCCGACGTCCACTCCGACCGGCACCCCGACCGGGACGCCGACGACGACCCCGAGCGGCACGCCCACGGGCACCCCGACCGGTACGCCCACGGCCTGCCCGGACCCGACGGCCACGGCCACCCCGACCGGCGCGCCCACGGGCACGCCCACCCCGACGGGCAGCCCGTCCCCCACCGCCACGCCCACCGGCACCCCGACGGCGACGCCCACCGGCGCCCCCGGCTGCCCGACCCCCGCCCCGACGGCGACGGGCACCCCGAGCGCGGCGCCCAGCACCACCCCCAGCGCCTCGGTCTCACCGTCGGCCGCCGCGAAGAAGTGAACCGAGAGGGGGGGGGGGGGGGGCGCGCCGGCGCCCCCCCCCCCCGCGCGGGGCGGGCGCGCCCCCGCGCGCGCAGAGCCCGGGGCGGGGGGTCGGGAGGTGGTGGTGTAGACC
>NZ_JBHWBZ010000030.1:10364-16118 GCF_042735475.1 Kitasatospora sp. NPDC059577 | reverse complement strand
GCTCACACCCCCTCCCCCCCACCCCCCCCCTCCCGTGTGGCGTGCCGCGCCCCCGCCCCCACCCCCACCCCCCCCTCCGGGGCGGGTGCCGCCCCCGCCCGGACTCCTCGCGGAGCCCGGGGTCTCAGAGGTGCTTGACCAGCTCCGGCATCAGGTCCTGGAAGGTCCGCCCGCCGGCCGGCTGGCCGATCGCGGTCATCTGCCAACCCGCCGCCGTGCGCTGCACCTTGGCCATGATCTGCGCGGTGTACGGGCCGCCGCCGGTGAGCGTGTAGCGGGCCAGCTCCGCGCCGGTGCTCTCGTCCACGAGCCGGCAGAAGGCCGCCTCGACCTCCTGGAACGTCTGCCCCGTGAAGGAGTTGACGGTGAAGAGGATCTGGTCGACCTCGGCCGACACCGCCGTCAGGTCGACCGTGATCGACTCGTCGTCGGTCGCACCGCCGGAACCGCCGACCAGGTTGTCCCCGCTGTGCCGCACCGAGCCGTCGTTGCTGGTGAGGTGCTGGAAGAAGACCACGTCCACCGGCCTCCCCTGGGCGAACAGCACCGCCGAGGCGTCCAGGTCGATCTCCCGGCCGGCGGCGAGCAGCTTGGCGAAGAAGCCCTTGCGCTCCGCCGCCTTCCAGCCGAGCCCCATCCGGACCACGCTCAGCTGCCCACCGCCCGGCTTCTCCAGGCTGATCTTCTGCCCCTTGGCCAGCGAAACGCTCATCGCGTCCTCCTCGTTCTGCACCGCCGCGTGCCGCGAATCTACAGCACTGTAGAAAAATTTCTGATCATCCGACGGCGTCCTGCGAGCACCCCTACCCCGCGCTCCCCCGTGACTCACCCCCGACAACGGTCCGCACACTGAGGGAACCGGTGGTCCGACGTCTGACGTAGCCGTGGACCGGGACCGAACGACCGGGGCAGCCCACGGTCTAGGGTCGGCCCCGAGGCACCGCCGGTCGCGACGGCGGGCCGTTCGCACACTGTTCGTTCCGCCTCCACCACGCTCCGCTCGCCACCGTTCCCGGGTACGACTCACGCTGGGGGGACCACCATGCCCGAGCAGCACGAAGGAACCGAACAACGCACCGCCACCGACCAGCACACCGCCGCCGCCGACCGTGCCACTGGCCACCACGCCGCGGCAGCGCCCACGAGCGCCGCCACCGCCACCCGCCTGGGCCGCCGACGCCTGCTGCGGGCCGGCCTCGGCGCGGGCGGCGCCCTGGCCGCCCTCCGCCTGCTCCCCGGCGGCCGGGCCTGGGCCGCGGCACCGGCCCCCGGACCCGCTCTCGCGGCCGCACCGGCGCCCGCACCCGGCGCGGCCGTGGCACCCGGCGAGGCCGCGAGATCCGCGCAGCCGGCCGCCGCCCAGGCCTGGCCCGACTGGGCCCGCTACGCCCGGATCGCCGACGGCACCTTCAACGAACCGGCCGACATGCAGAGCGCCGTCGACGCCCTGAAGGCGCAGGAGGTCAGCGTCGTCGAGCTGGACACCCTGCTCTCGAACTGGCTGACCGACGCCGAGTTCGCTGCCCACATGGCCGAGGTGAAGACCTTCACCGGCCTGGCCCACGCCGCCGGGATGAAGGTCGTCATGTACTACCCGTCGCTGGAGCTGATCTCCCCCGGCGGCGAGAAGGGCCGTTCCTTCTACAAGAACGACCAGGGCAGGAACTGGGTCCAGCGCGACCTCGCCGGCAAGCCCAACGTGTTCTACGGGAGCGTGGTGGTCTGGGTCGACCCGGGCGACGAGAGCGTCTGGCTCAGCCCGAACTCGCCCTGGCGGGACTACTACCTCAAGCGGATCAAGGGCGTGGCGGCGACCGGCGTGGACGGCATCTGGCCCGACGTGCCGATCTACTTCGACGGCGTGCTCTCCTGGTGCGACGCCTCCACCTGGGGCGCCGCCGCCTTCAAGGCCGACACCGGCCTCGCCCTGCCCAGGGCCGCGAACTTCACCGACCCGGTCTTCCGCCGTTACGTCGAGTGGCGCCACCGCAACCTGCTCCGCTTCCAGCTCGACATCGCCGACGCCGGTCGCTCCGTCAACCCCGACCTGGTCACCTTCGTCGAGACCGTCTCGATGGACTACCGCTACGCCACCTCGATCGGCCTCGACGGCGGCTACCTGCGCCAGGCCCCCGGCGCCGTCGCCCAGGTCTGGGAGGTGGACATCCTCGGCAACTACGACGGCATGCGGCACGCCACCGCCTCCGACTGGGTCTGCCTGATCTCGATGTACAAGTACGCCCGCGCCGCCAGCGGCACCAAGCCCGCCTGGGCGTTCTCCTACGGCTGGCAGCCGGACGACGCCTCGCTCGTGATGTCCCAACTGATCGCCGCCGGCTGCAACCCGTACGAGGTGAAGACCCCCTACAAGAACGACACCGTGGACGCGGCGATGCGCACCCGGATGTACCGCTTCGTGCGGACCAACCAGCAGAAGCTCTACGACCCGGCCTCCATCGCCCGGGTCGGGGTGTACCACTCCGCCCCCTCCCGGGACTACGTCGCCCCGGGCGAGGGCAACGGGATGTACGTCAACCCCACCGCCCCGGCCGGGATCACCGACTGGTGGGGCGGCGACGACCCGCAGATGAGCTGCGCGCAGGTGCCCTGGCTGGGCGAGTTCCGGGGCACCGTGAAGGCGCTGGTCTACGCCCACGTCCCCTTCGACACGGTGACCAGCCCCGGCCTGACCGCCGACGACCTGGCCCGGTACAAGGTCCTGCTGCTGCCCGACCTACAGGCGGTGTCGGACGCCGAGGCGGTCCTGCTGCGCGCCTTCGTCGCGGCCGGCGGCACCGTCGTGATCACCGGCCCGGCGCCCACCGCACTCGACGAACTGGGCGGCCAGCGGGGCGAGTTCGCCCTCTCCGACGTACTCGGCCTGCGCCGGGCCGACCCGCTGCCCGCCACCAGGCAGAACTCCTACGGCAACGGCACCTGCTGGTACGTCAAGGCGCGGGCCGGGCTCAGCTACCTGACCAGGACCGACCAGGCCTCGGCGGACCAACTGCTCACCGCCGTCCGGCAGTCCGCGCCGCCCGCGGTCACCCTGGCCGGGGACCGGCGGATCTTCCTGGACGCCCGGCAGCTCGGCGGCGACACCGTGGTCCACCTGGTGAACTTCACCGCCTTCGGTGACACCCCGGCCGCCTTCGCCACCACGCCGGCGAACTGCACGCTCTCCTACACCCTCCCGGCCGGGGCCGACGTCACGGCCGTCACCGTCGCGAGCCCGGACGGCATCGACCCCGCACCAAAGCCCGTCCCGTACACCGTCACCGGCGGCACGGTCAGTGTGCCGCTGACCGTCGCCCAGTACGCGGTGGTGACCGTCACCGCGGGCTGACGGCCCGCCGGTCGTCGTCGGCCGCACGGCCGTCGGCGGTGGCGACCGGCACCGCCGGTCAGAGCACCGGGACGGGGATCCGCCAGAGGGCGGCGGGGTCGGCCCGGGCCCACCCTCGGACTCGGGGCCGGACTGCGGCCCGCCCTCGGGCTCGGGGCCGGAGCCGGGGGCCGCGCCGACAGCGAGCAGCAGGACAGCGGTCGCCGGCACCGTCACGGGCGCGCGGATCCTCGTACGCAGCAGAATGATTGACGCTCCATCAGACTGCCCGTACGCCGCGAGGGGATCAGTCGTCGCCGTCCAACAGGTGCTGCCGGACCTCATGGAAGGTCCAGACCCCGACGGCCGACCGGGAGAGCACCCAGATCGGGTCGAACCGGTCCGGCCAGACGTGGGGCACACCGCAGTCGGCCGCGCCGAGCGCTTCGACGATGCGCGGGATCCGCGAGTGCTCCCAGCAGATCAGCCCCGGTCCGGACCAGGACAGCACCTCCCTTGCCAGCAGGGACTCCTGGGATTCCGCGAACCCGGTGCTCACCGTCAGGCCGAGCCTGGCGGCCAGCGGGGTGACGGTCTGCCGCATCCGGTGTGCGCCGGCCGACGGGCCCCGGTCGGTGGCGGCGGTGATCCACGCCGGGGCGCGCAGGCCGGGCGCGGGCGGCGTGAACAGCGTGGGCAGGGCGTTGGCCCGGGCCCAGCCGCGCTCGGTCAGCGACTTGCCGTCCGGCCGGCCGGCCTCGTTCAGGCCGAGGTGTGCGGCGTCGGGCTTCTCGCCGTGCCGGATGACCATCACGAACGCCTCGCCGCCCGGGTCGCTCGGCCCGGCCGGGGCGGCGGGCTGCCTCCCGACGGCGCAGCCCGCCAGCGCGAGCGGGGCCGCCCCCGCCAGCCCCGCCAGCAGGGCGCGCCGGGTGGGCCGGACCGTCACGCGGTGCCCCGCTCCAGCCGGACCAGCGCGTCCACCGCGACACCCTCCGCGCCCGCGCTGCGGTGACCGGGTTCGCCGCCGACCGTCCGGTGCACCCGCTCGGCGCGGACGGTGCGCAGTGCGAGGTCGGCGAGGTCGGCGAGGACGTCCTCCGGGGTGAACAGCACCGCCGGGTCCTGCGGGCCGCCGACGCCCTCGGTGAGGTTGCTCAGGTCGTGTCCGACGACCAACAGGGTGCCGCCGGGGGCGAGCGCGTCGGCGGCCCGGCGCAGCACCGTACGGCGGTCCCCGGCGGGCAGCTGGAGGTAGGCGACCAGGACGAGGTCGTACCCGGCGGCGCCGGCCTCGAAGGCGCGGGCGTCGCCGTGGCGCCAGGTGAGGCGGTCCGCGACCTCGTCGGGCAGGTCGGCGGTGAGCCGTTCGGCGCGCTCCAGGGCGACGGCGGAGAAGTCCAGTCCGGTGACCTCCCAGCCCCGGGCGGCCAGCCAGATGGCGTTGCGGCCCTCACCGGCGGCGAGGTCGAGGGCGTGGCCGGGGGTGCGGCCGGTCAGTTCGCGGACCACCCACCGGTTGGGCTCGGCACCCCACACCAGCTCGCTCGCGGCGTAGCGGTCGTCCCAGTCCTGGCTGTCCATCGCGCCTCCTCCGTTCGACGGCCTGTTCGTAGCGGTCAACCTACCGGGCCGCCGCGGTGCGGGCCGGGGACGGTCCAGCGGGCGGACACCCTTGACGGCGAATATTGGTCCAGTCCAATCTGTTCAGTCGGGACGCGGCCGGGACGGCCGTCCGCCGCGTCCGCGCACCGCCCGTCAGCACGCGTCACCCGCCCGCGCGCCCCCACCGCGCCCGGGCCGGCTCCCCACGGCCCGTCCGGGCCACCGCACCGCCGGAACCCCCACACATCCGGAGGACCCACCGCATGCACGACCGCGTCCTGCCCGCACGGCCCGACCGCTCCGGCGAGGAGCGCACCGGGCGCCGGGCCGCCCAGCGCAGAAGGGCCACCGCGCTGGCCCTGGCCGCCACCCTCACCACCAGTGGCGCCGCCCTCGCCCTCACCTTCGGCTCCGCCTCCGCCGCCCCGGTCAACCTCCTGGCCAACGGCGACTTCGAAACCGGCACCCTGTCCGGCTGGACCTGCGCCAACGGCTCGGTCGTCACCACCCCGGTGCACGGCGGCACCCACGCGCTCAGCGGCGCCGCCTCGGCCTCCGACACCGCGCAGTGCCGGCAGACCGTCACCGTCCAGCCGAACACCACGTACACCCTGGCCGGCTGGGTGCAGGGCAGCTACGTCTACCTCGGCGCCACCGGAACGGGCGTCAACTCCTCGGCCTGGACACCCGGCGGAACGGGCTGGAACCGGCTGAGCACCACCTTCACCACCGGCGCCTCGACGACCTCCGTCACCGTCTTCACCCACGGCTGGTACGGCACCGGCGTGGACGGCAGCAGCGACAGCTGGGAGCAGCCGCTCAAG
>NZ_JBHWBZ010000030.1:0-10354 GCF_042735475.1 Kitasatospora sp. NPDC059577 | reverse complement strand
TGACCCCCGGGCTTTTGTGTCTTCACCGTTCTGCACAACATCAAAACCCCGGGCGCCACCACCAACTCAAACACTTAATAAAACATGGGTGCGCCCCCCCCCGCCCCCCCCCCCCCCCACGACCTCACGCTGACCGGCCCGGCCGGACCCACCTCCTCCAGCAGCCCGACGGCGACGTCCAGCCCCACGGCGTCCGCCAGCCCCACGGCCACGGGCAGCCCCACGGCATCTGCCAGCCCCACCGCCACGGGCAGCCCGACCGCGACCGGCAGCCCCACCACCGGCACCCCGACCCCGACGGCCACCTCCGGCGGCCCGGCCGGGGACGGCAAGGTCACCACCCCGACCGGCATCGCGGTCACCCGGACCACCTCCGACGCGGTCGTGCTCACCTGGCAGCCCTCCACGCTCACCAGCGGAGACGGCCCGGTCGCCTACAAGGTGTGGTCCAACGGCCAGTTGGTCGCCACCTCGATGGGCACCTCGGTCGCCGTCAGCTCCCTGCTGCCGGGCAGGGACTACACCTTCAGCGTCCAGGGCTACTCGGGAGGCCACGCCTCCGCCCAGTCCGCGCCGGTGAGCACCACGACCGGAGCCGCCCCCGCGCAACAGCCGGTCCGCTCGGCCTACTTCGACCAGTGGGGCATCTACGAGAACGCCTACTACCCGAAGAACGTGGTCACCAGCGGCGCCGCCGCCAAGCTGGACGTCATCCACTACGCGTTCGCCAACATCGACCCGACCAGGTTCACCTGTTTCCAGGCGGTGAAGGCCTCCGACTCCACCAACGAGTCCGACCCCGACGCCGGCGACGGCGCGGGCGACGCCTACGCCGACTACCAGGCCGACTACAACTCCGGCACCAGCGTGGACGGCAGCAGCGACAGCTGGGAGCAGCCGCTCAAGGGCAACTTCAACCAGCTGCGCCAACTCAAGGCCAAGAACCCGAACCTGCGGTTCACCATCTCGATCGGCGGCTGGACGTACTCCAAGTACTTCTCCGACGCGGCGGCCACCGACGCCTCCCGGAAGGCCTTCGTCTCCTCCTGCGTCGACATGTTCCTGAAGGGGAACCTGCCGACCGGGGTCGCCGGTGACGCCTCGGGCGGCCAGGCCTCGGCCGCGGGCATCTTCGACGGCATCGACCTCGACTGGGAGTACCCGGGCTCCGCCGGCGGCCACACCGGCAACCACTACGCGCCCGCCGACAAGCAGAACTTCACGCTGCTGCTCAAGGAGTTCCGCACCCAGCTGGACGCCCTCGGCTCCGCGCAGGGCAAGCGCTACCTGCTGACCGCCGCACTGCCCAGCGGCCAGGACAAGGTCGCCCAGCTGGAGACCGACAGGATCGGCGCCTACCTGGACTACGCCGACGTGATGTCCTACGACATGCACGGCGCGTGGGACGCCAAGGGCCCGACCAACCAGCAGGACCCGCTGCACGACAGCCCTGCCGACCCGACCACGCCGATCACCCCCGGCACCCGCAAGTACAACGTGGACACCACGGTCGCCGCATACACCACCGGGCTGCCCGAGTACGGCATCCCCGGCGGCTTCCCCGCGAGCAAGCTGGTTCTGGGCATCCCGTTCTACTGGCGCGGCTGGACCGGTGTGCCGGCCGGCCCGAACTCCGGCCTGTACCAGAGCGCGACCGGTCCGACCGCCGCCAAGCCGATGAGCCAGGAAGCCGGCCTGGCCGCCTGGAAGGAGCTCGACCCGACCGCGGCGCAGACTCACTGGGACCCGGTCACCGAGAGCAGCTGGGTCTACGACGGCACCAATTTCTGGACCGGCGACACCCCGCAGGCCGTCCGGGCACGCGGGGCCTACGCCAGGAGCAAGGGACTCGGCGGCCTGTTCGCCTTCTCCCTGGAGAACGACGACACCGCCGGCACGATGCTCGACTCGATGGACGGCAGCCTGCGCTGACGGTCCGCCGGTCGGCACGCACGCCGGACGGCCCATGCGGGATTCCGCGTGGGCCGTCCGGGCGCCGGTCCGTCCGAGCGCCGATCCGAGCGCCGGTCCGAGCACCGGTCCGAGCACCGGTCCAGGCGCCCTGGAGACGCTCGCTTCCGGGACCGCGGGGGCCGTCAGCGCGGCGGCACCGGACGGTCACCGACGCCGCCCCATGGGGTCAGCCCTTGAGGTCCAGCGAGGGGAAGAGGTCCTCGAACGGCTGGGTGGTCACCGAGACGCTCCGGGAGTACGGGTCGTCGAAGTCCCAGATCATGAACAACAGGAAGGCGATCAGCGCGCTGAAGCAGAGCGCCAGCACCAACTCCCGCCGCGTGCGCCGGATCTGCAGGGCGAACAGCATGCCGACGGTCACCACCGCGCCGCCGATCAGGCCGAACCAGACGATCCCCGGCATCCCCGGACCAGCGTTCTCACCCCGCGCGTGGCGGGCCTCGGAGGCCTGGCTGATCCGGTCCATGATCGGCTGGTACGCCTGCGCCTCCAGGTCGGAGGCCGGCGGCCGGGTGGCGACGTCCGTCTGCAGCTTCTGCAGCAGCTGGTCGCCCTTCTCGGTGATCTCGCCGTTCTCCTTCATGGAGGCCCACTCGGTGTTCACCACGTACGTGACGTAGGCGTCCACGTCGGCCCGCACCTGGTCGCGGACCTCGGCCGGGTAGACCACCGCACGGTCGCTCACCTCGCGCAGCGACTGCGCCTCGCGGAACAGGTCGTCCTGGGCCGCGCCGCGTCCCTCCCAGACACCCGCGATGGCGAGACCGAGGACGATCGCGTAGACGACGCCGATCATCATCGTGATGTACTCGATGACGTCCGGAGTCTCGTCGGTCTTCTCCTCACTGCTCGTCCGGCGGGTCCTCAGCAGCACCACCGCCACCACGACGGCACAGGCCGACGCCATGGCGATGGTCAATGCCACCCATTCGGACATGGGAACTCCCTTCTCTGGCTTGGCTTGTGACGGATCGAAAGCTCAGGGAACGTACGGAAAGCTCAGGGACGTACGGAAAGGCCTGGGACGTACCGAACTCGTAGGGAACTCGTTTGGAAGGCCGGGGGACGGCCGCGGACCGGAGAACGGCCACGGGGCGGACGGCGAGCGTGCGGCCCGCGGTCCGTCAGGACCGGCCCGCGCGGCCCCGGCCCTGACCCCGGCCCGGACGCAGGGCCGCTCCGGCGAGCACGCCGGGAACCATGATCAGCACGAGGGTGGTGGTCATCGGGGTGCCCTGGTGGCGCTGCGGCATGGCCACCGGCTTCGACGCCGGCACGCGGTACGTCGGCGGCGCGGCCGGGGTCGGCCACACCGGACTCGGGTGCGCCGCACTCGGTGGGGCGGGGCTCGGGGGCACCGGGTCGGCGGGCACCGGCGGTGCCGACGCGGCCACGGGCGGCACCGGCGCGGGCACCCGAGGTGCCGGCACGGGGGGCGCGGGAACGGCCGGTGGCGGTGCGGGCGCGGGCGGCGGCGGAGGGGGCGGTGGTGGAGAGGGGAGCGGCGAGGGCGGTGGCGTGGGGGTCGGCGTCGCCGTGCGCGTCGGGGTCGGGGTCGCAGTGGGGGTGGGTGTCGGCGTGGGCGTGGGCGTGGGTGTCGGTGTCCGGGTCGGCGTCGGAGTGGGGGTCGGACTCGGGCACGGGTGGTGATGCCAGTCGTGTCCCCCGTGCTCGTCGCCCGGTCGTCCGTACTCCGGCCGGAGGCCCGCCGAGGAGGAGGGCGCGGCCGGCAACGGGGTGGCCCGGCGTGTGTGGCACGGGTGGTGCCCGGGCCGGGGCTCGTGGTCGTGGTGTCCGCTGCCGGCGTTCGGAGCGACGCTGACGCCGACCTGGACGTCGACGCCCACACCGACGCCCACGCTGCCGCCCGGCCCCACCGACACCGAGACGTCGGTCCCGGTGCAGACGCAGATGTCCACGGCCGGGCCGTCCGGGTGCCCACCGGTGTGCTCGGCGCCGGAGGCGGTCGCGCCGGTGACCAGCGCGCACATCGCGACCACGCCGACCGCCGCACCGGCCAGCCGGACCCGCCGCCCGGAGGCCGTCGTCCCACCGCCGGGCAGCGGTATCCGTCGTAACTGCCGACGCGGGGACATGGGCTCCACACACCTCTCGGGTCGCCTGGGAAGGACGGGACGGAACAGGACGCGCTCGGGTCGACCGGCCCGCCACGAGGCAGGCGGAAGGGCCGCCATCGGTCGACGTCCGGCCCTTTCCGGCGCGCTCCCGGCCCGGACCGGTCTCGGTCGGTCTCGGCCGATCGGGGTCGGTCGATCGGTCGGGGTCGGTCGGGCACGACCGGAAGTGGCCGGACGTGATGAGGCGGACGGCCCGCCTCCGGGGGGCGAGCCGTCCGTCTTCAGGAGAAACGATCTTCGAGCCCGCCGGTTACGGCCCGCGCCCGTTGTTCCGTGCGTCCGCTCAGTGGCGGCGGTGCGCGATCTCCACGTTCTCCAGCACGCCGACCGCGTCCGGCACGAGGATCGCGGTCGAGTAGTAGGCGCTGACCAGGTACGAGATGATCGCCTTCTCGTCGATCCCCATGAAGCGGACCGAGAGCGACGGCTGGTACTCGTCCGGGATGCCGGTCTGGTGCAGACCGATCACGCCCTGGTTGTCCTCACCGGTACGGATCACGAGGATCGAGCTCGTGTTCTCCTTGGTGATCGGGATCTTGTTGCAGGGCAGGATCGGTACCCCGCGCCAGGCCGGCACCTGCTGCCCGCCGAGGTCGACGTGGGTGGGGTACAGGCCCCGCGCGTTGAACTCGCGGCCGATGGCGGCGATGGTCCGCGGGTGGGCCAGCAGGTAGTCAGGGTCGCGGCGGCGGTTGAGCAGCTCGTCCAGGTCGTCCGGGGTGGGCGGGCCGGAGTGGGTCTGGATCCGCTGGTCGAAGTCGGCGTTGTTGAGCAGCCCGAACTCCGGGTTGTTGACGATCTCGTGCTCCTGCCGCTCGCGCAGGGCCTCGATGGTCAGCCGGAGCTGGTGCTCGATCTGGTTCATCGGCTGGTTGTAGAGGTCGGCGACGCGAGTGTGCACCTTGAGGATGGTCTGCGCGACGCTCAGCTCGTACTCGCGCGGCTTCAACTCGTAGTCCACGAAGGCGCCGGGGAGCTCGTACTCGCCGTGGTGGCCGGCCGACATGGCGATCTCGGCCTCGCCGCGCTCGTTCTGGGCCTGCAGCGGCAGGGCCAGGAAGGCCTGCAGGTGCTCCTGGAGGCTCGGCGCGTTGTCCCGGATGCGGGCGAAGTCGTCCCGGCTCAGGGTGAGCGCGACACCGGCGGTGGCCGTCTTCGCGGTGAAGTCCCAGACGGCGTCCGGGTTCAGCAGCGCGTCGTCGCCGAAGCGGTCGCCGTCACCGGCCACGCCGACCACCGTCTCGTCACCGTACTTGCCGGTGCCGATCTGGTTGATCTTGCCGTGCGCGATCAGGAAGATCCGGTCGGCGGCCTCGCCCTGGGTGGTGAGCACCTCGCCGGGGCCGAAGTCCCGCTGCTGGCAACGGTCGGCCAGGGCGGTGAGCACCTCGTCGTCCTCGTAACCGCGCAACAGGGCCAGCTCACCCAGCTCGGCCGGGATCACCCGGACCTGGGAGCCGGTCTTGATGAACTCCACCACGCCGTTGCCCACGGCGTAGGTGAGCCGACGGTTGACCCGGTAGGCGCCACCGGCGGCCTGCACCCAGGGGAGCACCTTGAGCAGCCAGCGGGAGGTGATCTCCTGCATCTGCGGTGCGGACTTGGTCGTGGTGGCAAGGTTCCGGGCAGCGGCTGTCGCAAGGCTCTGCTGCTTGGCCTGCTCTGTCTCCGGGCTCGTGTCCACGGGCATCGGCAGGGGTCTCCATTCCTGTGGTGGGGTCACGCGGCCAGGGCCATGGGGAGCGCCACCGGCGCATGCCGTGACGGATCATCAGATCCGCACACTGGTGGGGGCATTGGCGAAAGTTCCGGGGGTGTGCCGCCGTCTCCCGGCGACCCACCCGGAACCCTAGATCACCAGCACCCGGCCAGGCCCGTACGGACGCCCAGTACCCCCCGATAGGGTGAATCTCGCGCAGTCCGCCCCCATGGGCCCGCGAACCGGAGGAACATCCGTTCGCACCTGCGATCCCCGTGGCACCACCGGCTTTCCCGCCCGGCCGCCACCGCTCCGGACGACCGGGAGATCGTCACCGGGCGTCAACCCGGCACACCGGCCGGGCGGTTCGGATGCGGAGGTTCGAGGCGCGGGGTCGGGTGCGTCGGCCGGGGGCCTGCGGGGCCCGGTGCGGAGGTTCGGGCCGGCGGAGGCCGGGGGTCGGCCGCGGGATTCGGGCCGTCCTGCCGTCCCGGCCGGCCCGCCCCGGCGCCGCGCCCGGCTGCGAGCGCACGCATGCGGACGGCCCGTCAGGTGCCGGAACGGGGGTGGCCGGCACCTGACGGGAGAACGGGGTGCGCAGTGGGGGCGCGCCGGTGACGGTCGCGAGCCCGCCCCGGTCGGCGGCGGGTCAGGCGCAGGCCACCTGGGTGCCGGGGACGCCGATGATGCCCGAGTTGTTCTTCAGCCCTGCGTTGTACTCGTAGTACAGGTAGGAGTAGAAGTCGATCCGGGTGGCGGCACCGCAGGCCGAGTCCGGAGCGACGGTGTAGGTCACGGTGAAGGTGCTGCTGGCACCGGGTTCGAGCGGCACGTTGTACCGGGCGATGCCGCCGTGGACGTTGTCGCTGCAGCCGTTGGTCTGGGTGCCGCAGGCCGTCGCGGCGAACTTGAGGCCGGTCTGCAGGCTGGTCGCGTAGGTCTCCTGGACGCTCTGGTACACGAACTGGATCGGGGTGTCGTACGGGTTGGTGAGCGTCAGCGTGAGCGTGAACTCGCCGCCCCGGACGGTCGTCTGTTTGTCGGAGACGGCCGTGAGGGGCAACGGGGAGTCGGCCCGGGCGGGAGCGGAGGAGAGGAGCAGACCGACGACGAGGGCCGGGCACGCGACGAGCGCGGCGCGGATCGGATGTGTTCTGCGCATGACCAGGGAGCGTAGGCGGCGGTACCGCTCGGGTTGCCCTCCTCGGCCCGATTCCGTACCGACGCAGGAGTGGCCAGCGGACACTGCGGACCGGTCGGTCCGGTTCCCCCCTCATCGGGGCGCCCGGAGGCATATGCTTCTCCGCCCGTGCGGGCAGCGACTCCCCCGCCCCCTCCCACCGGTTCCCCGGCTCCCCCGGCCGTCACGCCGCCCGGGCGGCCGCCCGGGCAGCCTCGGGCCGCCTTCGGGCCGCTTTCAGACCGGCGACGGCAGGATGTCGCAGAGCGCCGCGACCGCCGCCGCGTAGGCGTGGTCGGGCGGCGTGGCGTAGCCGACCACCAGCCCGTCGACGGCGGGCATGGCCTCCGGCGCGATCTCCGGGTGCCGGTAGTCGGCGAGGCCGTCGACCGCCAGGCCCCGGTAGGCGGCCGCCTTGAGCACCGAGCGCTCGGTGCCCGCTTCCAGCCGCAGCACCGCGTGCAGACCGGCCGCGATGCCGGACACCTCGACGTGCGGGGCGCGCTCCGCGAGCGCGGCCACCAGGTGGTCACGGCGGTCCCGGTAGTGGCGGCGCATCCGGCGCAGGTGCCGGTCGTAGCCTCCGGAGTCGATGAACTCGGCGAGGGTCAGCTGGTCCAACGCGCTGGCCCAGCCCTCGCGTTCGCCCTTCGCTGCCAGCACCCGGTCGACCAGGTGGTCCGGCAGCACCATCCAGCCGAGGCGCAGCGCCGGAGTGAGGCTCTTGCTGGCGCTGCCGAGGTAGACCACCCGCTCGGGGTCGAGGCCCTGAAGGGCGCCGACCGGCTGGCGGTCGTACCGGAACTCGCCGTCGTAGTCGTCCTCCAGGACCAGTCCGCCGCGGCCGCGCGCCCAGTCGACCACGGCGGCGCGGCGGCCCGGGTGCAGCGGACCGCCGGTGGGGAACTGGTGGGCAGGGGTGAGCAGCGCCGTCCGGACGTCCGCGCTCTGCGCCAACTCCTCGACGAGGGCGCCCTGTTCGTCGATCGGCAGCGGAACGGCGGCGACCCCGGCGGCGGCGAGCAGCCCGCGGTGGAAGCCCAGCCCGTACGCCTCGACGGCCAGCGGCCCGTTCTCGGCGGGCGGCAGGACGGGCCGCGCGCCGTCGAAGAGCAGTCGCAGGGCGTGGGCGAAGCCGGAGCAGACCACGATCCGGTCCGGGTCGGTGCGCACCCCCCGCGCCCGGGCCAGGTAGTCGGCGAGGACGGTGCGCAGCTCGCGCCGGCCTTGCGGATCACCGGGCCCGAAGGCCTCGTTGGGCGCGGCGGTGAGGGCCCGGCGGGCGGCGGCCAGCCAGGCGGTCCGGGGGAAGGACGCGGCGTCGGGCTGGCCCTGGCGCAGGTCGTACCGGGGTCCGGGCCGGGGCGAGGGCCGGCGGGCCCGGGTCGGCGGGACGGGTTCGGCGCGTTCGGCGACGGCGGTGCCGGATCCCTGACGGGCGGTCAGCCAGCCCTCGGCGACGAGTTCGGCGTAGGCCTCGGCGGCGGTGTTGCGGGCCAGGCCGAGGTCGGCGGCGAGCACCCGGTACGGCGGCAGCCGGGTGCCGGGCGCCAGCCGGCCACTGCGGATCGCCTCGCGCAGGGCCGTCATCAGCGCGGCGCGGCGGCCGCCGGTGGCGGGGAGGTCGAGGTGCAGGTCGCTGCCGGTCGGGTGGGCGGGCTCGGAGGGGAGCGTGCCCCGCGTGTCCGTCATGTTCACGCACCCTACCCGGCGTCCCGTCCGCACCCGTCGCGCGGTCGGCCCCGGCGGCCTCCGCCCCTCCCTCCCCCCTTTCCCTCCACCTCTTCCTCTCCTAGGGGACGACGGTCACCGGCCAGCGGCCCGCCTTCACCAGCCGGACCGCCACCGATCCGATCACCTTGTGCCCGGCCTGCTCGGAGACGCCGACCACCACGGCGTCCGCGCGCAGCTCGTCGGCGAGCTTGGCCAGGCCGCCGTAGGGGTCGCCGCGCATGGTCAGGAAGCGCCAGTCCACCTTCCAGACCTCGCGGACCCGCTCCTCGGCGTCGCGCAGGGCGGCCAGCAGTTCCTCGGCAATCTCCTGGGTGGTCTCCTCCACGGCGGCCCCGGCCAGGGCGGTCGCGGCGCCGAGGACCGGCTGGATGTAGGCCACCGCGAGGACGGCGCCCTGCCGGCGGGCCAGCCCTGCGGCGTAGGCGGTGGCGCGCCAGGAGGAGTCGGAGCCGTCCAGACCGGCCAGGATCACGCCGGGCCCGTCCGTCCCCAGTTCGAAGCCCGCGGGTGCGGCCGCGGCCTCGTGCTCCCCGGCGCCGGACTGACCCCCGGCCGCCGCCCCTCCCCTGCCGGTGTCCGCCGTTCCCGAGCCCGGTGCGTCCGTTGCGTCGCTGTCGTTGCTCATGATCCACAGGCTATTACCGGGACGGTGCGTAGGCGCAGGGGGTACGCGGGGTGAGCCCTGTGGTGCGGGCCACCCGGGGCGGCGACGGGCGCGGCGGATTCGGCACCGGCGGCGGGCGGGCCGTCACGCGCTGTCGACGATGTGCGTGGCCTCACACGGTTTTCGGTGTGGCGGGGGCCACTTCTCCGCAGGGTTTGATCTTGGAAATAGGTGTAAATCGGGCGAAATCGGCACAATTCCTTGATCCTTACGCCCGGTAACAGCCCTCTGACGTGCCTAAACCTCCGAATCCTTGAACCGGCCACCACCGCCCCCGTAACTTCGAACCCGTTGCACCGAGCGATCCGCTCCGGACCGGCCTCACCGCCCCCGAGCAGGAACGGTGCCGAACCACGCGAGTGACGTGCCCCCGAAACCGACGGCCTTCCGAAGGCCTGGTTCCGCGTGCTCGCAACCCCTCCGAAAGGAAATCCATGACCTTCCGTAACGAGACCGCCGCTGCCACCACCACTGCCACCCCGAAGCGCCGCAACCGCGTCCGGATGGCTCTGATGGCCGGGGCGCTCACCGCGCTGCCGGTGGCCGGCCTCGTCACGGCCACCAGCGCCTCCGCCGCGCCGGCCACGGTCTGGGACAAGGTCGCCTCCTGCGAGGCCACCGGCAACTGGGCCATCAACTCCGGCAACGGCTTCTACGGCGGCCTGCAGTTCACCTCCAGCACCTGGGCGGCGTTCGGCGGCACCTCCTTCGCCCCGCGCGCCGACCTGGCCACCAAGGCCCAGCAGATCTCCGTCGGCGAGAAGGTCCTCGCGGCCCAGGGCCCGGGCGCCTGGCCGATCTGCTCCGTCAAGGCCGGTCTGAGCAAGTAGGACCGCCGAAGACCCCGAAGCGGGCCCCCCCCCCCCCCCCGGGGGGGGGGGGGCGCGCGCCCCCCCCCCCGCCCACCCCCAAAGAGAGGGCGACCGCGACAGGGGGGGGGACCACCGGGAGCCGCGAAGCAAGCA
>NZ_JBHWBZ010000029.1:52693-99352 GCF_042735475.1 Kitasatospora sp. NPDC059577 | reverse complement strand
CGCCCATGCCCCCGGGGCCCCCCGCGTGGGGCGGGGCGCCCCCCCCCCCCGGCCCCCCCGGGGGGGGTTCGACGTCAGAGCCGGATGGCGAGGACCTGGCCGGGCCAGACGCCGCCCGGCTGCTCGACCTCGAAGCCCTCGGTCTCGGTGAAGCCGAGCGCCCGGTACTGGGCGACGAGCTTGCGGTCGGCGCCGCCGTAGCAGTCGACCCGCAGCAGGCCGATGCCGCGCCGCCGGGCCTCCTCGACCGCGTCGGCGATCAGCGCGGCGCCGATGCCCGAGCCCTTGCGGGTGCGGTCCGTGACCAGGTTGCGGACGAACAGCTCGCGCTCGTCCACGGCCGGGACGTACGAGCCGCACTCCTCGGACAGCACGCAGGAGCCGACCGTACGGCCCCCGCCGTCCACGGCGAGGCGGATCAGGAACGGCTCGCGGCCGTACCGCTCGACGTGCTCGACCCGCTCGGGCGTGGTGCTGAACGGCTGGTCGCCCCACTGGCCGGTGCGGTCCCGGCCGGCCAGCCAGGCCACGGCGCCGTCGAGCAGGGCGAGGATGTCCGGGACGTCCTCGGGGCCTCCGGTGCGGATCTTCAAGCTGCTGGAATCGATCACGGACCCGTTCTAGCCCAATGCCGCGCGGGTGGGAAGACGGCCCTGCCGGGGACCGCCCCCGCAGGGGCGGAGCGGTCGCCGGGGCCGTAGGGGGCGGAGCGGCGGCAGGGGTCGCAGGAGCCGTAGGAGCCCCTCCGGGCCGCCGGGGTCCGCACCGGGCGCTCCGCGCGGGAGGATGGGCCCATGAGGCTCTTCGTGGCGGTGCTCCCGCCGGCCGAGGCGTTGCAGGGGCTGTCCGACGCGGTCGCGCCGGTGCGCGGGCTGCCCGGGGCGGACCGGCTGCGCTGGACCACCGTCGCCGGCTGGCACCTCACCCTGGCCTTCCTCGGTGCGGTCCCCGCCGAGCGGCTGCCCGAGCTGGAGGAGGCCCTGGCCGCCGTCGCCGGGGTGCACCCGGCGCACCGGCTGCGCATCGCGGGCGCCGGGCGGTTCGGCGACCGGGTGCTGTGGGCCGGCGTCGAGGGGCGGACCCGGGAGCTGCGCAGGCTGGCCGAGGCCGTCGCCGGGGCCACCGCCGAGGTGGTCGGGGAACCGGCCGACACCTTCGCCTTCCACCCGCACCTCACCCTCGCCCGGGCCGGCTCCACCCGCGGCCACCGGCGCGCCGTCCAACGGGTCGCGGCGGCCGAGCTGGACGGCCTGGCGGCGGCGCTGGCGGACTACCGGGGGCCGGAGTGGGAGGCCGCCGAGCTGCACCTGATGAAGAGCGACCTGGACGGCGGCTTCGCGCACTACGAGTCACTGGGATCCTGGGCGCTGGCCGACCGGGACTGAGCCCCCGGGCGCCCTCGCCGTCCGGCGGGGCGGACGGCGGAGGTACTCTCGTTGACCGTGGATCCCAAGACTCGTATGCGCATCGTCTCCGGCACGCTGGTGCTGCTGCTGATCGTCGTGCTGTTCAGCTCACTCGCCGGTCGCTGAGGCCGGCCGGCGGGCATGCCTGCCGGGCGCGGTTTCCGGGGCCGCATACCGGGGTCGGCCGACGGGCCGGTGGCCGACGGCGGCCCCTGCCCGGTCCGGGCCCGACCCCGCCCCGAACGGCCGTGAGGGCCACCACCCCGGGTGGGTGGTGGCCCTCACGCATGCCTCAGCGGGTGCTCAGAGCTGCTCGACCACGTAGTCGATGCAGTGGGTGAGCGCCTCGACGTCCGCCGGGTCGATCGCCGGGAACATCGCGATGCGCAGCTGGTTGCGGCCCAGCTTGCGGTACGGCTCGGTGTCCACGATGCCGTTGGCACGCAGTGCCTTGGCGACCGCGGCGGCGTCCACCGACTCGTCGAAGTCGATGGTGCCGACCACCTGGGAGCGCTCGGCCGGGTTCGCCACGAACGGGGTGGCGAAGGAGGACTTCTCGGCCCAGCCGTACAGCCGGGACGAGGAGTCGGCCGTCCGGGCGACGGCCCAGTCCAGCCCGCCGTTGCCGTTCAGCCACTCCAGCTGGTCGGCCAGCAGGAAGAGCGTGGAGATCGACGGGGTGTTGTACGTCTGGTCCTTCGACGAGTTGTCGATGGCCGTCGGCAGCGAGAAGAACGGCGGAACGTAGCGGCCGGAGGCGGCGATCTCGGCGGCGCGCTCCAGGGCGGCCGGGGAGAAGGTGGCCAGCCACAGGCCGCCCTCGGAGGCGAAGGACTTCTGCGGGGCGAAGTAGTAGACGTCCGTCTCGGTGATGTCCACCGGCAGGCCGCCGGCGCCCGAGGTGGCGTCCACCAGGACCAGCGAGCCCTCGTCCGCGCCCACCGGGCGCCTGATCGGCATCGCGACGCCGGTCGAGGTCTCGTTGTGGGTGAGTCCGTAGACGTCCACGCCGGCCTCGGCGACCGGCAGCGGGTGGGTGCCCGGGGCGGACTTGATCACGCTCGGCTCGCCGAGCCACGGCGCGGCCTTGACCGAGGAGCCGAACTTCGAGGAGAACTCGCCGAAGTCCAGGTGCTGGGACTTCTCCCGGACCAGGCCGAAGGCGGCGATGTCCCAGAAGGCGGTGGAGCCGCCGTTGCCGAGCACCACCTGGTAGTCCTCGGGGAGCGAGAAGAGGCTGCTCACGCCCTCGCGCACGCGCTTGACCAGGTTCTTGACCGGGGCCTGGCGGTGGGAGGTGCCGAGCAGGGAGGTCTGGGTGGCGGCGAGGGCACTCAGGGCCTCGGGGCGCACCTTGGACGGTCCGCAGCCGAAACGGCCGTCTGCGGGCTTGATGTCAGCGGGGATCCGGATCTGAGCCACGCGCGCAGCCTACCGGCCGGGCACCGGGCGGGGGTACGGTCGTCCGCCCGCTGAGACTGTGATCTTGGCTGCTCGGAGACGCCGACAGCGGGCCCGGTCGAGACCGGACCCGCTGCTCAGAGGCACTGTTCGGACGTACGTCCGGTGCGGTCAGTGGCCGATGGCGTCCCAGCCCTCGATCGCCTCGGGGCGGCGCGGGCCGGGGCCGATGTAGCGCGCGGAGGGGCGCACGAGCCGGCCCGTGCGCTTCTGCTCCAGGATGTGCGCCGACCAGCCGGCGGTGCGGGCGCAGGTGAACATCGACGTGAACATGTGGGCCGGAACCTCGGCGAAGTCCAGCATGATCGCGGCCCAGAACTCGACGTTGGTGGCCAGCACGCGGTCGGGGCGGCGGTTGTGCAGCTCCTCCAGCGCGGCCTTCTCCAGCGCCTCGGCGACCTCGAAGCGCGGCGCGCCGAGCTCCTTGGCCGTGCGGCGCAGCACGCGGGCGCGCGGGTCCTCGGCGCGGTAGACGCGGTGGCCGAAGCCCATCAGGCGCTCGCCCTTGTCCAGGGCGTTCTTGACCCACGCGGTGGCGTCGCCGGTGCGCTCGATCTCCTCGATCATGCCGAGCACGCGGGAGGGCGCGCCGCCGTGCAGCGGGCCGGACATCGCGCCGACCGCACCGGACAGGGCGGCCGCCACGTCCGCGCCGGTGGACGCGATGACCCGGGCGGTGAACGTGGAGGCGTTCATGCCGTGCTCGGCGGCCGAGGTCCAGTAGGCGTCGACGGCCTTGACGTGCTTCGGGTCCGGCTCGCCCCGCCAGCGGATCATGAACCGCTCGACGACCGTCTCGGCCTTGTCGATCTCGCTCTGCGGGACCATCGGCAGGCCCTGGCCGCGGGCGGACTGGGCGACGTAGGACAGGGCCATCACGGCGGCGCGGGCGAGGTCGTCGCGCGCCTGCTCGGCGGAGATGTCCAGCAGCGGCTTGAGGCCCCAGACCGGGGCGAGCATGGCGAGGGCGGACTGCACGTCGACCCGGATGTCACCGGAGTGCACCGGGATCGGGAACGGCTCGGCGGCCGGCAGCCCGGGGTTGAACTTGCCGTCGACCAGCAGGCCCCAGACGTGGCCGAAGGAGACGTTGCCGACCAGGTCGTCGATGTCGACACCGCGGTACCGCAGGGCGCCGCCTTCACGGTCGGGCTCGGCGATCTCGCTCTCGAACGCGACGACTCCCTCAAGCCCGGGTACGAAATCGGACATGCGACGGCTCCTTCAGTTCTGTGATCGGCGCTCCGCCGTGGTGGGGCGGCGCGCCAGTGACCGAATCGTGGTTGGCACTGGGTGCCAGAGTGACAGGCACGGGGTGCATTGCGCCATACACCACCGTGGTGATGTTCGCCCCGTGCCCGCTTGACTTTTCCGTCGAGGGTCGGTCGTGCCCGGGAGAAAACACGGAACCAGGCACCCGGTTCCGGACAATTCCCCGTACGACGGTCGGCCAAGCGGTGGCGAGTCACCTTATCTCCCACCGCGGTTTGTCCGGAGGTAGCGGTGCCGGCCGCTTGTCGTACGGGATGATGTTGGCGTGCAGACCCCGGAACGCGCCCAGTCGACGCCCCCGAGCCCCGCCACCCGGACTCCGTCCGGCGCGGCCCGCCCCGGCCCGGACCCCACCGTGATGCGCGAGCACTACGTCCACGAGGGCCTGGTCGAGGAACAGCTCGCGCCCGACCCGATCGGCCAGTTCACCCACTGGTTCCACGACGCGGACGACGCCGGAGTGACCGAACCCAACGCGATGGTGCTCTCCACCGCCGACGCCGACGGCCGGCCCAACTCGCGCACCGTCCTGCTCAAGGGCTACGACGCGCGCGGCTTCGTGTTCTTCACCAACTACGGCTCCCGCAAAGGCTCCGAACTCGCCGCCAACCCGCACGCCGCACTGCTCTTCCCGTGGATCGCGCTCGCCCGCCAGATCATCGTCCAGGGCCGGGTGGAGAAGGTCGGCCGGGACGAGACCGCCGCCTACTTCCGCACCCGCCCGCACGGCTCCCAACTGGGCGCCTGGGCCAGCGAGCAGTCCAGCCCCGTCGACGGGCGCGAGGTCCTCGAACGGCGCTACGCCGAACTGGAACGCCGCTACCCGGAGGGCGAGGGCGTGCCCGTCCCGCCGTTCTGGGGCGGGTACCGGGTGATCCCGGAGACCGTCGAGTTCTGGCAGGGGCGCGAGAACCGCCTGCACGACCGGCTCCGCTACCTCGCCGACCCGACGAGCCCGACGGGGTGGCGGGTGGAGCGGCTCTGCCCGTGATCGCCGGGGGTCGGCGCGCCGTACGCCGGATGACTCCGGCGCACGCGGGTAGGTAGGTGGGGCCCGATCCACCCGTCTCCGAAGGGGCTCGGACTTCAGATGCGTGAGGCCGCGATCACCGGATCCGATGCCGCTGTCGAACTCCCGTCCGCCGAGCCGGATCCCGACCGCTCCGGACCCTCGCTCGACGAGCTCCTGGCCCGCTGCACGCCCGAGGCCGTCGGACGGCTGATGCGCCGGGTCGGCCTCGTCGGCGAAGGCCCCGGCACCGCGTCGGTGATGCGGTTCCAGTCCGCCATCTGACCGGTCGGACCCTTGTCGTCACCGGCCGTCGGGCCGGATGCGCCGCCTCCGCCACGGCTTTCCCCAACCCCCGGTACGGTAGCCACGTCGGCCGACCGGGGGGTGCCGTGGAGCCCTTGTTCTTCTTCAGTTACGCGCGGCGGGACCACCTCGCCGGCGGTGCCTTCGTCGATCAGTTCTTCCACGACCTCAAGGACGAACTCGCCCGGATCGAGCCCACGGTCGGCGCCGCCGAACTCGGCTACCGCGACACCGAATGGCTGCGCGTCGGCGACGACTGGGAGCGACAGCTCTCCGGAATGCTCGCCTCCTGCCGCAGCATGGTGGCGCTGTACTCCCCGGCCTACTTCGAGAGCCCGTACTGCGGCAAGGAGTGGACGGCCTTCCACGAACGGGTCGGTCGGCACCGGGAGTTGACCGGGGAGGTGGTTCCGGCGCTGATCCCGGTGCTGTGGGAGCCGCCGTCGCAGGAGCTGCCCGCCGAAGTGCGGCGGATCCAGTACGTCCAGCACGACATGGGCGAGGACTACGCCGCCGGAGGGCTGCACGCACTGCTGCGCGCGGCGCCGTACGGGCCGGACTACCTGAGGGTGGTCCGGGTCATCGCCGAGCGGGTGCGCGAAGCCGTGGTGCGGCCGGTCACGGCGCTGACAGCGCTGGACCTCGGCGCGGTGGAGGGCTGCTTCCCGCTGCCCGCCGCCGATCCGGCGCCGGCCCGGACCGGCCTGGTCCGGCTGTTCGTGGCGGCAGACCGGGCGCGGCCGGGTGCCCCCGCGCCGCAGGGGCCGTACCGCGGTGGCTGGTACGGCCCGCAGCCCTGGGACTGGGCGCCCTACCACCCGCCGAGGATGCCCTCGCTGGTCGCGCGCGCCCAGCAGGTGATCACCGGGGCCGGCCACATCACGACCCTGGACGAGGTCGGGCCCGGCCTCGTCGCCGACCTGGACCAGGCCCGGGAGAACAACCAGGTCAGCCTGCTGCTGGTGGACCCGTGGACGGCGGGGCGGGAGCCGTACCGGCAGGCACTGCGCGAGTACGACGGCCAGAACCACCCGGTCACCGGAGTGCTGGTGCCCGCCGGCACCGACGACCCGCCCGAGGGGCCGGCCCGCGCGCACCTGTGGGGCGGGGTGCGCGCGGTGTTCCCGCGCAACTGGTTGCACCGTTCGGGACCCGAGCCGCTCTTTCGGGTGCACGTCACCCGGGAACGCTTCGAGAGTGAACTCCTCAGAGCCGTGACCGTGGCGCAGAACCGCCTGTTGGACGAGGAGGACGTCACCGATCCGGTTGCCGCCCGCGCGTCGTTCGGGCTCGGTACGGAGGCGGCGGGCATACCTGGACTGACCATCCCGGCCTGGCCGCCGTCGGAAGCGGAGGACCTGCCGCCCCGGCCGAGCCGGCCGCCCGGAACCGCTTCCGACCACCCGCGTGAAGGAGACCCGCAGCGATGACCGCCGACCAGGCCGCACTGGCAGACGCCGGAACCGCCGCCCCGCCGGCGACCGGCTCGGTCGTCACGTTCTACTCCTTCAAGGGCGGCACCGGCCGGACCATGGCCCTGGCCAACCTCGGCTGGATCCTGGCCAGCCAGGGACTGCGCGTCCTGGTGGTCGACTGGGACCTCGAAGCCCCGGGCCTGCACCGGTACTACCACCCGCTGCTGATCGACCCCGAACTGCGGGACACCCCGGGCCTGATCGACCTGCTGCGCGCCTACGTCGACCAGGCGCTGCCCCGCTCCGGTGACGCCCCCGCCGCCGGGCCGAGGGAGTGGCTCACCGTGCCCGGCCGACTCGACGGCTACCTGTGCGGCCTCGCCCTCGACCTGCCGTCCGACGGCCGACTCGACCTGATGCCGGCGGGGCGGCAGAACGGGGCCTACTCGGCGGCCGTCACCAGTTTCAACTGGCGGAGCTTCTACACCCGGGCGGACGTCCGGGGAGCGGAGTTCCTGACGACGCTGCGGGAACAGTGGATCGGCTCGTACGACTACGTGCTGATCGACAGTCGAACCGGGGTGAGCGACACCTCGGGCATCTGCACCGTACTGATGCCCGACAGCGTCGTCGACTGCTTCACCCTCGGTGCCCAGAGCATCCGCGGCGGCGTCGACGCGGCCCGCGCCATCGCCGAGGCCGACATCCGGGAGATCCGGGTGCTCCCGGTGCCGATGCGGGTCGAGGAGACGGAACGAGCCGGGCTCGCCGCCGGTCGCGACCTCGCCCACGAGGCCTTCGCGCCGTACCTGGACCGCTGGCTCGGGTCGGCACGCCGGGACGCGTACTGGCGGGACGTGGAGGTGCCCTACAAGCCCTTCTACGCCTACGAGGAGGTGCCGGCGACGGTCGTCGACCGGCCCGGGCAGGACCGCAGCCTGCTCGGCGCCTTCGAACGGCTCGCGGACTGGCTCACCGAAGGGCGCGTGCGGGAGCTCGCGCCCGTCCCGGACCGGGTCCGCCGTCGGCTCTACGCCGCCTATCTGCGGCCCGGGCGGGCCAGGTCCCGCCGGGTGCAGGTGAGTTACGCCCCCGGGGACCGGCCCTGGGCGGAGTGGGCAGCCGCCGCCATGGCCGGATTCGGCTACCTGGCCTCCCTGCACAGCGCGGCCACGCCGCTGGACGACGCCGGCGCACTCCCGGAGGCCGACGGGCCCGCCGAGGGCGACGGACGGGTGCTGGCACTGCTGTCGCCCGAGTACCTGGCGCTGCCCCGGGCGGGCGAGTTGTGGCGCCGGCTCCGTGCGGGGGAGGACGGCGCGCTGCTGGCGGTGTCGGTGACGGCGGAGCCGCTCGACGGGGACCACGGGGAACCGTTCGACAGCGGACCGGTCGCGGTCGGGACGGCGGTCCGACTCGCGGGCTGCCCCGCCGAGCAGGCGGAGTCCCGACTGTTCGAGCTGATCGGTCCGCCACCCGGCGCCGGGCGCTGGGTCGGGGCGGAGGATGAGCCCGCCCCGCCGCCCGCCCGCTACCCCGACGGCCGCCCGCCGGTGCACACGCTGCCACCGCGCGACCCGGCCTTCACCGGCCGCGGCCGACTGCTCGATCGCCTGCGGGACGGCTTCACGGCTCCCGGTCAGGCCCGCTCCGTCCAGGTGCTGTACGGCATGGGCGGAGTGGGCAAGTCGCAGACCGCCGCCGAGTACGCCCACCGCTTCGCGGCCGCGTACGACGTCGTGTGCTGGATCCGGGCCGAGGAACCGGCCGGCGTCCCGCAGCAGCTCGCCGACCTCGCCACCAAGCTCGGGCTGACCGTCGACGACGACGTCCAGCGGGCCGCCGCCGACCTGCTGCGCCACCTCGACCGGGCCCAACCGGGCCGGCCCTGGCTCCTGGTCTACGACAACGCCGAAGACCCGGACCGGCTGGCCCGCTGGCTGCCCGCGGGAACGGCCGACGGGCACGTGCTGGTGACCTCGCGCAACCGGCGCTGGGCACGGCACCCCGGCCGCGCGGAGGTCGCGGTCTTCGACCGGGCCGAGAGCGTGCAGCTGATGCGGCAGTTCAACCCGGCGATGCGGCCGGCCGACGCCGACCGCATCGCCGAACTGCTCGGCGACCTCCCGCTCGCCGTCGGCCAGGCCGCGCGGTGGCTGCAGGAGACACCGATGCCGGCCGCCACGTACCTGCGCATGCTGGGCGAGGCCCTCACCGAGGTGCTGGACCGACCGGTTCCCGGCGAGTTCTCCACCGCCACTGCCGCCACGGCCCGGATCGCCGGCGCCGACCTGCGCCGGATCAACGCCCCGGCGATGCGACTGCTGGAACTGTGCGGCTTCCTGGGGCCGGACGCCATCCCCGTCGACCTGTTCTACTGCGAACCGGCCGTTCGGGCGATCAGGCCGCCGCAGGGCGAGGACGAGCGGATGGCGATCGGGGAGATCCTGCGCACCGTCAACCAGTACGGCCTGGTCCGCTACGACGCCGAGGGGGGCGGGACGCTCGGGGTGCACCGGATCGTCCAGGCGCTGCTGCGCGACCAGGTGGCCGCGGCCGACCGGCCGGCCGTCCGGGCCGCCGTGCACGGGGCGTTGGCGGCGGTCGGCACCGGAGCCCCGGAGAAGCCGGCGGACTGGCCCGGGTTCGCGGCGCTGCTGCCGCACCTGGAGCCGTCCGGGGCGGTGGAGAGCACCGATCCGCAGGTGCGGCGCTGGATCACCGACACGGTCCGCTACCAGCGCCACCGCGGGCTGCTGGACGCCGCGCGTGAGCTGGCCGAGCAGGCGCTCGCGCACTGGCCCGACGAGGAAACGGCGGCGCTGCTGATGCGGGTCGAGCTCGGCAACGTGCTGCGGCTGCAGGGCGCCGCGCAGGAGGCGCACCGGATCGACCGGGAGGCGTGGGAACGACTGACCGAACTGCTCGGCCCCGACCACGAGAACACCATCGCCGCAGCCGGCGGACTCGGTGGTGACCTGCGCCAACTCGGCCGCTACACCGAGGCGCAGGCGCTCGACCGGCAGACGCTGGAAGCCGCCGAGCGCGTCCTCGGACCGAACCACCTCCGCACCATGATGATCCTCAACAACCTGGCCCTCTCCGACTTCCTGGCCGGCGACCTCGGCAGCGCCGTCGAACGGCACTCGACCGCCCTGGCCCGCCAGCGGGCGGAGCTCGGTGCCGACGCCCTGAACACCCTCGGCTCCGAACTCAACCGGGCCCGCGCCCTGCGGGAGGCCGGCCGGTACGAGGAGTCCCGGGCGGTGTTCGCGGACGTCGTCGAGCGCTCCCGCGCGAGCCTCGGCGAGGACCACGACAGCACCTGCCGGGGCCTTCGCCACCTCGGCGGCGTCCTGCTGCGGCTCGGCCGGTACGAGGAGGCACGGGCGGCCGACGAGGAGGCGTACCGCAGGCTGCTGGCCCGGCACGGGGCCGACCACCCGGAGACCGCCGCCGCCGCCGGGAACCTCGCCGCCGACCTCGCGGCGCTGGGCCGGACCGGGCGGGCGGTCGAGCTGGCCCGGGCGGTGGTCGAGTACCACCGCAGCCACCTCGGAGAGGAGTACCCGACCACCCTGCTCGCCGCCGGGAACCTCGCGGTGCTGCTGCGGCGGGACGGCCGTACGGAGGAGGCCGTGGAACTGTCCGGGCGGGTGCTGGAGGGGCTGCGGGCGCACCTGGGAGAGCAGCACCGGTATGTCGGGGCGGCGCTGCTGAACCACGCCAACTCGCTGCTGGCGGTGGGTGATCCGGACGGCGCCCGGGAGCTCGACGAGCAGGCGGCGGCGGTGCTGGCGCGGACGCTGGGACCGGACCACCCGGACACCCGGGGGGCGTTCGGCAATCTGGCGCTGAGCCGGGCCGGCCGTGACGCCGGTGTGTCCGGCGCTGCCGGGCGGGTGGACATCTTCGTGGAGGCGCCGCCGGTGTGATCACTGATCCGTGAACGGCCCGTGCTCCGGTCGGAGTTCGCCCGTCGTGCCGGGTGGCCACGGCCCGGTGTGTCCGAGGCGGTCGACCGCCCGGTGGACGGCGTTGCGGTTCCCGTACCGTCCTTCGCCGAGGAGTCGGCTCGTCCCGTCCGTGGAACCGGGCGGGTCAGGCGGCGCGGCTGAGCGCACTGGGCCGTTCGGAGTCGCCGGGTACCGCACCGCCTCGCCCGCGTTCGGGAGCGGGCTCGAAGAGGCTCGAACACCTGCCCCTGCCAACGCGCTTCGGCGTGCGCCATGGCGAAGTGCGCGACCGCTGAACGGGTGAATTATCGGGGCTCTGCGCGCCGTGGTACGGCGTCGACCGGGTGGGCAGCCCAACTTGAGGAGGCAAGGTGCCGCGCGGAGACCGCGCTGGCACTACATTGGTCGCAACCGGGTGGCCTACCCGCACTCGGCAGGTCCTAACCGCGTCTAAGGAAACGAATATGACTCCGGTAACCAGCACCAGGCCCGCCGGCAACCTCACTGACACTCAGGAGGCGCCGGAACGCCCGTACCTCGCCGAACTCGCCGCCCTGGGCGCGGAAGAACTCGCCGCCCGGCTGCGCCGAGCCCTCCCAGGCACGGGATCCGGCGTCGTGCCGGTCGCGGCCTTCAACTCGTCGATCTGACCCGGCCCCGAACACCGAACGGATCCCAGGCCCAGTCGAACCCGCCACACCCATGATGACGCGAATTCCGGTGCCACTGACGCAATTCGTGGTCAAGATGCACAGCCGGTGCGATCTCGCCTGCGACCACTGCTACGTCTACGAACACGCGGACAGCAGCTGGCGCACCCGCCCCAAGGTCATCGGGGACGAGATCCTGACCAGAGCCGCCGAGCGGATCGGCGAGCACGCGGCCGCCCACCGACTGTCCGCCGTCCGGGTCGTCCTGCACGGGGGAGAACCCCTGCTCGCCGGCCCGGACCGGTTGCGCCACGCCGCCGAAGCACTCCGAGCGGCCCTCCCACCGGGCTGCGGCCTCGACCTGCGCATCCACACCAACGGCGTGCTGCTGAGCCGCACCTTCCTCACGCTGTTCGCGGAGCTGGACGTCAAGGTCGGCATCTCGCTGGACGGCGACCGCGTGTCCAACGACCGCCACCGGCGCTTCGCCGACGGACGCAGCAGCCACCCCCAGGTGCTGCGGGCGGTCGCGCTGCTGAACGAGCCCGAGTACCGCCGCCTGTTCGCCGGGCTGCTGTGCACCATCGACGTCGAGAACGACCCGGTGGCCGTGTACCGGGCACTGGCCGAACTCCGCCCCCCGGCAGTGGACTTCCTCCTTCCGCACGCCACCTGGGACGAGCCGCCGAAACGGCTCCCGGGCGGCGACCGGACTCCCTACGCCGACTGGCTGCTCACCGTCCACAGGCTGTGGGAAGCGGACCGGCGGCCGTTCGCCGTCCGCACCTTCGAATCCGTCCACCGCACCGTGCGCGGGTTCTCCAGCCTCACCGAATCGCTCGGGCTGGAACCCTCGGACCTGGCGGTCCTGGAGACGGACGGGACCTTCGAGCAGGCCGACAGTCTGAAGACCGCGTACGACGGGGCGCCCGCCACCGGGATGAACGTCTTCGAGCACAGCCTCGACGACCTCGCCCGACACCCCGGCATCGCCGCCCGCCAGTCCGGCCTGGCCGGGCTGAGCCCGACCTGCCGGGCCTGCCCCGTGGTGCGCTCCTGCGGTGGCGGGCTGTACGCGCACCGCTACCGGGCGGACACTGGCTTCGACAATCCCTCCGTCTACTGCGGTGACCTCATGACACTCATCAACGGCATTGCGGGCGAGCGCGGTTCGGCTGCCGTGCCCGCCGCCCCGACGATGTCGGCCGACCAGGCCGACCAGGCCGTTCCGGCCGTTCCGGCTCAGGGCGGTGAGTCGCTGCTGCCGACCGCGCTCACCGCTGCGCAACTGGACGAACTGGCCCGGGGGTACGGGAGCTCCGCCACGGTGGCCGCCCTCGCCCATGCGCAACTCTCCATCACCCGAGCCATGTTGGCCGCCGCCTGGGACGCCTCCGGGCAGGGGCGGGCCGAGGCGTGGGAGCTGCTGGCGGCGCTCGACGCCTCGGCTCCCGCAGCGGTGGACGCCGTCCTGGCCCATCCGTACGCCAGGGCCTGGGCCGCGCGGCGACTCGCGGGAGACCTCTCGGTGGGGCTCGGGGAGCTCGCCGCGCTGGCGGCCGCGGCGGCGGTGCGGGCCGGGCGGGGGGACACGGTCGCGGTGCCGGTGCGGGGCGGGTGGCTGCACCTTCCGACGCTGGGGCGCCTCGCGGTGCCGGACGGGGAAGCGGTGGTCACGGGGTCGCCCGAGGGCATCTCGGTGCGGGCGGCGGACGGGTCGGTGTTCACGGCCCTGGACCAGCCGCTGCGGCGGGTCCGGCTGGTCGGTGGCTGGACGGTCGCGCTGGAGGACCTCGACCCGCTGCGGGACAGCCACGACCACGCGGTGGCCGAGCGACTTCCGGACAGCGAACTCCTCGCGTGGACAGGTGCGTTGCGCGAGGCCTGGGAACTGCTCGGGCGCGACCTGCCCCGGTATGCGGAGGGCATCCCGGCCGGGCTGACGACGGTGACCCCGCTGCGGCCGGGGCCGGCGGGCCGGGACGTCAGTTCGGCGGCCCGGCAGGCCTTCGGCGCCGTCGGCATCGCCCGGCCGGCGACCGCGCCGACGCTGGCGCTGCTGCTGGCGCACGAGTTCCAGCACGTGAAGCTGGGGGCGGTGCTGGACCTGTTCGACCTCCACGACCGGGCCGACGACCGGCTGTACCTCGCACCCTGGCGGCCGGACCCGCGGCCCCTGGAGGGGCTGCTCCAGGGCACCTACGCGCACCTGGCGGTCACGGAGTACTGGGGCACGCGCACGGTCGCGTACGGCGGGCTTCCGGGCGAGGCCGCGGACCGGGCGCGGGCACAGTTCGCGCTCTGGCGGCGGTACACGGCAGAGGCGGTGGAACGGCTGGTCGAGTCGGGGGCGCTGACGGGGCTCGGAGTCCGGTTCGCCGAGGGGATGGGCGAGAGCGTCGCCCCCTGGCTCGCGGTGCCGCTGCCGGCGGCCGCCGAGCAGTCCGCCGACCGGATCCGGGAGGGGCGCGGCCACGCCCGTCCCGTCGAAGCCTGAGCCTGGTAGAACACAGTCATGCTCACCGAGACCGCCCTCACCGCAGGGCAGCTGGCCGAGGGATTCGTCGAACTCGGCGTCCGCCCGGGCGCGGTGCTCCAGGTGCAGGCGTCCCTGCGTTCCCTGGGGCCGGTGGTCGGCGGAGCCACCGGGGTGGTCGACGCCCTGCTCGACACCCTGGGCAGTGCCGGGACACTGGTCGCCTACACCGCCAACCCCGAGAACTCGGCCACCTCGCGAATCCACCGGACCGCCACCGCAGGACTGTCCCCGGCGGAGGTCGCCGTCTACCTCGACGGGATCCCGCCCTACGATCCGGCCACCACGCCCTGTTCCCCGACGATGGGGGCCCTCTCCGAGGCGATCCGCACCCGCCCCGGAGCCCTGCGCAGCAGCCACCCGCAGACCTCCTGGGCCGCCCTCGGCCGTCTGGCGCGCGAGATCACCGCCCACCACCCCCTCGGTTCCCACCTCGGCCCGGACACCCCTCTCGGCCGCCTGTACGACCTCGATGCGAAGGTCCTGATGCTCGGCGCCCCGATGGCGAAGTTCACCGCCTTCCACCTCGCCGACCTGCGGATGCCCGACGTCCCCATGCAGGAGTTCTGGTGCCGGGGCCCGGAGGGCTCGCTCACCTTCAAGGCGCCCTTTCTCGACGACCTCCACTTCGCCGACCTGGGCGCGCAGGTCCTCGCCGCCGCCACCGGCATTACCGCCGCCCGCATCGGCACCGCCGACTGCCTCCTGGTCCCGGTCCGGGAGGCCGTCGACCTCGCCGACCGCTTCCTCCGCCACGCCCGAGCCTGACCCGCTGCCCGCTCGCCCCGCCGGGTCCTCGGTCGTCGCCTCGGGAGCGGGCCGTCCTGGTCCGGTCCGCGGTGCGGGCCCGGCTCCGCTGCAGCGGTGCTGACGGAACGGCCGGCACCGGCACGCCGGCCGCACGCGGCCGTTCGCCGGTGCCTACCGGCGCTGCTCCCACACGGCCCGGGTGAGCTCGTACTCGACCTCGCCGTGCTCGGAACCGGGGATCGCGTCCGGCCAGTCCCCGGTGAAGTTCCGCAGGAACGACAGGCCGGACTTCTCCATCACGCGCCGGGAACGGGCGTTCACGGTCATGGTGTTCGCGGTGACCCGGTCCACTCCGAGGTCGGTGAAGCCCTTGTCGATCAGGGCCAGTGATCCTTCGGTGGCGTAGCCCTTGCCCCAGGCGGCCTGATTCAGCCGGTACCCGAGCTCCACGACGGCGGGGCCGTGCTCGTCGAGGGGACGGAACTCGAACCAGCCGAGGAAGGCTCCGGTGGCCTTCTCCTCGGCGGCCCAGTAGCCGCGGGTGCCGAAGCACGGGTGGTCGTGGAGGAGGCGTGGCAGGACCCTCGTCCGGACCGTCTCCAGGCTGGCCGGCGCACCGCCGTTGATGAAGCGCATGACCTCGGGGTCGTCGTCCAGGGCGAAGAGGCGGTCGGTGTCGGCTTCGGTGAACGGGCGCAGCACGAGCCGTTCGGTCTCAAGGAAGACATGCATGCCGTGATCCTCTTTCCTCCGCCACCGGGCGTGCCACCGGATATTCGGGCCGTGGGCCGTCCGGTGCGGCCGCGTCCCGTGCGGCGGTCGTCCGGGGGACGGGGTGGCGCGTCGGGAGCGGGGCGCGTGCCGGGGGCGTGCCGTTCAGGCGGCCGCGCGGGCGGGCGGGGCGGTGAGCCCGCGGACGGCGTCGATGACGGCGCGGACGTCCCGGCGGAGGATCTCGGCGTGGGTGCTCGCCGCCCTCGGGCCGACCTCGATGTCCGGGTGGCGGGCGAGCGCGGGGGCGAGGCCGGCGCGGATCCCCTCCGTCACCTCCGGGCCGCCGCCGAGGTCGGGCCCGGCCTTTCCACGATCTGCTGTTCCACGGGGTCCTCCCGGGTGTCCGGGTGCGTGGGTCAGAGGCTGCGGGCGGTGATGTCGCCGTGGGAGGTGGTGGCGCGGATGTCGAGGGTGGGGGTGCCGTCGTTGCGCAGGGTGTTGTGGGTGCGGCCGTGGGCGGTGCCGGCGTCGAGGGTGGCCGAGATGCCGGTGGCGGCGCCGACGGTGATGTTCCCGGCCCGGGTGGTGAGGGTGAGGGTGCCGTGGTGGGCTTCGGTGACGTGGATGTCGCCGCGGGCGGTGGTGAGGTCGGCGGTGCCGGTGAGGCGCCCGATCCCGATGTCGCCGTCGGTGGCGGTGAGGTGCACGTTCGCGGCTTCGTCGATCTTGGTGTGGCGGTAGGCGCCGTCGAAGGCGAGGTCGCCGAGGCGGCCGACGACGCGCAGTTCGCAGGCGGCGGCGCGGCCCTCGACGCGGGAGCCGGCGGGCAGCCGGACGGTGACCTCGACGGAGCCGGCGCCGAGCAGGGCCTTGCCGCTCTCGGGGGCCTGGATCCGCAGGACGCCGTCGGCGTGGGTGACGGTGGTCTGCTCGGCGCTGCGCACGTCGCGGTTCTTGGCGGGGTCGGCGGGGCGGACCTCGACGACGGTGTCGGTGCGGTCGGCGGCGATCAGCCGGACGCGCCCGGCGGGGATGTCGAGGACGGCGGTGATCGGCGCGGCGGTGGCGAACTTCTGCATCGTGCTCTCCTTCGTTCCGCGGCGGGCGCTCCGTCGGCCCGCTGCTTTCTGACGATGGAAAAGCTACGTTGCGTTCGAGGATGCGGCAACGCTCCTGTTGCGCACAAACTGCATAACTGCAGGTAGTTGCCGTTAAATCGTTGCAGTGGATGTGAATCTAATGCAACGTCATGAGGATTGATCGTTGCAATGGGTCAACGGCGAACGCAATTGCCGGACCGATGGAGGCGTCGTCAGGCGACGAAGTGGTCGAACTCGCCGGCCTTGGCCCCGCGGACCCAGGCGAGGAACTTGGCGCGTGTGGTGGTGACGACGCGGTCCGGGTCGTTCGACTCGCGGATGCGGACGAGCTCGCCGTCGGACGCGATCTCGATGAAGTCGGCCCCGTCGTCGCTGAGGCTGGACCTCTGCCAGTCGAGGTGTTCCACGGGTGTCCCTTCCGGTGGTTCGCGGCGACCGGGACGAGGGTACTGCCCCGAGAGCACCGACGGCGGCATCGTTTCGGTCATGTCAATTCGTGCGAGTCGTTGTGCTATTCCATTGGGGTGTCAGTCGTTCCTACACTGAAGCCCCGCCGCACGGGGGCTGCGGGAGGCAGGTTGCCGACGGGCCCGGGGGAGGCGCGTGTGACTGACCGGGGCTGGGAAGACGACGACACCCGGCCGTACTTCTTCCTCTCCTACGCGCACACCCCGAAAGCCGGTGCGCGGGGCGCCGGCGACCCGAACCACTGGGTCCGCCAGCTGTACCGGGACCTGTGCGAGGCGGTGCTGCAACTCACCACCGTCCCGGACGGGGTGCCCGTGGGCTTCATGGACGAGTCCATGCACCAGGGCGAGTTGTGGGCCGACCGGCTGTCCGACGAACTGGCGTCCTGCCGCGTCTTCGTCCCGCTCTACTCGCCCCGGTACTTCAACAGCGTGCCGTGCGGGCAGGAATGGCACGCCTTCACCCGGCGCCCGGTCTACCCGGCGAACCTCGACTCCGAGCGCACCAGCGGCATCGTCCCCGTCCTGTGGGCGCCGATGAGCCGCTACCGGCTGCCCAAAGTGGCCGGCGAACTCCAGTTCAACCACGCGAGTTTCGGGCCCGACTACGCCACCGAGGGCCTGTACGCGCTGATGAAGCTCACCTACTTCCGCTCCGCGTACGAGCTGGCCGTGCACCGCCTGGCGGCCCGGATCGTGCAGGTCGCGGAGGAGACCGTGATCCCCATCGGGCGCCGGCTCGAATTCAACGGCCTCCCCAGCGCGTTCAACGTCACCGCGCCGACCAAGCAGCTGCGGATCTCCGTGCTCGCCTACCACCAGGGCGAGCTTCCCGAGGACCGCAGCCCCGACTACTACGGCGAGCGGCGCACCGACTGGCACCCGTACCGGCCCGTCGGTTCGCCGATCGCGCAGCACGCGGTCCGGCTGGCCCGGCAGCTGGGGTTCCAGCCGACCGTGCACGAGTTCGACGAGGAGGCCGAGTCGATCATCGAGGGCCACGCGGAGGCCCCCGGCCTGCTGCTGCTCGACCGGTGGGCGCTGCGCGACCCGCGCCGGCGCGAACTGGTGCGTCGCTTCGACCGGTCGGACTCCACCTGGGTGAGCGTCCTGGAGCCGTGGAACGCCGACGACCCGGAGTGCGAGGAAAGCGCGGGCGAGCTCGGCCAATTGAGCGACGACGCGCTGCGCATCACCCGGCGGGCCGGCCGCCCGAGCTTCCTCGGTGCGACCGGCCCGACCGGGCTGCACACCCTGGAGGACTTCGACGACGCACTGCCCCGGGCCGCGATGAAGGCCAAGTACGCCTTCGAGGGCCGCACCCGGGCCGAGCCGGAGGAACCGCCGCCGCCCCGGCCCAGCCTGCGGGAGGCGTTCCGGCGCGGCGGAGGCGGACCGGGCCCGGACGGATCCGGGCCGGACCCCTTCGAGTCCGAGGACGACCAGGACCAGGGCAACGGCCCCCACGGCAACGACGCCCACGGCAACGGCGCCACCGCCCGGGGCGCCGACCCCGGCGCCCGGGGCAACGGCGACGGCCGGGGCCCCCACGGCGACCGCACCGGCAACCGCAACGACCCGTACCGCGAGCACGACCCGTACCGCGACGACGGCGATGACCCCGATGACGGGATGGCGCCCCTGGGAGGACGAGGAAACCGATGACCGAGAACCGCACCAGGAACCTCCGCCTCGGCGGCCTCACCGCCGCCGACCTGACCGCCCAGCGCGAGGCCGAGCGGCAGACCGCGGCACAGGACCGCAACGGCCGGATCATCACCTTCTACTCGTACAAGGGCGGCACCGGCCGCACCATGGCCCTCGCCAACACCGCCTGGATCCTCGCGGCCAACGGCTTCCGGGTGCTCACCGTGGACTGGGACCTGGAGGCACCGGGCCTGGCCAAGTTCTTCCACCCCTTCCTCGATCCGGCCTCCCTCGCCGGAACCACCGGGATGATGGACCTGATCGCCGAGTACCGCGAGGAGGCGCTGCGCCCGGTCGAGCACGCCGAGGGCTGGCACCTGGACTTCGCCCGGGTGCACCCGCACGCGCTGTCGCTGTCCTGGCCGCACTTCCCGTCCACCGGCAGCCTGGACTTCCTCTCCGCGGGCCAGTTCAACCGGGACTACTCCGAGGCCGTCACCCACCTCGACTGGGACATCTTCTACGACCGCTTCGACGGCGGGCAGTTCTTCGACGCCCTCAAGGCCGACATGGCCAAGCGCTACGACTACGTGCTGATCGACTCCCGCACCGGCCTGTCCGACATCGCCGAGATCTGCACCGTCCAGATGCCCGACGACCTGGTGGTCTGCTTCACCCTGAGCGACCAGTCCATCGACGGCGCCTCCCGGATCGCCCAGCACATCCACGACCGCTACCGCGAGCGCGGCATCCGCATCCTGCCCGTCCCGATGCGCATCGACGAGGGCGAGAAGGAGAAGGCCGACGCCGGCCGCGCCCTCGCCAGGGTCCGCTTCGACGGCCTGCCCGCCGGCCTCAACGGCGAGGAACTCGCCCAGTACTGGGGTTCGGTGGAGATCCCGTACCGGCCGTTCTACGCCTACGAGGAGATCCTCGCGACCTTCGGCGACCAGACCGGCACCCCCACCTCGATGCTGGCCGCCTGCGAGCGGCTGACCTCCATGCTCACCGACGGCCGGGCCCCCGGGCTGCCACCGATGGACGAGACGGTCCGGCTGCGCTACGTGGACGCGTTCACCCGCCGCCGCCCGTCCGTGCCCGCCGACCTGTACCTCTCCTACGTCCCCGAGGACCGGATGTGGGCGGACTGGATCGAGTCCGTCCTCACCCGGGCCGGCTTCCGGGTGCTGCCCCGCGACCTCAGCGCCGGCACCGACCCGCGCGAGGAGACCGAGCGGGGCATCGACTCCGCGTTCCGGACGGTCGCCGTGCTCTCGCCCGCCTACCAGCGCTCCCCGCAGGCCCGGGCGCTGTGGGAGTCGGTGGTCAGCTCCGACCCCTCCGGCACCCGCCGCCAGCTGCTGCCCGTCCGGGTCGGCGACGTCCGGCTCACCGCGCCGTTCAGCAACCGCAACCCGGTCGACCTGGTCGGCCGCGACGAGACCCAGTCGGTCCTGAGCCTGCTGCGCGCGCTCGGCCGCGGCGACGTGCCGCTCGACGACGCGCCCAACGGCGGGCCGCGCTTCCCCGGCAGCAAGCCGTCGGTCTGGGACGTCCCGCCGCGCAACCCGTCCTTCACCGGCCGCTCCGCCGTCCTGGAGCAGCTGCGCAACCAGCTGCGCGGCGGCATGGCGGCCGTGCTGCCCACCCCGCAGACCCTGTACGGGCTCGGCGGCGTCGGCAAGACCCAGGTCGCGCTGGAGTACGCCCACCGCTTCATGTCCGACTACGACCTGGTCTGGTGGATCGACGCCGAACAGACCGAGCTGGTCGCCCCGGCACTCGCCGAACTCGCCCGCCGGCTGGGCCTGCGGGTCGGCGACTCGGTGACCGAGGCCGCCGAGGCCGCCCGGGAGGCGCTGCGCCGCGGCGTGCCCACCTCGCGCTGGCTGCTGATCTTCGACAACGCCGACGAGCCCGCCGAGATCCGCCGCTTCTTCCCCGGCGGATCCGGCCACATCCTGGTCACCTCCCGCAACCAGGCCTGGACCGGGCACGCCGAGGCGCTGGAGGTCGACGTCTTCACCCGCGGCGAGAGCGTCGAGCACCTGTGCCGGCGCGCCCGCAGCCTCTCCCGGCCCGACGCCGACCGGGTCGCCGAAGCCGTCGGCGACCTGCCGCTGGCCGTCGAGGTCGCCGCCGCCTGGCTGGACACCACCGGCACCCCGGTCGACACCTACGTCACCCAACTGCACGCCGAGGCCGCCCGCGCCCTGGCCGTCGGCCGCCCCGCCGACTACCCGACCCCGGTCGCCGCGACCTGGAACGTCTCCATCGGCCGGCTGCGCCAGCAGTCCCCGGCGGCGGTGCGGCTGCTGCAGCTGTGCGCGTTCTTCGCACCCGAGCCGATCTCGATGAACCTCTTCTACAGCGACCAGATGATCCGGGCGCTGGTGAGGTACGACGCCGACCTCAGCGACAAGTTCATGCTGGGCAAGGTCATCCAGGCGATCGGCCGGTACGCGCTGGCCAAGGTCGACGCCGGCAGCAACAGCTTCCAGGTGCACCGCCTGGTGCAGGCGGTGATCCGGGCCGAGATGACCGCCGACGAGCAGGAGATCGCCGTCCACGAGGTGCACCGCATCCTCACCGGCGCCCGGCCCGTCCTCGGCGACACCGACGACCCGGCCAACTGGCCCGCGTTCGACGAGATCTGGCCGCACCTGTCGCCGTCCAAGGCGCACAACTGCGACGAGGCCGACACCCGGCAGCTGCTCATCGACCGGGTCCGCTACCTGTGGAAGCGCGGCGAACTCGACCGCGCCCGCGACCTCGGCCACGCCCTCGACGCGGAGTGGACCAGCAAGCTCGGCGAGGACGACCGGCAGACCCTGCTGCTGCGCTTCCAGCTCGCCAACGTCCTGCGCTCCCAGGGCAACTACGCCGAGGCCCTGGCCCTCGACGAGTCCACCCTGGAACGCCAGCGGGCCCTGCTCGGCGAGCACCACCCGTACACCCTGATGACGGCCGGCTCGCTCGGCGCCGACCGCCGGGCGCTCGGCCGCTTCCAGGCCGCGCTCGACCTCGACCGCGAGATCCTCGACCAGTTCCGCGAGCTGTTCGGCGACGACAACCCGCGCACCCTCTCCATGGCCAACAACCTGGCGATCGACTACCGGCTGGTCGGCGACAGCGAGGCCGCCCGCGAACTCGACCAGGAAACCCTCGACCGGCGCACCGCCGTCCTCGGCCCCAAGCACCCCTACACCCTGTCCACCAAGTCCAACCTGGCCCGCGACCTGCGCGAACTCGGCGACTACCGCGGCTCGGTGGACCTGCTGCAGGAGGTCACCTCCGACCTCGGCGACGTGCTCGACCCGGACCTGCCGGAGAACCTGCGCAACGCCAAGTCACTGGCCGTCTCGCTGCGCCGGATCGGCCAGCTCGCCGAGGCCCGCCGGATCACCAAGGAGACCTACGAGCGCTACCTGGAGCGGTACGGCGCCGACGCCCCCGACGCGCTCGCCTGCGCGCTCAACCTCGCCGCCGACCACAGCGCCTCCGGCGACAAGGAGGCCGCCCGAGACCTCTGCTCCACCGTCTTCGAGGGCCACCGCCGGCTCTTCGGCGACGAACACCCCTTCACCCTGGCCTGCGCCAACAACCTCGGCATCTACCTGCGCGGCAGCGGCGACGTCCAGGGCGCCATCGAACGCGGCCGGCTGACCGTCGAGGGGCTCACCCGCTCGGTCGGACCGGAGCACCCGTACACCCTCAACGCGATGATCAACCTGGCCAACGCCTACGGCGACGACGGGCAGCCGGCGCTCGCCGAACAGCTCGGCCGGGCCGCCCACCAGGGCCTGTGCGAGCGCTACTCGGCGCAGCACCCGGACGCGGTGGCCTGCGAGGCCAACCTGGCGGTCACCCTGCGCGGCGCCGGCCGGCACACCCAGGCCGCCGAACTGCGCTCGCGCTCGATCGCCGAGCTGATCCGGCAGTTCGGTGAGGAACACCCCAACACGGTGTCGGCGCGGGGCTGGAAGCGGATCAACCGCGACCTGGAGCCGCAGCCGGTCTGACCGGGGAGGGGACGGGGACGGGCGGAGTACGCTGCGGAGCCATGAGCGAGCGCAGCGAGCGGATGGTCAAGAGGTGTGCGTGGGCGAGCGCCCCTGCCGAGCGGGGCGGGGCGGGCGCATGAGCGAGCACGACGGGCGGACCACCGGCCGGGACACCCCGCCCCCGGTCCTGGTCACCCGGCGCCTCGCGCCCGGCGTCATCGAACGGCTCACCGCCCACCACGCCGTCACCAGCCACGACTCCGACCTGGCGATGGACCGGGCCGAGCTGCTCGCCGCCGTCCGGGGCCGGCGGGCCGTGCTCACCACCCTGGACGACCGGGTGGACGGCGAGTTCCTCGACGCGGCCGGCCCCGGGCTGCGGATCGTCGCCAACCACGCGGTCGGCTACCACAACGTCGACCTGGCGGCCTGCGCCGAGCGCGGCGTGCTGGTGTCGCACACCCCAGGCGTGCTCACCGCCGCCACCGCCGACATGGCCTGGGCGCTGCTGCTGGCCGCCACCCGCCGGCTCGGCGAGGGCGAGCGGCTGCTGCGCTCCGGCACGCCCTGGACCTGGGCGCCCGACTTCCTGCTCGGCATGGAGCTGGCCGGCACCCCGCTGGGCGTGCTCGGCATGGGCCGGATCGGGCAGGCGGTGGCCCGCCGGGCCCGCGCCTTCGACATGCCGGTCAGCTACCACAACCGCCGCGAACTGCCGCCCGAGCAGGCCGGGGGCGCCGACCTGAAGCCGCTGGAGGAACTGCTCGCGACCTCCACCGTGCTGGTCGTCACCTGCCCGCTCGGCGACGCCACCCGGCACCTGCTGGACGCCCGCCGGCTGGCGCTGCTGCCGCGCGGCGCGGTGGTGGTCAGCATGACCGCCGGGGTCGTGGACGAGGAGGCGCTGGCCGCCGCGCTGGAGTCCGGCGCGCTGTTCGCCGCCGCCGTCGACAACTTCGAGCACGAGCCCGCCGTCCCCTCCGCGCTGCTCGCCCAGGAGCGCGCGGTGCTGGTCCCGCACCTGGGCAGCGCCACCCTCGCCACCCGGCAGGCGATGGGCGGCCTGGCGGTGGACAACGTGCTGGCGGTGCTCGACGGGCGGGAGCCGGTCACCCCGGTACGGCCCTGAGGGGTCAGCCCGCCGCCCAGGCCAGGGCGGTGGTCATCACCCGGAACGCCCCGAAGTGCGCGGCGCCGGGCTCCAGGAAGAGTTCGGCGTCCGGGATGTGGTCGGCCAGCCAGCGGGAGTGGTCGACCGGCGAGAACTGGTCGTCGGCGCCGTGCCAGAGCCAGGTCGGCACCCGGATGGACCCGACCTGGAAGCCCCAGTCGGCGGTGAAGGCCAGCACGTCGTCGATCCAGCCGTCCGCGCCGTGCCGGAACGCCTCCCGGTAGTTGCTCTGCAGCATCCGCCGCAGCCCGCTGTCGGCCACCACCTCCCGGTCGGCGGGGGAGAGTTCGGTGCGCAGCCCGTTCAGCAGCCGGACCGGGTCGTCCTTGATCTGCCGGGAGCGGAACTCCATCGCGTCGGCGATCCGCCCGTGCCCGCGCTCGGCTTCCTGGTACGCGTGGACGTTGGACGGGGTCATCCCGGCGTACCAGTCGAGGCCGGTCGCGTTGCGCGGTGCGAGACCCACCAGCACCGCGACCCGGCTGACCCGCTCCGGCAGCAGCGCCGCGCAGGCCAGGGCATGCGGGCCGCCGCCGGAGCGGCCGAGCACCGCGAAGCTCTCCAGCCCGAACTCGTCGGCGATGGCCCGCACGTCGGCCGCCGCCGCGCACACCCGGCGGCCGGACAGCCGGGTCGAGTCGCCGTAACCGGGCCGGTCGTACGAGATCAGCCGCACGCCGAGCCGGTACAGCACGGTGCTGCGCGGGTGCGGGCCGACCCGGCTGCCGGGCATGCCGTGCAGCAGGAACACCGGCCGGCCGCGCGGGTCGCCGAGGGACTCGACCGCGAGGGCGCGGTCGTCCGCGGTCTTGACCATCCGTAACGACACCTGCGGCCTCCTCAGTGCTCCCGGTCGGTTGGGTGCTCCGGGCCGGCCCCCGGGACCCGGTCGTTCCGCTGCTCCCCGTCGTCCTCGTGCTCCTGGTCGTCCTCGTGCTCCCGGTCGCTGGTGGTGCGCACCTCCCGGCGGGCCTGCCAGGTGGTGTGCTCGCGGGAGATCGCATCCTCGGCGTCCCGGGCCAGCCGGGCCCAGACCTCCTCGGCGTCCAGGGCGTCCAGGTCCAGCTCGGCGAGCTGCTGCTGGATCTGCGCCAGTTCCTCGGCGGCCAGCGCGTACGCGGCGGCCAGCGGGCGGTACTGGCGCAGCTGCGCCCAGGCGGTGACCGAGGCGGCCACCGCGGAGACGGTGCCCAGCGCGTCGTAGGTGAACGCGCCGAGCGCCCGCAGCAGCGCGAGGACCAGCCCGAGCGCGGGCAGCAGCACGCCCAGCACCCCGGCCCAGTGGCCGGCCCGCGCGCAGTAGCGGGCCTTGGCGCGGTACCAGTCGTGCTGCACCTGGATCCGCTCGCCCAGGTACACCTCGCGGCGCACCGCGAGCGGCTGCTCACGCAGGTCCCGCATCGCCGCGGTGATCTCCGTCCCGCCGCCCGGCACGGCGACCGGGCTGTTCCGGAAGGCGCCGAGCACCCGGCCGAGCTGGAAGCGGTACAGGCCCTCGGCGTCCGGCAGGGTGCGCGGCGGCGGCTGGTAGGCGTCGGCCCGGACGGCGTACTTCCAGACCAGGGTCTTCACCGATTCGGCGGCCGCCCGCCCCTCGTACCAGAGGCCCTGCGGGTTCTGCCGGCTGATCACCACCGCCAGCGCGACCGCGCCGAGGTAGGCGACGGCGGCGGGCCAGGCCCAGGGCTCGCCGTCGGCGGAGCCGGTCGCGGCGGCGACCACCAGCAGGACCAGCTCCCAGGCGGAGAGCAGCACCGAGCGCCGCTGGCCGCGCAGCGAGGCCGTGTCGGCGGCCCAGAAGAACCCGGGCAGCAGGTCCCGCTCACGCACCCACCCGGTCCGTCCCGCACCAGACGCCATGTTCGGCCCCCACCCGTCGCTCCGGTCGCACCGCTCTCCTGCCCCGGGCGGCTTCCCGGTACGCCTGGTGCCGCCCGGGGCGGCCCGCAATGGCCGGGAAGGCCCGGTGGATTGTCCGGTACGCCCCGTGGTCGGGCAGCCACCCAGCGTGCGGGGCGCGGAGGGCGGCGGGCGCGCCGGGCTCCGGCGGGTGCGGCCGGGTCCGGGTCCGGGGGTTCCGGGCGATGCGGCCGGGGTCAGTAGGTGTAGTGGACCCGGTCGGCGTTGTCGGCCATCTGCCGGGCGTTCCACTCGGTACCGCCCGGGACGTTCCCGGAGCGGAACAGCGGCGGGGCGGGGGCCTCGCCGGCGGCCGCCAGGTCGGCCAGCCGGCCCACCGCCGAGGCGACCACGGCCTGCATCAGCGCGCTGGTCACGATGGTGGAGACCGGGCCGAAGGTGGTCTCGGCGCCCGGGTGGGTCAGCTCGCCGTCGCCGACCGCGATCTTGCTGTCCAGCACCACGTCGCAGTGGTCCTTCAGGTACGTGCCGGACGGGTGCGCCGAGGGCACCTCCGCGGGGTAGGCCAGCGAGGTCACCCCGACCACCTTCAGACCGCGGTCCCGGGCGTACCGGGCCAGCTCGACGGGCATGACCTGACGGCCGGACAGCGAGATCACGAACAGCAGGTCCCCGCTGGTCGCCGGGGTCAGGTCCAGGGTCGCGGTGGCCAGCCCGGGGACCCGCTCCAGGGCGCTCGACAGCGGCGCGGGCATCACCGTCACCCCGGCCGTCCCGGGCACGTTCAGCAGGTTCACCGGGACCAGGCCGCCGGCCCGGTAGACCACGTCCTGGGCCGGCAGCGAGGAATGTCCGGCACCGAAGGTGAAGACCCGGCGGCCCTGCGCCATCGCCTCCGCCAGCAGCTCGGCGGCGGCCTCGATGGTGTCGGCCTCCTCCTCGCGGACCCGCTGGAGGTGACCGATCGCGGCGTCGAAGTACCTGCCGACCAGGTCGTTCATCTGGGGCCTCCGCTCTCTGCCGGTGGGGGAGCCGGCCGGGTGGGACGGTCCGGGTGGTCCAGACCGCCGGTGGAGAAAGCTACGGCGAGCACGGTCGCGCCCCGGCGGTCCCGCTGTCAACAGGAACGAAATCCCGTACCCGAAGCCCCCGCGCGGGCCCGGTTGCCGCCCCGGTACGTCAGAATTGGCGATGAGGACACCGAAGAACGGAGCCAGCGGCGATGTCTGGGCTGATCGACACCACTGAGATGTACCTTCGCACCATCCTGGAGCTGGAGGAGGAGGGCATCGTCCCGATGCGCGCCCGGATCGCGGAGCGCCTGGAACAGAGCGGCCCCACGGTCAGCCAGACGGTCGGCCGGATGGAGCGCGACGGGCTGCTCCAGGTCGCCGGGGACCGCCACCTCGAACTCACCGAGGACGGCCGCCGCCTCGCGGTGCGCGTCATGCGCAAGCACCGCATCGCGGAGTGCCTGCTCGTCGACGTGATCGGCCTGGAGTGGGAGCAGGTGCACGAGGAGGCCTGCCGCTGGGAACACGTGATGAGCGAGACGGTCGAGCGCAAGGTGCTCGCCATGCTCGGCCACCCGACCCAGTCCCCGTACGGCAACCCGATCCCGGGCCTGGACGAGCTGGGCGACGCCAAGGCCGAGGGGGAGGGCTTCGACGCGGGGCTCGTCCCGCTGGACAGCGTCAAGCCGGGCGATTCCGGGGCCGACGTGGTGGTCCGCCGGATCGGCGAGCCGATCCAGACCGACAGTGCGCTGATGAGCACGCTGCGCCGGGCCGGCGTCCGGCCGGGCTCCACGGTCAAGGTGAGCGCCGGGGTGGCCGGCGTGCTGGTCGGCAGCGGGGACAACGCGGCGGAGCTGGGCAAGGACATCGCCCAGCACGTCTTCGTCGCCCAGGCCTGAGGCCGGGGGGGGGGGGCGGGGCCCCCCCCCCCCCCCCCGCCGGGGCTCCCGGTACGGCGATGCCGTGAAGACGGCCAGGGCCCGCTGCTCTCCCTGCAGCGGGCCCTGCTCGTCCTCCCCGTCCCTCCCTCTTCCCTCCCTGCTCCCCTCCGTCCCTCCCTGCTCCCTCCCTGCTCCCGCCCGGGCTCCCTCCCGGCTCCCCTCCAGCGCCTCGCCCGGCTTCCCCGTCCGAGCGACCCTTCCGGCGTTCCCACGCACCGCAATTCCTCCCCTCGGCCGATCATGGCAATCCTTGAGCGCTGTCACTCGTACGAGGGGCTTCTCCGCTTGACCAGCGGGTACACGGAAGCCTTATCCGGACATGCGTATGACGGGCCCCGTCTCCGGTGGGAGACGGGGCCCGTCAGTCGCGCGCGTTGTGTCGCGCGGTGCGCGCCCTCGCCCGATCGGCGTAGGGCGGCCGTTCGGGGGAGAGCGAACCGGCGGCCGACCGTGCTCAGCCCACCGCGGCCGGCTGGGCGGCGGCGCGGGCGGCGTGGTGGGCGGGTGCCTCGCGGCCGCAGGCGTACGCGAGCGGGCTGATCAGTTCGGCGGCGTCGGGCAGCCAGCGGTTGAGCGCGGAGGGGGAGCGGGCCCACTGGGCGTAGCCGGTGGAGCCGATCCGGGACGGCGGGGCGACCGTCCAGTCCCCCTCGCCGCGGGCGACCAGGTCCAGCCGGCCGGGCGGCCAGCCGAGCTTGCGGAGCATCTCCGGGAGCTTGGCCGCGACCCCGGGCAGCACCAGGAAGTGCAGCCGGCGGCCGATCCGGCCGGGGGCGACGGGCAGCACCGCGACCGGGCCGAGCTGGAGGTCCATCCGTTCCATCCGGGCCAGCGCCAGGCAGCCCGCCGTCTCCGGGACGTCCAGGACGTCGAAGGAGCGGCCGGTGGGCAGCAGGATCGAGGCCTGGGGGCGCTCGGTCCACCAACGACGCACCGCGCCCGGCCCGGCGCTCGCCCTGCGGGCCCAGTCCGCGTCCAGCGGGTGGGCGCCCGGCAGCGTGCAGCGGTGGTCGCCGCAGGAGCAGCGGGCCGGCCCGTCGCCGTCGATCAGCCAGGCGCCCGGCGCGACCTCCCAGTGGCGGTTCTCGGCGTAGCCGACGGCTTCGATGAGCAGCGTGGGCGGGTCGGCGTTCTTGTCCTGGCCGGAGGCGTCGGGGATGTCTTCCACGGGCTGCTCAACTACCGTGTGTGAGCCTGGTTACGGCCCGGCGCTGCCCGGTTGGGTGCATCCCGGCAATGTCACCCGTTCCGGTTACTCGACCGAGTTGGGGCGGCCGAGGGCAGGCGCAGCGGGGGCGCACAGGAGCATTTCCCAGGGCGCAAGGGGGGTGCGGATCGTCACCGTGGGTATCCCGGTGGCGTTGCTGATCGCTAACCTGGTGTCAGATTCCTTGGACGGTCGGACAGTCGGCAACAGATCAGCAGAATCGTCGCCCGCCGGCCGGGACCGGAGGGTGTGGGGAGGCGAAGCCCAATGGCCGCGAGACCACTCGTCGCACGACAGCCCAACGAGCGTCTGCAGCAACTGATCCAGGAGGCCAGCTGCTCCAACGCCGGCCTGGCCCGGAGGGTCAACCTCTGCGGCGCCGAGCACGGTCTGGACCTGCGCTACGACAAGACCTCCGTCGCCCGCTGGCTGCGCGGTCAGCAGCCGCGCGGCCAGGCGCCGGCGGTGATCGCCGAGGCCCTGGGCCGCAAGCTCGGCCGCAGCGTGTCGGTCGAGGAGATCGGCATGGCGGACGGCAAGAACCTCAGCTCGGGCATCGGGCTGCAGTTCGCGCCGACGCTCGGCGCCGCCCTGGAGCAGGTCTGCGAGCTCTGGCGCAGCGACGTCGGGCGCCGTGACTTCCTGACCGGGGCGACGGTCGCCGCCTCCGCGCTGGTGGAGCCCAGCCGGGACTGGCTGATCACCCCGCCGGACCCGGTGGTGGCCCGCACCGGCGGCCCCCGGGTCGGCCCGACCGACGTGGCCGCGATCAGGGCGACCACCGCGATGCTGGTCGACCTGGACCACCGCTTCGGCAGCGGGCACGTGCGGCCGGTGGTGGTGCACTACCTCAACTCGGTGGTCTCCGGCCTGCTCGGCGGCGCCTACCGGGAGGAGACCGGTCGCCAACTCTTCGCCGCGGTGGCCAGGTTGACGGAGCTCGCCGGCTACATGGCGGTGGACACCGGGCAGCCGGGGCTGGCCCAGCGCTACTACATCCAGGCGCTCCGGCTCGCCCAGGCGGCCGACGACCGCGGCTACGGCGGCTACGTGCTGGCGGCCTCGATGAGTCACCTGGCGGCGACGCTCGGCAACCCGCGGGAGATCGCCCAGCTCGCCCGGGCCGCGCAGGAGGGCGCCCGGTCGGTGGCCACCCCGACGGCGATGGCGATGTTCTACGCCGCCGAGGCCCGCGGCCACGCCCTGCTCGGGGACGCCCGCTCCTGCGAGGCGGTGTCGGCCAGGGCGCTGGAGATGATGGAGAAGCGCCGCCCGGAGGACGACCCGGACTGGATCGTCCACTTCGACGACGCCTACCTCGCCGACGAGCTGGCCCACTGCCACCGTGACCTGGAACAGGCCGGTCAGGCCGAGCACTACGCCCGCCGGGCGCTCGACCTGCACCCGCCGACCCGGGTCCGGCGCCGGGCGGTGGACCTGGTGCTGCTGGCCACCGCGCAGTTGCAGCAGCGGGACCTGGAACGCGCCTGCGAGACGGGCACCCAGGCCGTCCGGCTGCTGAGCGGACTGCGTTCCAACCGGGGCGTGGAGTACCTGGACGAGTTCCGGCGCCGGCTGGAGCCCTACCGGGAGCAGCGGGTGGTCCGCGAGTTCCACGCCAGGGCGGACGCGGAGGCGGCCTGAGCGACGGCGGACCCGTACCGTCCGTGCAGGGAGCGTGACGGATGTCCCGCCCGCGTGGTCACCCGGTGAGGTGAACCGGTAGCGTGGGCGCGACGTCCAAGGAACTGTGATGCTCCCAAGAACCGACGAGATGTGGTCCGCCGTCAGCGCGCGGTCCTGCACAGGTGAGGAATCGCGTTGAGTCAGCGCCGCTCGTACCCCAACTCGGGTGACTTCAACCTGGACGATCTGTTCCGCCCCGAGCCCGGCCAGCCGCAGGGCCAGCCGGGCCAGCCGCAGTTCCAGGAGCAGCCCGGACAGCCGTCGTTCCCCGGCCTGCCGCAGGGCCACTCCGCGGTGCCGCCGGTGGGACAGCCGTCCGGGCAGCCGGAGTACCTCGGCGAGGGTGCGTACGCGCTGCCGAACCAGGCCCCGCCCATGCAGCCCGCGCCCGGGCCGGGCGCCCCGTGGGGCACGCCGCAGCCCGGGTACGGCGTGCCGCAGGCCGACCAGGCCCCGGAGACCCAGTACCTGCCGCCGTACCCGGCCGGCGACCCGCAGGCGGGCGGCTACCCGGCGGCGGTGCCGCAGGCCCAGCCCGGCTTCCCGCAGCAGCAGCCCGCGCCCGGCTACCAGGCCTACCCGCCGGCGGCGCAGCACCAGCCGGCCTACCCGGCGCAGGACCACGGCCAGGGGTACGCCCCGGACCGCGGGCCGGGCTTCGACGCGACCCAGGGGGGTGGGTCGGCCCGGGGCGGCCGTCCGTCCAACAAGCTGATCATCGGCGGGGTGGTGGCGGGCTGCGCGGCGGCCGGCATCCTGGTCGCCGTCCTGATGAGCGGCGGCGACGACACCGGGACCGGCAAGAAGACCACCCCGGTGGCCGGGGCCACCACCGGCGCGGGCACCGGCACCGGCGCGGCGAGCGCGAGCGGTTCCGGCGCCGCCGTCGACCCGGACGTCAAGGCGCAGGCGCAGCCGCTGTCGGACCTGCTGGGCACCGCGAGCGACAGCCGGAGCGCCGTGGTCTCCTCGGTCGCCTCGGTGCAGAAGTGCGACAAGCTGCCCGAGTCCCAGCAGGCCCTGACCGCCGCGGCCGGAAAGCGGCGCGAGCTGCAGACCAAGCTCGGCCAGCTCAAGACCGACAAGCTGCCGGGCGGCCAGCAGCTGGTCGAGCAGCTGAACGCGGCCTGGACCGCCTCGGCCCAGGCCGACGACGAGTACGCGGCGTGGGCGCAGGACGCGCAGACCTCCTGCGACGCGAAGAAGCAGGACAACCAGCACTACAAGAACGCCGTCCAGGCCAGCGGCACCGCGACCAACGCGAAGAAGCAGGCCTCCACGCTCTGGAACGCGATCGCCGGCCAGACCGGACTGCCCAACCGCAGCGACGGCGACCTCTGAACCCGGCCGACGGGCCGGGGCGGGCCGTTCCCGGCCCGCCCCGTGCGCGTCAGGCCGGCGGGCGGCCCCCGGTGAGCACCCAGCGGACGTCCACGAAGCCCGGCTGCTGCAGGGTCATCCGGCCGTTCTTCACCACCTGGTAGGTGACCCAGGTGTTCACCAGCCGGGGCGACGCGGTGCTGGGCAGCATGCTGGTGGTGCCCCAGTTCAGCGGCGGGGTCAGCCCGACGTCGATGCCCTCGCCGGAGTCCAGCAGCCCGGTGACCGACTTCGGGGTGACCGGCTTGCCGGCCTCCGACAGCTTCTGCGACACCTCCCGGAACACCTCGTACGCGACCCAGGTGGTCTGCACCCCGGGGTCGGAGACGTCGATGGTGCTGCCGCCGGTGGTGTCGGCGCGCACCACCGAGCGCAGCCCGTCCCAGATCTTCGCCGACTCCGGCGGGTACCAACTCGCGACGTAGGCGCCGCTGAGCGGGCCGGAGTCGCCGCCGGTGGAGTCGACCACCGACTGCTGCACGCTGCCGATCACCGAGGCGAGCTTGGTGTTCCTCATGTTGAGCCGCCGGTAGGAGTCCAGCAGATTGCCGGTCGGCTCGGCGGCCAGGGCACTGGTGACGCAGTTGCCCGGCTCGTCCCTGCCGACCGCCTTGCGGGCCACCGTGGTGTAGTCGGAGGACTGCTCGGGAGCCTTGACGTCCAGCAGCTTGATCCCGGCCGGCCGCAGCGCGGTGCCCAGGTAGCCGACCAGGCTGTCGCCGGCCGGGGTGTCCGGGCGGACCAGCGACACGGCCTTGCAGCCGGCGTCGACCAACTGGCGGCCGCTGCCCGCGACCAGGGCCGGCAGGCCGCCGTCCACCGGGTAGGACAGCGGGCTGGAGAACTCGGGCTGGGAGAGCCCGTAGCCGCCGATCAGCGGGATGCCCGCGCGCTCCAGCACCGGCATGAAGGCCTCGCCCCACTGGCTGTAGGAGCCGAGCACGGCGACGGCCCTGGCGTCCACCGCCTGCTGGGCGCAGGCGCGGGCGCCGTCGGCGGTGTTGTGCTCGTTGCAGGTGATCACCCGCAGCCGGTGGCCGTTCAGCCCGCCCTTGGTGTTGACGTCCTGGCCGATCGCGGAGGCGATCGCGGTCATGCCCGGCCGGTCGGCGGAGCCGGTCCCGGAAGGGGCCCAGGTCATCACGGTCAGGTCGGCGCCGCTGGTGGAAGCATCGGCCGGTCCGCCGCACGCGGAGGCCGAGAAGAGGGTGGGGAACAGCACCGCGGCGGTCGCGGCGGCGGCGATCGGGCGTCGGCGGCGGCGCCGTCCGATCGGGGGGCGGGAGTGGAGCGAGTCCCTTCGGCTGGTCATCGGTCTTCCCTCTCTGGGGCGCACTCCGGCGCACCGGAATCAGCCAAGCCCCGGTGGCACAAGCCGAGAGGGCCGAAGTGCGAACGGTCGGCAAACGGCGGCTGAAATCCGAAGGGGTACGCGTGTAGATCAGGAGTGGAGTACGAACGGACGGGGAACGTACGATCGTTGACCATGTCCGTCAGCACAGATTCTTCGCACCGGTCCGCCCGAAACACTTCTCGTCCGGGCCACCGCTCCAGCACCATGGGCGGCATGCCGCTCAACGACCTGCCCTGGTGGCGCTGGCGAGCCCGACTGCGCTCGGCGCTGCACATGCTGTCCGACCCCGGTTTCCAGCAGGAGGCCTGGCTGACCGGCCGGGACGGCTACGGCGACGTCACCGACGCCGTCTACCGGCTGGTCGAGGACACCTGGCTGGACCGCTGGTCCGCCGAGAAGTACGTCGGCACCATGGTCCGCGACTCCGCCGAGGCCGCGCTGGTCGACGTCGCGGTGCTGCGGGCCGTGCAGATGCTGCACGAGGTCGGCGCGGACGCCCCGGCCTCCGCCTACCTCGGCCACCCCGGCTGGCCGGAGACCGTCCGGGCCGCCCGCGAGGCGCACGTGCTGCTCGCCACCAACGACGGGGACGACCCGGACGCGGCGCCCAAGTCGCTGGACGTGCTGCGCATCCTCACCCAGGTCTGACCCCCGGGCCGGGCCGGCCGGACGGTGCCGTCCCGCAGTACGGGCAGCGGGGCGGCGGCTGTCCAGGATGTGACACGCTGGACAGTCCGCGCACGTCACGACCTCAGAACGGGATACGCCCAGTGGAACAGCAGCCGGCCGGTGCCCAGTACGTCCTCACGCTGTCCTGCCCCGACAAGCAGGGCATCGTCCACGCTGTCTCCAGCTACCTCTTCATGACCGGCTGCAACATCATCGACAGCCAGCAGTTCGGTGACGGCGACACCGGGCTCTTCTTCATGCGGGTGCACTTCTCCGCCCCCGAGGTGGTCACCGCCGACAAGCTGCGGGCCAGCTTCGCCGCGATCGGCGCCTCCTTCGGGATGGACTGGCAGATCCACCCGACCGACGAGCGGATGCGGATCGTCCTCATGGTCAGCAAGTTCGGGCACTGCCTGAACGACCTGCTCTACCGCAACCGGATCGGCGCCCTGCAGGTCGAGATCGCCGCCGTGGTCTCCAACCACACCGACCTCCAGGACCTGACCGAGAGCTACGGGATCCCCTTCCACCACATCCCGGTCACCAAGGACACCAAGGCGGAGGCCGAGCAGCGGCTGCTGGACCTGGTCGCCGCGGAGGAGGTCGAACTGGTCGTGCTGGCCCGCTACATGCAGGTGCTCTCCGACCAGCTCTGCACCGAGCTGTCCGGCCGCGTGATCAACATCCACCACTCCTTCCTGCCGAGCTTCAAGGGCGCCAAGCCGTACCACCAGGCACACGCCCGCGGCGTGAAGCTGATCGGCGCCACCGCGCACTACGTCACCGCCGACCTGGACGAGGGCCCGATCATCGAGCAGGAGGTCGCCCGGGTCACCCACGACGTCAGCCCGGACCAGCTGGTCGCGCTCGGCCGGGACGTCGAGTGCCAGGCGCTGGCCCGCGCGGTGAAGTGGCACAGCGAGCACCGGGTGCTGCTCGACGGTGCCCGCACGGTCGTCTTCGCCTGACCGCCTGACCGCCTGACCGCCTGACCGCCTGACCGCCTGACCGCCTGACCGCCTGAGCGCCTGAGCGCCTGAGCGCCTGAGCGTCCGACCGCGTGACCGCCCGAGCGCCGGGGGCGGCGCCGCGCGTGACCGCTACGGCCGGGACAGCAGCGGGAGCGCGTGCAGCACCTCGCGGACCGCGGCCCGGTCCCCGTGCTCGCCGACCGGAAGCCGGTCCGGGTCGCGGTGCGCGGCGGCCAGTTGGCAGAGCTCCAGGCCGTCCAGCACCATCGAGGCCACCGGCTCACCGCCGGACGGCGGCGCCGCGTCCGGCCCGTCCGGGCCGTTCGCCCCGTCCGGGCCGTCGCCACCGTCCAGCGGGACCAGCCACTCGCCGGCGGCCGGGCCGTCGATCACCAGCCGCAGCCGCCGGGCGGTCCGGCCCCCGTGGTCCGGCGCCGCCGGCGCCCCGGCGTGCTCGGGCCGCTCCGCGCGCAGGCCGGCCAGCGCCCGGGGGAGCAGCCGGACCACCAGCTCCACCATCTGCCGCAGGTGCTGCGGCGCCGGCGGGTCGTACGGGTAGGCGACCGCGCGGGCCACGTCCTCGCCGTGCACGTAGCACTCCAGGGCGCGGTCCACGAACGCGTCGCGCAGCGGCAGCACGGTGCCGCCGTAGTCGACCGGGGTGTTGCCCTGCGGCGCGAGCGCCGCGCTGCGCACCAGGTCGTGGGTCTGCCGCCGCCACCGGGAGCGCACCGACTGCGGTGCCAGCGCGCCCTGCTCCGCGAGCATCCGGGCGGTGCGCGCGGCGATCGCGCCGTACGGGCCGCCCTGCGGCGGGACGCGCGGCAGCGCGGCCGGAACGGCCTGGTCCTGCGGCGGCACCCGCCGTTCGGCGGCCGCGGCGGTGGCGCCCGGGCCGGCCGGCACCGGGTCGGGCAGGCCGAGGGCGAGCGCCAGGAAGCCGTCCACGGCGGTCAGCCGGCCGAGCACCTCGGCCGGGCGCAGCCGCTCGGTGCCGCCGTGCCACGGCAGTTCGGCGACTTCCTGCCACTCCTCCGGGCCGAGGTCGCGCAGCAGCGCGTCCAGCTTGGCGGTCTCCGCGGTGTAGGGCACGCCCCAGGCGGGGACGGGCAGTTCGGCCGGGCGGCGGGCCAGGCACCAGTCGATCACCTGCTGGCGCAGTGAGCCGGGCTGGTCCAGCGGTTCGTCCAGCGAGAGCCAGCCGGCCGCGTCGCGCAGCCGGGCCGCCTCCTCGGCGCACTCCGGGCAGGTGCGCAGGTGCAGTTCCAGGTCGGCCGCGTCGCGGGTCGGGCAGGCGCCGAGGGCCCAGGCGCCGAGCAGCGAGCGCAGGGCGTCGTGCTGCTCCTCAGTGCTGCTCACGTCTCCCCGTCCCCGGTGTCGTCCTGGCGGGCGCGTTCCTCGGCCAGTTCGGTGGCCAGCAGCTCCAGTCCGAGCCGCATCCGCTGCTTGGCGGCCTGCTCGCTGATGCCGAGCAGGCGGGCCGTCTCCCGGTAGGTGCGGCCGTCGTAGTACGTCACCGCGATGGTCTCCCGCAGGGGTCGGGGCAGGGAGTCGACCACGTACTGGACGCGCGCGGCGGTGGCCACGGCGCGGATCTCCGCCTCCGCGCCCTGAGGGTCGCAGCCCGGCACGCGTTCGGCGGCCCGCCGCGCCCGCAGCCGGTCGACGGCGCGGCGGTGGGTGAGCGCGCCGAGCCAGGAGCGCAGGGTGCCCTGGGCGGGGTCGAAGTCCTCGGGGTGCTCCCAGACGTGGGCGAAGATCTCCCGGGTGAGTTGGGCGGCGGCCGCCTGGTCGGCCAGTATCCGCCCGGCCAGGCCGTGCACCATCGGCGCGAGCTGGTCGTAGAGTTCGCCGAGCGCGGTCTCCTCGCCGCGCGCGAGGCGGCGTTGCAACTGCTCGTCCCAGCGCGGGGGCCGCTCCGGGGTGGCCATCGGGAACCACCCTCCTGCCCGGGGTCGCTGGCTTACCCAACGGTATCTTGCGGCCGGTCCGCGGTGGAGGGAATCCGGCAAGAACGGAACCCGGTCTCGCGGATCCTCATCCTCCGGTCCGTCACGGCGGCGTGGATCGTCCCGTGGTGGGACGGTCCGCTCGTGGGACCGTCCGCCGGGGCCGCTGTTCGAGCGCCGCTGGACATATGTCGCACGGGTGGTTCGCGAGTGGCGGGCGGGGCGCCGGGGGCGTCCGGCGGTAGGTTCCCGACTGCGGACCGGCGGGTCGGCCCGGGCCGGACGAGCGCCGGTACGAGGCTCGCGAGAGTGAGCGGGACAGTATGCACTGCCTGTCCCCCGATCGCCGGAATATGCCCGAAGCGCTTGCTGCGGTCCGTCCGCCCGCCCATCCTGAGGCGTACTCGTGTCGCGGCCGGTGCGAGAGCGACGAGCCGGCGCGGACGAGCGGGCGCGGGCGGACGGACCGGGCGGTCGCCCGGGTGCGGCCCGGGTGGCGCCGGGCGGAGTGCGAGGACCCGCCGGCCGGTCGATCCGGCCCGATCGGGACTAGGCCGAACTGCGAGTGCGGGTGGTGGAGCGGTGCAGGTTCTTCAGGTACAGCTTGCGGTGCAGGCGGACCCCGCCGAGGTCGGCCGGGCCCGTCGGTGGGTGCGCTCGCGGCTGTTGAACCACGGGGTGGACCCGGACGCGCCGATGGCCGAGACCGTCGTGCTGGTGGTCTCGGAGCTGGTGACCAACGCCGTGGTGCACACGGGCTGTCCGGCCGTGCTGCGGCTCTGCCTGCCGATGGCCGGGGACGCGGAGGGGGCGGACGGGCCGGCCGCCCCGCTGCGGGTGGAGGTCGCCGACGCCAGCCGGGCCGCCCCCGCCCCGCGGCACGCCGGGGCCGACGAGGACGCGACCAACGGCCGTGGCCTGGAGCTGGTCGAGCTGCTCTGCGAGCGCTGGGGCTGGTACCCGGACGGCTCGGGCAAGCGGGTCTGGTGCGAGATCGGCGCCGCTGCCCGCCCGGCCGATCCGCTCGCGGACGTGGACTGGGCGGCTTTGGCGCAATAGCGGCTGTCGCGACGGCCGCGGACCCGTGGCGATCACCGGCCGAAAGGTGACGCAACCATTCCGAATTTCGGACTACCCATTGACGTGACGTATCCGACTGATCACGCTTGGGTGCGGCTCTCCGTTGCGAGGGGACGCCGAGGGGCCGTCCGACCACCGCCGCGGTGCCGCTGTCCAGGGGGATCGTGTCAGCGAGGGGGGCCGCGGACTGCCGGTCGCGGGCCGCTCCTCGGCGAGTGCGGAGGCCGCGGCGCGGGTTCAGGGCCCGCGCGTCGCGGTTGGATGGCGGCGTGCCGTTCCGTGCTCGGGGTGCGCGCGGCCTGCCGCCATCCAATGCGTCGCCGCTCGGGGGGCTGGATCCGGCCACCCGGCGGTCCTTTGCCGGATCGTTCCCGGGACCACCTCCGGTGGGTCCGGTGCCTTCGGTGGATCCGGCACCTCCGGTGCGTCCGGTGGGACTGCCGCGGACGCTAGCGGGGGGTGGTGCGGAAGGTGCGCCGGTAGGCGCTGGGCGCCACGTCGAGCCGGCCGCGCAGTTGCAGCCGCAGCGAGGCGGCGGTGCCGAAGCCGGACTCCCGGGCGACCTGGTCGATCGTCAGGTCGGTCCGCTCCAGCAGTTGGCGGGCCCGCTCGGTGCGCTGCGTGGTGATCCACTGGCCGGGGCTGGCGCCGGTCTCCTCGCGGAAGCGCCGGGTGAAGGTCCGTACGCTCATCCCCGCCCGGTCGGCGAGCCGGCGCAGTTCGAGCGGCTGGTCCAGGTGCTCCAGGGCCCAGGCGCGCACCGCGGCGGTGCCGTGGCCGCCGGCGTCCACCGGGCTCGGGGCCTCCACGTACTGCTTCTGGCCGCCCTCGCGCCACGGCGGCACCAGGCAGCTGCGGGCCACCGCGTTGGCCACCGCGCTGCCGTGGTCACGGCGCACCACGTGCAGGCAGAGGTCCACCCCGGCGGCGACCCCGCCGGAGGTGAGGACGTCGCCGTCGTCGGTGTAGAGCACGTCGGGGTCGAGCCGCACCCGGGGGTACATCCGGGCGAACTGCTCGGTGTACCGCCAGTGGGTGGTGGCCGGTCGGCCGTCCAGCAGCCCGGCGGCGGCCAGGACGAAGGAGCCGGTGCAGATCGACATCAGCCGGGTGCCGGGCCGGATCCGGGCCAGGGCCTCGGCCAGCGCCGGGGTGAAGCAGGCGTCGACGCCCGCCGGACCGGCGTCGGCGGAGGCCGGGATCACCACCGTGTCGGCCCGCTCCAGCAGTTCGGGACCGTGGTCGACCGTGACCCTGAAGTCGGCGCTGGTGGCGACCGGCCGTCCGTCCGGGGTGCAGGTGGCCACCTCGTAGTGGGGCCGCCCGGCCGCGTCCCTGGCGCCGCCGAAGATGCGGGCGGGGATGCCCAGTTCGAAGGCGATCACGCCCTCCAGGGCGAGTACCGCGACCAGGTGTGCCATGCCGTCCCCTCGGGTGTCGGTGGGTCCGGGCCAGCGTACGCCCGGTCGTGGCCCGATTCTTGCGAAAGCTGTCATTCAGGCCACTCGTCCGGGCCCCGGCGGCCCGGAACACTCGTCGCGTGACCGAACGCAGCGCCCTCGCCCCCACACCCGAACCCGGCCCCGGACCCGCCACCGACTCCGCTCCCGCTCCGGCCCCCGGACCCGACCCCGCTCCCACCGGGCGCCCCCGGGTCCACTACGCCTGGGTGGTGGCGGGCGTCGCCCTGCTCGTCCTGCTCGGCTCGGCCGGCTTCCGCTCCACGCCGAGCCTGATGATGGACGCCCTGCACAACGAGTTCGGCTGGTCGCTCGGGACCATCTCCGCCGCCACCTCCGTCAACCTGACCCTCTACGGCCTCACCGCCCCCTTCGCCGCCGCGCTGATGGACCGGTTCGGGGTCCGCCTGGTGGTGGTCTGCGCACTGCTGACCATCTCCGTCGGCTCCGGGCTCACCATGCTGATGCGCCAGCCCTGGCAACTGGTGCTCTGCTGGGGCGTGCTGGTCGGCCTCGGCAGCGGCTCGATGGCGGGCGCCTTCGCCACCACCATCACCGGCCGCTGGTTCCAGGCCCGCCAGGGCCTGGTCACCGGGGTGCTCACCGCCGCCGGCGCGGCGGGCAACCTGGTCTTCCTGCCGGTCGGCGCCTGGCTGGTCGAACAGCACGGCTGGCGGTCGGCCGTGGTCGTGGTCTCGCTCGCCGCCAGCGCCGTCGCCGTCCCGGTGCTGCTGCTGATGCGCGAACGGCCCGCCGACGTCGGCCTGCTCCCGTACGGCGCGACCGAGGCGCCGCCCTCCTTGCCCGCCGACGGGCAGGAGGGGCCCGGCGCGCCCGTCACCGACGGCCGCGCCCTGGCCCGCTCGCTGCGGGTGCTGCGCGACGCCGCCCGCATCCGGGCGTTCTGGCTGCTGGCCGGTTCCTTCGCGATCTGCGGCGCCACCACCGCCGGCCTGGTCGGCACCCACTTCATCCCGGCCGCGCACGACCACGGCATGCCGGTCACCACCGCCGCGAGCCTGCTCGCCCTGATCGGCATCTTCGACGTGGTCGGCACCGTCTTCAGCGGCTGGCTCACCGACCGGGTCGACTCCCGGGCGCTGCTGACGGTCTACTACGGGCTGCGCGGCCTGTCCCTGCTCCTGCTGCCGCAGCTGATGGCCGGCTCGCTGAAGCCGCCGATCCTCGCCTTCGTGGTCTTCTACGGCCTGGACTGGGTCGCCACCGTGCCGCCGACCGTCGCGCTGTGCCGCCGGCACTTCGGCGAGGACGCCCCGATCGTCTTCGGCTGGGTCCTGGCCAGCCACCAGATCGGCGCGGCCGTCGTCGCCGGGCTGGCCGGCCTGGCCCGCGACGCGCTCGGGAACTACGACCTGACCTGGTACGGCGCCGGCGCACTGTGCGCCGTCGCGGTCGGGCTCTGCCTGGCGCTGCGCACCGGACGGACCGACCGCCCGGGTGCCGCCGGTGCCGCCGGAAGGGCGGTCACCGCGGAGGTCTAGGCTCCGGTCCATGGCGCTCACCTTCACCCTCGACCCGAAGCTCGACCCCGACCTGCGGGCGGAGGTCGTCCGCCTGTGGGCCGACGTCACCAACGCCGGCGGCGCGGTCGGCTTCGTGGCGCCGGTCACCGAGGACGAGGTGTGGGACACCGCCGACCGCCAGTTCGCCGGGGTCGGGCCGGACGGCCCCGACCGGCTGCTGGTCGCGCACGACGACACCGGCCGGCTGGTCGGCGTGCTGTTCTTCGAGTCGATGCGCTTCGGCCCGATGGAGCACTGGCGGATGCTCAAGCGGGTCATGGTGCACCCCGACTGCCAGGGCCGCGGCCACGGCGCCGGACTGCTCGCCGAGGCCGAGCGGATCGCGCGGGCGTGGGGCCTGCAGTCGCTGCGGCTCACCGCGCGCGGCGGCCTGGGCCTGGAGCGCTTCTACGCCCGCAGCGGCTACCGGGAGGTCGGCCGGGTGCCGGCCGCGATCCGGGTCGCCCCCGGGGACGACCGCGACGACATCACCATGTGGCTCGACCTGCGCTGACCCCCGCCCCGGAGCCCGTCCCGGCCGGGCCCCGCCGCGCAGGAGGGGCCCCGGCCGCTCCGGCCGTCAGGCATGCTTGACTGGAGGACCCGACCCCCGCCCGGACCCGCCCCGCGCAACGAGAAGGATGTGTTCCAGTGAGCAGCAACGGCCCGGACAAGTCGCACGCCACGCTCCGCTACACCTCCATGCGGGTCAGCATCTTCCTCGGCTGCCTGCTGGTGGCCCTGCTGCTCGGGCACTTCCAGATCATCCCGGTCAGCGGCCAGACCGGTGTCGTCTTCCTGTTCCTGCTGGCCGCGGTCGCCTCCGCGCCGCTCAGCTACGCGCTGCTGAGCAGGCAGCGTGACGAGATGTCCGCCCAGATCAGTGGCAAGGTCACCGGGATGCGCAACCGCACCGCCGAGCGGATCGCCGCGCAGAACGCGGAGGAGGACGCCGCGGACGACGCCGCCCGCGCGGCGGCCGCCGGGCAGAACTGACCCCGGCCCCACCCCGACCGCCGAGCCCCGCCGCAGCCGCCGTGCCCGCGACCCCAGACTCCGCGCCGCCCGGGCACCCGTCCGGGCAGCCCGTCGAGCAGCCGTCCGAGCAGCCCGTCGGGCAGTCGTCCGAACAGTCCGTCGGGCATCCGTCCGGGCAGTCGTCCGCCGAAAGCGCGCTCGGGACCTGGCCGGCCCCCGTCCGTCGGCCCACCGGGCGCGACGTCGCCCGGCTCGCCGGGGTCTCCCAGGCCACCGTGTCGCTGGTCTTCTCCGGCGCCGAGGCCGGCCGCCGGGTCTCCGAGGCCACCCGGCAGCGGGTCCGGGAGGCGGCCCGCAGCCTCGGCTACCGCCCGCAGGCGGCCGGCCGGCAACTGCGGCTGGGCCGCAGCGGGATGATCCTGCTCGCCGTGCCGAACCTCCAGGGGCCGTTCTTCGGCCGGGTGCTGGAAGGGGTCCACCAGGAGGCCGGCCGCAACGGCCTGGCGGTCGTGGTCAGTTCCGGCTGGGGCAGCGCCACCCTCGCCGAGGCCGCCACCGCCGGCCGCTTCGACGGCCTGCTGATCTGCTCCCCGGACGACAGCCAGCTCGGCGAACTGCCCACCGACATCCCCGCCGTCTTCCTGGACGCCGACCCGGGCACCGACCGCACCCGCCCGACCGTCGAACTCGACGTGGCCGGCGGGATGCGCGCCGCCGTCGAGCACCTGGCCGCGCTCGGCCACCGCCGGATCGGCCGGCTGCGTTCCACCCACGCCGCGTACACCTTTCGGGTGCGGCAGGCCGCCTTCGAGCGAGTCGTGCGTGAACTCGGCCTGGACGTAGTGGAGTTGGGAGTGAGCCTGAACGAGGGGCACCGGGCCGCACGGACCGTGGCGGACCGCCTGCTGGCACGGGCGGACCGGCCGCGCGCGGTGATCTGCGACGACGACGTGGTCGCCTCCGGGGTCTACCAGGCCGCCGCCGAACTGGGGCTGCGGGTGCCGGAGGACGTGTCCGTGGTCGGCATGGACAACGTCGCGGTGGCCGCGCTGCTCGCCCCGCCGCTGACCACCGTCGACCTGCCCGGCGAGGAACTGGGCCGGGCGGGCGCGGCCGCGCTGGCGGGCCTGCTGCGCGGGGAGCGGGTGGAGCCGGTGGCGCCGCTCGCCACCTCGCTGGTCCTGCGGGCCTCCACGGCCTCGGCGCAGTAGGGGCGGCCGGGCCCGGCGGTCGGGCTCCCGGCGGTTGAGCCCGGCGGTCGAGCTCCCGGCGCGGGAGTCCGTTGCGCGGGTCGGTCCGGGCGGGTTACGGGTCGTCCGCCGTGATCGCCAGAGGGCGCCGGGGCTGCCGTGGCCGTCCGGGGACGTCGGGCCGCCGGGGCCGACGCGGTCGATCGCTCGCGGGCAGTGGACAACGCGGGCCGTGGACAAAAGGGGACTGGGCCCGCGCCCCCCCCCCCCCCCGGCGGCCGCCGGGTCGGTGGCGCGGGCGCGCGCGGCCCCCCGCGCCCGCCCCCCCCCCGCGCGCGGGGCGGGGCCCCCCCGGGGCGCGCCCACCCCCCGGCCCGCCCCCCCCCGCCCCCCCCCGGGGGCGCCGCCGTCGTTCGTGGGGCGGGCTCAGCCCACCGGGACGGGCCGCGCCGGGACGGGCGCCACGGGCGCCGGGTGGAACCAGCGCCGGGCACCGAACAGCAGCAGCGCGCCGAGCGCGATCCCGCCGGAGGCGCACAGCGCGACGGGCTGCAGCGAGCCTTCGGCGAGGTTGCCGGAGACCGCGTAGCCGAGCGAGTTGCCGGTGGCGAACAGCGTCACCAGCCAGGCGAAGGCCTCGGTGACCGTGCCGGTCGGGGCCAGCTCGGCGACCAGGACGAACGCCGCCGCGAGCATCGGGGCCAGCATGACTCCGGACAGGAAGGCCAGCGCGGCCATCGGGTACGGCCCGGGCAGGAGGACCAGTGGCAGGTAGGAGACCGCCATCGCGAGCGCCATCACCCAGGTGCGGGTGGCGGTGGTCTGCCGCCACTTGACCGCGCCGTAGGCGAGCGCGCCGAGCAGTCCGCCGAGCGCGGCCAGGGCCAGCAGAGTGCCGGCGCCGCCCGGCAGCGCGTCGGCGTGGTGTTCGGCGTAGGCGATGAACAGCACGTTCTGCGCGCCGACCGCCCAGCCGGCCCCGGCCAGTCCGACCAGCAGCAGCACCAGGCCGGGGGAGCGCAGCGGTCCGAGCAGTCCGGCGGAGTGTTCCCGGACCGGGGCGCGCCAGGCCCTGGCGGGTGCGGTGGTGGCCACGATCAGTGCGCCGGCCAGGCCCAGGCCTGCGGCCGCCCAGAGCGCGACCACCGGGCTGAACAGGCCGGCGATCCCGGCGACGGCCAGCGGCCCGGCGACGTAGAGGATCTGCTGCGAGGCCGAGTCGAACGCGTAGGCGGTGTCGAGCTGTTCCTCCTCGACGACCTCCGGCCAGAGCGAGCGCAGGCAGGGTTCCAGCGGCGGCATGGCGAGGCCGGCGACCGCGGCGCCGACGGTGGCGGCGAGCGGGGAGCCGGGTGCGAGGGCGAGCAGCGCGTACCCGCCGCCGGCCACCGCGGCCGAGGCGAGCAGGACGCGCGGCTGCCCGGTGCGGTCCACGATCCGGCCGAGGACCGGTCCGCCGACGGCCGCCGAGATCGCGTAGGCGGCGGTGGCCAGCCCGATCCGCCCGTACGGCGCGCCGGCCTCGCGCAGGGCGAGGGCGATCACCAGGGCGGTCATGCCGGCGGGCAGGCGGCCGAGCAGGGTGCCGAGGAGCAGGCGGGTGACGTGCGGGGCGCGGAGCAGGGCGAGGTAGCCCATCGGCGTCTTCTCCGGTCTGGGCAGGCGGGGGCGGGGACGTCGTCAAAGTTATACGTATAACTGCTCGGCGGTCAATCTGCCCGGAGATCGTGACTGATGGGGCGTCAGGTTCGTTCGTGTCCGGAACTCGCCTGCGGGGCGGCGTGTCGACGGGGTGCGGGTTCGCGCCATCTCAAACAACTACTTTGAACATCTCAAACCTTTACTGCTAACGTATCGGCCATGACAGCCTCAGACGCACTGCGGATGCACGGCCCGGGCCCGCGGCCCGGCGCCGCCCGCCCGTGCGCTCTGACCGGTGCTGTGGACAGCCCGCGCCGTTGTCGCGCCCTGAGCTGTACTGCCCTGAGCTGTACCGCGGCGGCACGCCCCTGACCGGGGGCCCGACCCCTCCCGTCCGGCCCCGCGCCGTGCCGCCCGCTCCGCCCCGCACCTCACCTCACCGTCAGCAACGCCCTCCCCCGGAGTCGCTCCCCCATGTCCACAGCGCCCGAGGCGACCTCGTCGCCGTCCGTGCTCGCCCGTATCCGCAAGACGCCGTTCTGGGTGCAGATCGTCGCCGGCCTCGTGCTCGGTGTCGGCCTCGGCTACCTGGCCCGGGCCGCCGACATCTCCTGGCTGGCCACCACCCTGGAGACCATCGGCAAGATCTTCGTCCAGCTGCTGAAGCTGGCCGTCCCGCCGCTGGTGTTCACCGCGATCGTGGTCAGCGTCGCCAACCTGCGCAACGTCACCAACGCGGCCCGGCTGGCCACCCGCACGCTGCTCTGGTTCATGATCACCTCGCTGATCGCGGTCGGCATCGGTCTGGGCCTCGGCCTGCTGACCAACCCCGGCCAGGGCACCGACCTGAAGACCGAGGGCCTCAAGGCGCTCGACTCCAAGGGCACCTGGATCGACTTCCTGACCGGGATCTTCCCGACCAACATCGTCGACGCCTTCGCCAAGGTGAACGTGCTGCAGATCGTCTTCATGGCGGTCGTGGTCGGCGCGGCGATCATCAAGCTCGGCGCCAAGGCCGAGCCGGTCCTCAAGCTCAGCGAGTCCGTGCTGGAGCTGACCCAGACCGCACTGTGGTGGGTCATCCGGCTCTCCCCGCTCGGCACCCTCGGCCTGATCGGCAAGTCCGTCGCCAAGTACGGCTGGGACCTGCTCAAGCCCTTCGCCACGCTGACCCTGGACATCTACGTCGGCTGCGCGCTGGTCCTGTTCGTCGTCTACTCGCTGCTGCTGCGCTTCGCCGCCGGCCTCAACCCGCTGCACTTCTTCAAGGGCGCCTGGCCCGCGATCCAGCTGGCCTTCGTCTCGCGCTCCTCGGTCGGCACCCTGCCGGTCACCCGCCGCGTCACGGAGCGCCTCGGCGTCCCGAGCGAGTACGCGTCGTTCTCCGTCCCGTTCGGCGCCACCACCAAGATGGACGGCTGCGCCGCGATCTACCCGGCGATCGCCGCGATCTTCGTCGCGCAGGTCTACAACATCGAGCTCGGCATCAAGGACTACGTCCTGATCGCCTTCGTCTCGGTGGTCGGTTCGGCCGCCACCGCGGGCCTCACCGGTGCGATCGTCATGCTGACGCTGACCCTGTCCACCCTGGGCCTGCCGCTGGAGGGCGTCGGCCTGCTGCTCGCCATCGACCCGATCCTGGACATGATGCGCACCGCGACCAACGTCGCCGGTCAAGTTGTAACGCCGATCATCGTGGCTGCCCGAGAGGGCATCCTCGACCGCGAGGCCTACGACAACCCGCAGGGCGACCTGCTGGACGAGCCGGTCGCCATCCCGGCGCAGGCCTCCGCGAAGGCCGCTGCCGCCGCCTGATCCTCGTCGGACACGCCCCATTGGTGGAGCACCCCCACCGGGGGGGCAGAACGCCGGTGGGGGTGTGGGGCGGGG
>NZ_JBHWBZ010000029.1:43103-52683 GCF_042735475.1 Kitasatospora sp. NPDC059577 | reverse complement strand
ACCCCCATAGAAGTTGGTCTGGGGGGCTCGGATTTGTGTATACGACCCCGCCCTTCGCGGTGTCCGGTTCCCGTCCGGGCCGGCGCGTCGGCCCGGACGAAAGGCAGGGGGCCCACCGAACGGCGGGCCCCCTTGGGTACTGCTCTTGTGCTCATGGTGACGGCTGTCGGGAGCCGCCGGTGGACCCGTCGGGGTCCCGAGCGATCAGATCATCAGAGGATGGTCAGACAGCGGTGACGTTCTCCGCCTGCGGGCCCTTCGGGCCCTGGGTGACGTCGAAGGTGACCGTCTGGTTCTCCTCCAGCGAACGGAAGCCGTTCGCGTTGATGGCGGAGTAGTGAACGAAGACGTCGGGGCCGCCGCCCTCCTGGGCGATGAAGCCGAAGCCCTTCTCAGCGTTGAACCACTTGACGGTTCCCTGAGCCATGCCGTTCTCCTTGCGATGCGTGTCGGGGACCACACCGTGTGGCCCCCGGTCCGCTGCGCTGATCGCCCTGCCTCCGGACGAGTCCGAAGTTTTTCGATATTGCTGAAAAACTACAAAAAGCCTGCGGTTACATGCTCCGCAGGCTTCAAGTACTGCAAGGGGAATCAAACTGCAACTGAGGGCAACGCTAGCATGCGGCCGCTGTGACGACCAGAGGTCACTTACGGCGTGGAAGGCGCGTGTCGTAAGGGCGAGAGCGGGCGTGGAAAGGCGTGTTGGGGGCGCGTGAGGGCGTGTCGGGTGGCCGGTGCGAGCCGTGGTGAACCACAGGCATACGCTGCGGGGAGGCGCACGAACAGCAAGGGAGCGGCGCAGTGGCAGCACCGGACGCACAAACACCGGACGCGCAAACGCGGGAGCCCCAGGAGAACACGCCGGCCCGGCCCCGGGTCGGCCATATTCAGTTCCTGAACTGCGTTCCCCTCTACTGGGGGCTCGCCAGGACCGGCAATCTGCTCGACCTGGATCTCACCAAGGACACCCCGGAGAAGCTGAGCGACCAGCTCGTCGGCGGCGCCCTCGACATCGGCCCGATCACCTGCGTGGAGTACCTGCGCAACGCCGACGACCTGCTGGTCCTGCCCGACATCGCGGTCGGCAGCGACGGCCCGGTGATGTCCTGCCTGATCGTGAGCAAGGTGCCGCTCGCCGACCTCGACGGCCGCCGGGTCGCCCTCGGCTCCACCAGCCGCACCTCGGTCCGGCTCGCCCGGCTCCTCCTCGAAGAGCGCGAGGGCGTGCGCCCCGACTACTTCAGCTGCCCGCCCGACCTCAGCGCGATGCTCGCCGAGGCCGACGCCGCCGTCCTGATCGGCGACCCTGCGCTGCGCGCCTACCTCGGGCAGGCCGCCGACCTCGGGCTGACCGTCCACGACCTCGGCGAGATGTGGAAGGAATGGACCGGCCTGCCGTTCGTCTTCGCGGTCTGGGCGGTGCGCCGCGAGTTCGCCGAGCGGCGCCCGGAGCTGACCGCGGCCGTGCACCGGGCCTTCCTGGAATCCCGCGACCTCTCGCTGGTCGAGGCCGCCAAGGTCGCCGAACAGGCCGCCCGTTGGGAGGTCTTCGGGGCGGACGTGCTGGAGCGCTACTTCAGCGAAGCGCTCGACTTCTCGCTCGGCGCCCGCCAGTTGGCCGGCGTCGCCGAGTTCGCCCGGCGGGTCGCGCACGACAGCGGCTTCGCGCCGGACGTGGCCGTGCGGCTGCTGGAACCGGCCGAACTGCCGCTGCAGCCGGTGGAGCTGCCGGTCGGCGGGTGAACCCGCGGCCGGGCGGGGCCGTCGCGGTCGCTGCGGGGTGACGGCCGGTGGGGCGGCCTCCCCGGCTGCGCGGCCGGGCGGGGCAGCGCCGGGGGGCGGCCGGGCGGGGCCGCGCCGGGGACGACCTCTTTTCCGCTGATCCCGTCGGCGGGCTGAAGGGGGTCGGTCCGGCCCGGTACGGTCTGCTCCCGGGGTGTCAGCGGCGGGTGGCCCGCCGGGAGCACGCCCCGGGAGCGGCGCACGCGGCCGGGCACCCGCCCGGGGCCGCGCGTGCGAGGGCGAGGGGAGCGTGCGGGCCATGCAAGCACTGGGGGCGGGCGATCCGCGCCAGGTGGGCGCCTACCGGCTGCTGCGTCGGCTCGGCGCGGGCGGAATGGGCCGGGTCTACCTCGGCCGGACGGCCGGCGGGCGCACCGTCGCCGTGAAGGTGGTGCGCCCGGAACTGGCCGACGACGCCGAGTTCCGCGCCCGGTTCCGGCAGGAGGTGGCCGCCGCCCGCCGGGTCGGTGGCACCTGGACGGCGCCCGTCCTGGACGCCGACACCGAGGGCGAGCAGCCCTGGGTCGCCACCGGCTACGTCGCCGGGCCCGCGCTCACCACCGCCGTCCAGGAGTACGGGCCGCTGCCCGAACCGGCCGTCCGCGCCCTCGGGGTCGGGCTCGCCGGGGCGCTCGCCCACGTGCACGGGCTCGACCTGGTGCACCGGGACGTCAAACCGTCCAACGTGCTGCTGACCCTGGACGGGCCGCGGCTGATCGACTTCGGCATCGCCAGGGCGCTCGACGCGACCGGCGGCTTCACGCGATCGGGCCACGTGGTCGGCTCACCCGGCTTCATGTCGCCCGAACAGGCGAGCGGGCAGCCGGTCGGACCGGCCGGGGACGTCTTCTCGCTCGGCGCCGTGCTGGCCTTCGCCGCCACCGGCGTGCACCCCTTCGGAGAGGGCGTCAGCGCGGCCGTCCTGCTCTACCGGGTGCTGCACGAGGAACCCGATGTGGCCGGACTGCCGCAGGGGCTGCGGGCGATCGTCACGGACTGCCTGGCCAAGGACCCGGCCGCCCGGCCCACCCCGCAGCAGCTGGCCGCCCGGCTGGACCCGGACGGCGCGGGCGGCGCCAGGTTGTGGGGCTTCCTGCCGCCGGCGCTGGCGGCGGGGGTGGGACGCGGTGCGGTGGAACTGCTGGACCTGGAGGACGAGCCCGAGGGGGCGCAGACGGACGCAGCGCAGGCGGAGCCGACGCCGACCTTCGTGCCCAGGGGCTACTACCCGCCGTCGATGGTGCGGCAGCCCGCGCCCGGCGGGCCGCGGCGGCGGGCGGGGCTCGCGGCCGCGGCGGTGCTGACGGTCGCGCTGCTCGGGGGCGGGGGGTACGGGTTGTACGCCTGGTGGCAGGCACCCGGTCCCGATCCGGTGGCCTCGGGGCCGACCACGGGGCCGGTCCCGGTCCCGTCCGTCGACCCGGGCGACGCCGTCGCCTCACCCGGGGCCTTCGTGCCGGGCGGGACGGACGGCCCGTCCGCATCCGCTTCCTCCCCCTCCGCTCCCTCTTCCCCGTCCTCCCCTTCTGCTCCCGCCGCCGCCTCGCCGTCGGCTCCCGCGACCGGCGGGCCGAACGCGGTGCCGGCCGGCTTCCTGGGCACCTGGAGCGGGGACATGATCACCGACAAGGGCCTGCCCGGCGGCACCACCACGCTCACCGTCCGCCCGGCGGCGATCGGCCAGGAGACCACCGGCAGCCGCAACGCCGTCTCCGGGCTGATCCCGATCAGCTGCGAGGGGAGTTGGACGCTCACGTCGGTCTCCGACACCAAGCTGGTGTTCCGGTCCCGGCTGGTCCGCTCCTCGCTCCCCGGAGCCTGCACCGGCGGCGCCAACGCCGAGACGCTCACCCTGCAGCCCGACGGGACGATCCGGTTCACCTCCGCCGACCCGGCGGCCGGAAACCCGGCCGGGACCCTGCACAGGACGAACGGGGCGGCGGGCTGAGGATGCCCGAAAGGCCTGGCGTAGGCTGGTTCGGCCGTACCCGAGTAGCACTTGAGAGAGAGAAGGCCGCCAGGTGACCGAGCTCGCAGCGACCACCCTCGATGCGTCCAGCACCGACCTGCGGGCCGTGCTCGACCGGGCCGCCGCCGGCGGCCGGATCACTCCGGAGGAGGCGCTGGAGCTCTACCGCTCCGCGCCGCTGCACGCGCTCGGCTCCGCCGCCGACGCGGTGCGCCGCCGCCGCTACGCCGGTACCGAGCACATCGCGACGTACATCATCGAGCGGAACATCAACTACACCAACGTCTGCGTGACGGCGTGCAAGTTCTGCGCCTTCTACGTGCCGCCGAAGAGTGACAAGGGCTGGTCCCGCGAACTCGACGAGATCCTGCGCCGCTGCGCCGAGACGGTCGAGCTGGGCGGCACCCAGATCATGTTCCAGGGCGGCCACCACCCGGACTACGGCGTGGAGTACTACGAGCGCGCGTTCTCGGCGATCAAGGCCGACTTCCCGCAGCTGGTGATCCACTCGCTGGGCGCCTCCGAGGTCGAGCACATGTCCCGGATCTCGGGGGTCTCCATCGAGGAGGCCATCACCCGGATCCACAAGGCGGGCCTGGACTCCTTCGCCGGCGCCGGCGCCGAACTGCTCCCGGAGCGCCCGCGCAAGGCGATCGCCCCGCTCAAGGAGTCCGGCGAGCGCTGGCTGGAGATCATGGAGGCCGCGCACGGCCTCGGCGTGGAGTCCACCTCCACCATGCTGATGGGCACCGGCGAGACCAACGCCGAGCGGATCGAGCACCTGCGCATGATCCGCGACGTGCAGGACCGCACCGGCGGCTTCCGGGCCTTCATCCCGTACACCTACCAGCCGCAGAACAACCACCTCAAGGGCTCCACCCAGGCCACCGTCTTCGAGTACCTGCGGATGATCGCCATCGCCCGCCTGTTCCTCGACAACATCGCCCACATCCAGGGCTCCTGGCTCACCACCGGCAAGGAGGCGGGCCAGCTGTCGCTGCACTACGGCGCGGACGACCTCGGCTCGGTCATGCTGGAGGAGAACGTCGTCTCGGCGGCCGGCGCCAAGCACCGCTCCAACCTCACCGAGCTGATCCACCTGATCCGGGCCGCCGACCGCGTCCCGGCGCAGCGCTCGACCACGTACGAGCACCTGCGGGTGCTGGACGACCCGGCGAACGACCCGGTCGACCCGCGGGTCGCCTCGCACATCGCCTCCACGGCGATCGAGGGCGGCACGGCGCACCCCGAGCTGAAGATCCTGGACAACTGAGGCTCCCTGCGTGCGGGGGCCCCGCGTTCGTGAGGGTCCCTGCGTGCGCGGGGCTCCTGTGTGCGCGGGGCTCCTGCGTTCGTGAGGGTCCCTGCGTCGTTCGGGGGATTCCCGGGCTCGTGAGGATCCCGGACGAGTGAGGGTCCCGGGCAGCCGAGGATCCCGGACGAGTGAGGACACCACCCGCCGTGCTGACCCTGCACCGGGCCGCCTTCGTGCTGCCCGACCCGGCCGACCCGACCGCCCCGTCCTTCGCGGACGGGGCGGTGGTGGTGCGCGGCGAACGCGTCGAGGCGGTCGGACCGTACCGGGAACTGGCGGCCGCGCACCCGGACGCGCGGGTGCGGGACTGGGGCTCGGCGGTGCTCGCCCCCGGGCTGCGCAACCCGTACGGGCACTGGCTGTTGGAGCGGGCCTACCACCCGGACCCGCGGGAGGAGATCGGCGTCGAGCCGGTGGCCGACGGACTGGCCGGATCGACGGACGAGGCGCGGTGCGGGGCGAGTGCGCGGCGCGGGCTGCAGCGGATGCTCGGGTTCGGGGTGACGGCGGTGGCCGGTCCGTTCGCGCGTCCCTCGGTGCGGACGGCGGTGGGGCGGTCGGGGGTCGTCGAGGTGCCGGTCCGGCCGGGCGGTGCGGACGTCGCGGACGTTCCGGACGGCACGGGTGCTGCAGGTGTTTCTGGTGCTGCGGGCGGCGCGGGCGGCACGGGTGCTGCGGGCGGCGCGGGTGCTTCTGGTGCTGCGGGCGGGGGTTCGTTGGACCCGCTGGCCGTGCTGCCCTTCGCGGAGGCCGTGTACGGGCGGGTGGCGGTCGGCGGGCGGGCGGACTTCGCGGTGTTCCCGGCCGCGGGGGAGGGGCGTGCCGAGCCGGTGGCGGGCGGGTGCCTGGCCACGGTGCTGGGCGGGAGGCTGATGTACCGGCGGCGCTGAGCGGGCCGGTGACGGTTCCGTGGGGGTCCCGCGGGGAGCCCGTGGCGGGCCGGTGCGGGATCGGTGGGGGGCTGCCGGAGGGCGGCGGGGAGCCCGCGGGCCCGGCCCGGGTCCGGTGGCGGACCGGTGGCGGACCGGAGGTCGTCCGGCGACGCCACTGTGACGTACTCGTCAGTAGCCGGATTCCCTTCCGGCGCACGGGACTTCCTTCGCGTACACCCGAACTCTGCTGCCGGTGGCGGGGGATGATTGTCCCTTCGCCGTGACCTGAGGGCCCGCCAGCGGATACGATCCCGGACAGCTCGATCCGTACCCTCACCACACCACCGCCCGTGCCCGCGGGCGGCGGGGCCCGTCCCCGGCCCCGACGGCAAGCCAGGACAGGAACCATGCAAACCGCGACCGTTCCCCCGCCGCGCGTCCCGCGGTTGGGCCGTGGTTGGTACCTCGCCGCCGTGCTCAGCGCCGTGCTGGCCGTCGGCATGTGCCTGCTCGGCTGGCGCCAGGCCGACCAGGCCGACCGGATCGCGGCGCACCCGGTGAGAATCGAGGGCACCGTCACCCAGCTCCCGACCGGCGGCGGCACCTACAGCGCTGTCAGCTACCAGGTCGGCGGCCAGCCGCACACCGCGGCCGCGCTGCCCGTCGCGGACGGCACCAAGCTCGGTGACGCGATCTGCCTGGAACACGCCGCCGACGACGCGGGCGCGGTGCGGATCTGCGGCGACACCTACCCGCAGCCCGTCGGCGTGGGCCTGGCCCGGTTCAGCGTTCCGGTCGCCGTGGTGCTCTTCGCGGTCTGCGTGCTGCGCATCTGGCGACACCGCAGGGCGGTCGCGGTCCGCGCCGGACAGGGGCGGCTGGCCGCCAACCTCGCGATGGCGACGGAAGCGCTGGCCGACGGGATGCCCGCGATCACCCACGGCAAACGCTCCCGCCGCAAGCGCCGGGCGGGCGGGCGACGCGGCCAGCACTGAGGGGGCCACTCCCGTCCCCGGGGGCCGGCCGGCACTGAGGGGGCCACTCCCGTCCCCGGGGACCGGGGCGACCCGTCGGCGCATCCGGGGCGAGGCCGGGGTGCGTGCGGTGTCGAGCCGCTGTTCGGTCCGGTGCGGAGCCCGGTGGTGCGCCCCGTGGTGCGGGCCATCGCGGGGGCCGTCGCGGGGCCCGGCGTGCGGCGCATCGTGCGCCCCGTTGGTCGGGGAGTCCGGGCGAGGGTGAACAATGGGGGCGTGACCCGAGCCTCTCTGGACAAGCAGCCGCACGAAGTCGCCGCCATGTTCGACGACGTCGCGGCGAACTACGACCGCACCAACGACGTGCTCTCCCTCGGCCAGGCCCGCGCCTGGCGCCGGGCGGTGGCCGAGGCCGTGGCCGCCGGACCGGGGGACCTCGTGCTCGACCTCGGGGCCGGCACCGGCACCTCCTCGCTGCCCTTCGCCGAGGCCGGGGCCCAGGTCGTCCCGTGCGACTTCTCGGTCGGCATGCTCGCCGAGGGCAAGGCCCGTCACCCCGAGCTGGCGCTCACCGCGGGGGACGCCACCCGGCTGCCGTTCGCGGACGGCACCTTCGACTCGGTGACGATCTCCTTCGCGCTGCGCAACGTCCAGGACACCGACGCGGCGCTGAGCGAGATGCTGCGGGTCGCCAAGCCCGGCGGCAAGCTGGTGATCTGCGAGTTCTCCACGCCGACCTGGACGCCGTTCCGGACGGTCTACACCGAGTACCTGATGCGCGCGCTGCCGCCGGTCGCCACGGCCGTCAGCAGCAACCCGGAGGCGTACGTCTACCTCGCCGAGTCCATCCGGGCCTGGCCGGACCAGCCGGGGCTGGCCGCCAAGCTGCAGGAGAACGGCTGGTCGAAGGTCGCCTGGCGGAACCTCACCGGCGGGATCGTCGCGCTGCACCGGGCGTACAAGACCGCGTAGGCGGTGCGGGCGGTGCAGGTCACCGGGCGGACCGGGCGGACCGGCCTCGGCGGGTGACCGGGCGGACCGGCAGGCCGGTGCCGGGCGGGCGGTCGGGCGGGTGACCGGGCGGGGACGCGGGCAGTTCCGGCGGCGTGAGCGGAACTAGACTGCCGAAGACAAAAGCCGCCGTCCCCCCGCCGCAGCTCCAGGAGTGTGTCCACGTGTCCGAGACCGCAGCCGATCTGACGAAGCCGGACAGCCCGGTGGAGAGCACGGCCGACGTCATCGTGGTCGGCGCGGGCCCGGCCGGTGCCACCACGGCGTACTACCTGGCCCAGGCCGGGCTGGACGTGCTGCTGCTGGAGAAGACCGCCTTCCCGCGGGAGAAGGTCTGCGGCGACGGCCTCACCCCGCGCGCCACCAAGCAGCTGGTGGACATGGGCATCGACGTCTCCACCGAGAACGGCTGGCTGCACAACAAGGGCCTGCGGATCATCGGCGGCGGCGTCCGGCTGGAGCTGGACTGGCCCGAGCTGTCCTCCTTCCCCGACTACGGCCTGGTCCGCAAGCGCGCCGACTTCGACGAGCTGCTGGCCCGTCAGGCCGAGAAGGCCGGCGCCCGCCTCTACGAGCGCTGCAACGTCAGCGGGCCGGTCCTGGACGAGCGCACCGGCCGGATCGTCGGCGTCACCGCCAAGCTCGGCGAGGAGAAGCGGCCGGTCACCTTCCGCGCCCCGCTGGTCGTCGCCGCCGACGGCAACTCGACCCGGCTCTCCCTCGCCATGGGCCTGCACCGGCGCGAGGACCGCCCGATGGGCGTCGCCTACCGCACCTACTTCAACTCCCCGCGCCACGACGACGACTACCTGGAGTCCTGGCTGGAGCTGTGGGACACCCGCGGCGGTCAGCGCAAGCTGCTGCCCGGCTACGGGTGGGTCTTCGGCATGGGCGACGGCACCTCCAACGTGGGCCTCGGCATCCTCAACTCCTCGCCGGCCTTCGGCGAACTGGACTGGCGCGACGTGCTCAAGGCCTGGTGCGCCGGGATGCCGGAGGAATGGGGCTACACCCCCGACAACATGACCGAGCCGATCCGCGGCGCCGCGCTGCCGATGGCCTTCAACCGGCAGCCGCACTACACCCGCGGCCTGCTGCTCGTCGGCGACGCGGGCGGCATGGTCAACCCGTTCAACGGCGAGGGCATCGCCTACGCGATGGAATCCGGCCAGATCGCCGCCGGCGTCATCGTGCAGGCCCTCGCCCGGGTCACCGACGGGGGCCGGGAACGCGCCCTCCAGGCCTACCCGCGCATCCTCAAGGACGTGTACGGCGGCTACTACACGCTGGGCCGGGCCTTCGTGAAGCTCATCGGCAACCCGAAGGTGATGCAGCTGGCGGCCCAGCACGGCCTGCCCCGGCCGCTGCTGATGCGCTTCACCCTCAAGCTGCTCGCCAACCTGACCGACCCGCAGGGCGGCGACGCGATGGACCGCGTCATCAACGGCCTCACCCGGGTCGCGCCGAACGCCTAGGTCTGTCCGGCCGGACAGACCTAGTCCGGAGCCCCTTCCGACTCCACCGCAGCAGTCTCTGCGGCAGGCCCCTCCGGCCGCTGCCCGGCCTGCTCCTCCGCCGCCCTCCCCCCGGCCGCGGCCCGGACGCCGGGGGCGGCGGCGCGGGCGTGGTAGGTGGCGAGGCGCGCGGGCGAGTACCC
>NZ_JBHWBZ010000029.1:19155-43093 GCF_042735475.1 Kitasatospora sp. NPDC059577 | reverse complement strand
GGGGGGCCGGCCCCCCCGGCCCGCGCCCCGCCCTGCACCCCCCCCCCCCCCGGGCCCCCGCCCCCCGCCCGCGGGGAGGCGGCGGAGCGCTGTTCGACGTAGGCGAGGCGGTCGGCGAAGACCCGGGCCGCGTCGGGGGTGAGCGTCCGCAGCGCCACCAGGGCGGAGAAGACGACGTCGCAGAGCTCGTGCTGGACGTCCTCCCAGCTGTGGGTCACCCCCTTGCGCGGATTCTGGCCGGTGGCGCCGACCACGGCCGCGCCGACCTCGCCGACCTCCTCGGAGAGCTTGAGGATCCGCAGCAGCCGCTCCTCCCGGGGCGACAGCGTGCTCTCCGCGTCCAGCCATGCGACCAGGTGGTCGACGCTCTCCCAGATCCGGCTGTCCATGCGGCGTTGCTCCCTGCGGTGTGGTCGGTGTTGCCACGGTACGGGAGCGGCACGGCAGGCGGGCTCGGTCGGTGGCCGGCTGGTCGCTGGCTGACTGGTCGGTGCCTGGCTGGTGGGCCGGGTCGCCGTGGCTGCCCGGCCCGGTCGGTCAGCGGGTGCTGATCTTCACGTTGCGGATGTTCACGGGCAGGGTGGGGAAGCCGTCACCGGGGTTGTTCTGGTCGTCCTCGCCGGCGGCGGCGATCTTCTGCAGGACGTCCAGGCCCGCCGTGATCCGGCCGAACGGGGTGTAGGCGGGGGAGAGCTTGGTGTCCTTCCAGACGAAGAAGAACTGGCTGCCGTTGGTGTTCGGACCGGCGTTGGCCATGGCCACGGTGCCGGCCGGGTAGGTGGCGCCGGTCAGGTTCTCGTCCGGGAGGGAGTAACCGGGCCCGCCGCTGCCCGTCCCGGTCGGGTCGCCGCACTGCAGGACGTAGATCCGCTGGGTGGTGAGGCGGTGGCAGTGGCTGCGGTCGAAGTAGTCGTGCTCGGCGAGGAAGCGGAACGAGAAGGTGGTGCAGGGAGCCTTGTCGGTCAGTGCCTCGAAGGTGATCGCGCCCTGGCTGGTCCGCAGCGTCGCGCGGTAGGGCTTGGCCGCCTTCTTGGCGTCGAAGACAGGGATGCCCTTGAAGTTGTCCGCCGGCACGGCCGGTGTGTAGGTGCAGCTTGCGGTGGGGGTGGCTGCCGCGGGGGCGGAGGTGTCCGCGACGGCGGTACCGGTGCTCGCCACGAGCGGGAGGACGGTGGCGGCGGCGACCAGCGCCCAGTGCGTGCGCTTCACGTGACGGGCCTTCCGGGGGGTGGTGGACGGCTGGATTGTCATGGAGGAATCATCCACGGCCGGGTGGGGATGCGATAGGGGGCGGGACGGCCGTGGCCCGCGGGGCGCGGGTGCGTGATGGTCGGTCAGATGTGCCCCGGGGGAGGGGATTCGGGTGGGGTCGGCGGTCCGGGTGTTCCCGCCTGCCTGTCGGTCCTGTCGTGCTCGGCGGTACTGCGCTCGGCGGTGCTGTGCTCGGCAGTGTCGTGCTGCGTTCGTGTTGCGGATGTTGCCGGTGTTACGAGTGTTGCCTGTGCGGCTGAAGTTGCCGGTTTGCCGGTGGGGCTCGAGTTGCCGGTGTGATGGGACTACTCGATGGGGTCCTCCTCGGTGGGGGCGAAGAGTCCGGCGCGGGCGGCCAGGGCAGCGGCGTCGGCGGCCCGCTCGGCGCTGCGGGCGTCCAGTGGTTCCCCGGAGACGAACAGGCGGTAGTAGAGCGGGGCGGTGGCGGCTCGGACCACCTCGGCGCCGTCCGTTCCGACTGGCAACTCGCCCCGGTTGATGGCCCGTTCGGCAACCTCGGCGGCCTGTCGGTGGCGGGCCGCGAAGAAGTCGCGCAGGGCGGCCGCGCCGGCGTCGGAGCGCTGGGCGGCGGAGATCAGTGCAGTGGGGGTGGGCCCCAGCTCCGGGTCGGTGAAGACGCCGAACACTTCCTGGGTGATCCGGCGGAGGTCCTGTCGGAGGTCGCCGGTGTCGGGTAGGGGCCACGGCTGATCGGCGGAGGCGGTCAGGGCGTCGGCGACGAGTCCGTCCACACCGCCCCAGCGCCGGTAGAGCGTCGCCTTGTGGACGCCGGAGCGGATGGCGACCGCCTCGACGGTGAGGCCGTCGTAGCCGTTCTCGGTGACCTCGGCCAGCGTGGCGGCGACGACGTCCGCCCGGACCCGTGCGCTGCGGCCCCCGGGTCGCGGGGTCGGGGTGCGAGGCGGCTGCTCGGGGTAGGTGGCTCCGGTCAAAGTCGACTCCAGTCGCATTAAGGCTTGCTGCAGGGGTGGCGGTCGTGCCATGCTCATCATAATGCGACTTCAGTCGCATTTCGAGAGGAGTCCTGTGACCGCCACCGCCGTTCCCGACCCCACCGTGCTCCACCCGCTGGCCGGCCACGACCGGGTCGTGCTGCTGCGGTCGCTCGTCACCGATCCACGGATCGAGGTCGGCGAGTACACCTACTTCGACGACCCCGAGGGTGCCACCCGCTTCGAGGAGCGCAACGTCCTCTACGCGTACGGCCCCGAGCGGCTGGTGATCGGCAAGTACTGTGCGATCGCCACCGGGACCCGCTTCCTGATGGCCGGTGCGGCCCACCCGACCATCGGTGTCTCCACCTTCCCCTTCACGATGTTCGGCGGCAGCTGGACCGACCGGACCCTCGACATCGTCACCGGCCTGCCCAGCCGGGGAGACACCGTGATCGGCAGCGACGTCTGGTTCGGTTTCGGGGCGACCGTCCTGCCCGGCGTCCGGATCGGCCACGGCGCGATCATCGCGGCCGGTGCGGTGGTCACCTCCGACGTCGAGCCCTACACCGTCGTCGGAGGGAACCCCGCCCGCCCGATCCGGCGCCGCTTCGACGAGGCCGACACCGGGCGCCTGCTCCGCGCCGCCTGGTGGGACTGGCCGATCGAGCTCGTCACCGAACACGTCCGGGTGATCATGTCCGGAACCCCGGCCGACATCGAGTCGATCGCCGCCGCGAACGGCCTGCTCGACCGCTGACCATCCGGTGGCTGGAACGGCATTGATCACCGGCGGTCGGTGCGCGAGGATGGCGCCCCCTCGTTCCACGCCGCTCCCCGTCCACTGCCCGGCCTCCCGCCCGGCTCCCGGGTCCGTCCGACGCCGTACGGTCCTCACGCCCGCAGGTTCCGTTCGCCCGGAGGGATCCTCGTCATGCCCGCCTTCCTGTCCAAGGACTCGACCTCGTCGGTCCTTCGTGATCTCCCGGTGCTGCTTGTGGCAGTGGTGTGGGGGTCGAGCTTCCTCGCCGTCCAACGGGTGGCCGAGCCGGGGACGGTCGTGGCGATGCTCGTTCTGCGCTTCGGGTTGGTGCTGCCGCTGCTCGGGGCGGTCGCCTGGCGGGCGCTGCGGAGGCTGAGCCCCACCGAGTGGCTGGGCGGCGCCGCACTGGGGCTGGTGCTCAGCGGGATCTTCCTGCTGGAGACCTACGGCGCCGTGCACACCTCCGCGACCAACGCCGGGCTGATCATCAGCCTCGCGATGGTGCTCACCCCGCTCGGCGAGAGCGCCCTCGGCCGGACCGCGCCACCGCGGGCCTTCCTGGCAGCCGCCGGCCTGGCCGTTCTCGGCGTCGCCCTGCTCACCGGCGACGGCGGACTGCGGGCCCCCTCGCTCGGCGACCTGCTGGTGCTGGGTGCCGCCCTCGTCCGCTCCGCGTACGTCCTCGCCGTGGCCCGCACCCGGGCCCTTCGCGACACCGACATGCTGGCCGTGACCTGGGTGCAACTCGCGGTGGCCACCGGCGTGTTCGCCGTCGTCGCGCTCTCCGTGGGGCCGGCGCCGTGGACCGTCGCCCGCTCGTACGGGCCCGGCCAGTGGGCCTGGTTGCTGCACTTGTCCTTGTTCTGCACGCTCTTCGCCTTCTTCGTCCAGATGTGGGCGGTGCGGGCGACCTCGCCCTCGCGGGTGAGCCTGCTGCTCGGCACCGAGCCGTTGTGGGCCGCCGTCTTCGGGATCACCCTGGCCGGGAACCGGATGGGTCCGCTCGCCCTGCTCGGTGCGGCCCTGGTGCTGGTCGCGACCGAGTGGGGCCGCCGTACCGCTCCCGTGTCCCGTCCGGCCGGGGACGGGCACGGGGACGAGGTGGACGCTGCGGTGGATGCGGACCAGGGCGCCGGCGAGCAGCGGAGGGAACCGGCCTCGGCGTGATCCGTCGGTGTCGTCACCGGCGCCGCCACAGTGTCCGGCGGGCGTAGTCGATGGTGACCGCCCCGAGCAGCGGGCCCCAGGCAACCAGCGGCAGGTAGGCGCCGGTCATCACCAGGGCGGCGAAGCCGCGCGGCGAATCCGGTTCGGCCAGGTTGCGCGCCCAGCCGCCGAACAGCGCCCCCGTGCCGAGGGCGGTGAGTATCACCGAGCCCAGCAGCGCCGGGACGACCGCGGCGAGCGGCCGGACCCGGCGGCCGCCGATCAGCGGGATCCAGCGGGGCGCCACCAGCCCCCAGGGTCGGACCAGGCCGAGGGTCAGGAAGGCCAGCGCCTCGGTCAGGGCGCTCAGCACCACGCAGTAGACGGTGCCCCACCCCGGCTGGTGCGCGCCGTACGCCGCGGCCGTCGCGCCGGTGAAGCCGACCGGGACGCCGAAGCCGAAGGCGATCCGCCACACCCCCGAGGGGACGGTGCTCAGGGCCGCGGCCTTGGCGGCCAGCCGGGCCCAGCGCGGCGCCGGCGGGACGTCCGGGGCGGTCGTGCCCGCCGCCCCGGACGCGTCCCGGTGGGCGGTGGTGCGGGCGTTGATCATGAGCTTCGACACGGTGGACTCCTCTCGGCCCGGCCCCATCGGCCGGTGCGATGGCTCAAGACTGGACGCCCACCAGGGGCTCGCGGCAGTGCCGATCGGGCTGTTCCCGCTGCTCAACCGGCTTGTGAAATATGCCGATCGGCACAGGCGCGCCGTCCTTCCCGCGTCGTAATGTGACGGCAGTCGACGAGAGGTGGTGACGATGACTCAGATCCTGGCGCTGGTGGTCCCGGCCCTGCTGCTGCCGGCCTGGACGGCCCGTCGGCGGCACGGGACGGTTGCCGTGACGACCGGGCTCGGCGCGGTGTCGGTGGCGGTCTCGCTCGCGGTCCGGTTCGCCGGCCACTGGACGGAGGCGGCCCGCTGGACGGGGCTGGTCGGTCTGGTCGAACTGGCCGCGCTGCTGCTGGCGGTGGTCCTCAGCCTGCGTGCGGAGGACGGCCCGCGGAGCGCTGCGGCGGCCTGGACGGCCTGCGGAGCGGTCGCGCTCTGGCCGTCCCGGTTCGACGGGCCCGCCGACGTGCTCACCCTCTTCGGGTTCGGATCGATCCTGTCCCTGCCGACCGTGCTGATCGGGCTCTACCTGAGGGGCCTGGACGACGGCAGGGCCCGCGCGGTGGCCGAGGCCCGTCGGACCCAGCGGCTCGAACTGGCCCACGACCTGCACGACTTCGTGGCACACGACGTCAGTGGCATGGTCGCCCAGGCCCAGGCCGGGGCGTACCTGGCCTCCATCGACCCGACACGGGCGGCCGAGCTGTTCGAGCGGATAGAGCAGGCCGGGCAGCGGGCCCTGGCCTCGCTGGACCGGACCGTGCAGCTGCTGCGCAGTGAGGAAGCCGCGAACCGCAGTCCGCAGCCGGGTCTCGCCGAACTCGCACAGGTCGCCGAGCAGTTCACCGCCGCCGGTGGCGCCGCAGTCCGGTTGGAGCTGCCGGACGGGCCGGTGCCGCGGGAGGTGGGGGGCACCGTCCACCGGATCGCGGTCGAGTGCCTGACGAACGTCCGCCGGCACGCTCCGGCCGCGCGGACGGTCGAGGTCCGGGCCCGCCGCATCGGCGGACAGTTGGAGTTGACCGTGACCGACGACGGCGGGGCGCCGGCCCCGGGCGGGCGGCCGCGGCGGGGCGGCGGGAGCGGGCTCACGGGGCTCGCGGCCCGGGTGGAGGCCCTCGGCGGCTCGTTGGAAGCCGGTCCGTACGAGCGAGAGGGCTGGCGGGTGATGGCGATGCTGCCGCTGGCCGCGGCCGCCGGTGGGCCGCAGGAATCCGGGACGCAAGGATCCGGGCCACAGCGATCCGGGCCACAGCGATCCGGGACGCAAGGATCCGGGCCGCAGGGTTCCGAACCACCGGGGGCCGAGTCGGCGCGATCCGGCCGGGAACGATCGGAGGAGCCGACGCGGGTCGGCACGGGGGAGGTGCAGGGATGAGCGGTGGTACGGGCCCGGTCCGGATCCTGATCGCGGACGACCAGGCGGACGTCCGCAGTGCGTTCCGGATGATCCTGGACGTCCAACCGGACATGACGGTGGTGGCCGAGGCGGCAGACGGCGCCGCGGCGGTGGAGGAAGCGAGGAGGCTGCGGCCGGACGTGGTGCTGGCGGACATCCGGATGCCGAGGCTCGACGGTCTGGAGGTCACCAGGCAACTGTCCGGCCAGTGCAAGGTGATCGTGGTGACCACCTTCGACCTGGACGAGTACGTGCACACGGCGCTGCGGCACGGTGCGGCGGGGTTCCTGCTCAAGCGCTCGGGGCCGGTGCTGCTGATCGAGGCGGTCCGGGCGGCGATGGCCGGAGACGCGTTGATCAGCCCGCAGGTCACGGTGCGGCTCCTTCGGCACATGGCCCTTCCGGGGGCGGAGCCGAAGCCGGGGCCGCTCCCCGGTGCACAGACGTCGGGGCCGCTGACGGCGGGGCCAGTGGAGGAACTGACCGCGCGGGAACGGGAGATCGCCGAGCAGGTGGCCGACGGGGCGACCAACGCCGAGATCGGCGCGGGCCTCTTCATCTCACCGGGAACGGTGAAGAACCACCTCGCCAGCATCCAGCGCAAGCTCGGTGCCCGTAACCGGGTGGGCATCGCGGCCTGGGTGTGGGAGCAGGCGGCCGGCAACCGGTAGTCGACCCCCTGCGCACCCACGGCCGGGCTGCGCACCCACGACCGGGACTAAGGGGAACAGCTCCCGGGGCAGCGGCCGCACGAGCGCAGCCCTCGCCCCAGCCCTCGCCCCCGGCATGCGCGCGGGCAAGCGCAGGAGTCCGTGCACAGCCGCGCACGCACAGCCGCGTACGCACGCGCAGCCGTGCACGCACGCACAGCCACGCACGCACGGGCAGGCACGCCCGGAGCCCGACGGGGGAGTCGGAGGGCGGTCGGGAAGCCGGAGCGGAACCCCAGCCGACACCCACCCCGCGCGCTTGTGAACGAAGGGTCAAGCGAGCGTTCGGACCCCCGCCACCCCTCCGGGTGAGCCGCTATAACACGTCAACATGGCGCCTCGAAATTTGCTTGCTCCGACGCATAGTTGATATAGGAATACGCCCCTGACCAGCTGCTTCACAAGTAAATGCGACTGGTTGTGATCATTTGACTCCTTTGCGTCGACAAAACTGGGCATGTTCACATTCGCCACCATTCACATGGTGTCGTAGATCACAAAGATCGCGGTGAACTGCGTGTCGCAGATCACAAGCCGACGGGCATAGGATGCGCTCGTTCCAGGCTTTGTGAACTGCCTCACATGAGGTGGATCCCGGGAACCGGAACGCGGGTTCACCTCAGCGTGACCTGCCGGTTCCGATCTGCAGTCAAGGACGACTGGACGGAGGGAGCGGGGGCTATGAATGCCTACGCGCCGATCCTCGTACTCGGTGCCATCGCGGCGGCGTTCGCGGTCGGCTCCGTCGTGATGGCCTCGCTGACCGGCCCCAAGCGCTACAACCGGGCCAAGTTGGAGGCGTACGAGTGCGGCATCGAGCCGACCCCGCAGCCCGTGGGCGGCGGTCGGTTCCCGATCAAGTACTACCTGACGGCGATGCTCTTCATCGTCTTCGACATCGAGATCGTCTTCCTCTACCCCTGGGCGGTGACCTTCGACGCCCTGGGGATCTTCGGGTTGGTCGAGATGCTGCTCTTCATCGCCACCGTCTTCGTCGCGTACGCCTACGTCTGGCGCCGCGGCGGCCTGGAGTGGGACTGAGCCCAGCGGGACCGACCCCCGGAGCGGGACTGAGCGCGGGGTGGCCGCCGCCCTTGTGAACGAGCGGACAAGCCCGAACGGGCCGGACGTACCAGAGGACTTGAGGGCATTGAGAGGGATCTGATGGGAATCGAGGAGAAGCTGCCGAGCGGCTTTCTGCTCACGACCGTGGAGACGGCCGCCGGCTGGGTGCGCAAGTCGTCACTCTTCCCGGCCACCTTCGGTCTGGCCTGCTGCGCGATCGAGATGATGACCACCGGTGCCGGTCGCTACGACCTGGCCCGGTTCGGCATGGAGGTCTTCCGGGGCTCCCCCCGGCAGGCCGACCTGATGATCGTGGCGGGCCGGGTGAGCCAGAAGATGGCACCGGTACTGCGCCAGGTGTACGACCAGATGCCCAACCCCAAGTGGGTGATCTCGATGGGCGTCTGCGCCTCCTCCGGCGGGATGTTCAACAACTACGCGATCGTGCAGGGCGTCGACCACATCGTCCCGGTGGACATCTACCTGCCCGGCTGTCCGCCCCGTCCGGAGATGCTGATGGACGCGATCCTGAAGCTGCACGACAAGATCCAGCACGAGCCGCTGGGCGTGAACCGGCGCCGGGCCGAGGAGCTCGGCGAGGCGCTCGCCCTGCAGGCCACCCCGATCAGCGAGATGCGGGGGCAGCTGCGATGAACGAGCAGGTTCCCGAGACCCGCCGCGAGCGGCCGGTCCGCGAGATCCCGGTCGAGGTGGTCGGCCGCCGCCAGGGCATGTTCGGCGCGAAGGGCAGCGGTGACACCTCCGGCTTCGGCGGTCTGGCGGCGCCGGTGGTGCTGCCCGGTCCGAGCGAACGGCCCTACGGCGGTTGGTTCGACGAGGTCGCCGACGAGCTGGAGGGCGCCCTGGAGGAGCAGGGCCTGGACCCGGCGGAGGTGATCGAGAAGACCGTGGTCGACCGCGGCGAGCTCACCTTCCACGTCGACCGCGCCCACCTGTTGAGGACCGTCCGCGTCCTGCGCGACGACCCGGCGCTGCGCTTCGAGCTGTGCCTGGGCGTGAGCGGCGTGCACTACCCGGACGACAAGGGCCGCGAGTTGCACGCGGTCTACCACCTGCGCTCGATCACCCACGGCCGGCTGGTCCGGCTGGAGGTCACCGCGCCCGACGCGGACCCGCGCGTCCCGTCCGTGGTGAGCGTCTACCCGACCAACGACTGGCACGAGCGCGAGGCCTACGACTTCTTCGGCCTGGTCTTCGACGGTCACCCGGCGCTCACCCGGATCATGATGCCGGACGACTGGCTGGGCCACCCGCAGCGCAAGGACTACCCGCTCGGCGGCATCCCCGTCGAGTACAAGGGCGCCCAGATCCCGGCTCCCGACCAGCGGAGGTCGTACAGCTGATGAACACTCAGCACCACGAGGAGGCCCGCGGGGAAGCCGCGGAGGCGGACGCCCGCGAGACCACCGAGGGCCGGGTCTTCACCGTCACCGGTGGCGACTGGGGCGAGGTGGTCGAGGCGGTCGGCCGGGCCGACGACGAGCGCATCATCGTCAACATGGGTCCCCAGCACCCGTCCACGCACGGCGTGCTGCGGTTGATCCTGGAGATCGACGGCGAGACGGTGAAGGAGGCCCGCTGCGGCATCGGCTACCTCCACACCGGCATCGAGAAGAACATGGAGTTCCGCAGCTGGGTCCAGGGCACCACCTTCGTGACCCGCATGGACTACCTGACCCCGCTGTTCAACGAGACCGCCTACTGCCTCGCGGTCGAGAAGCTGCTCGGCATCACCGACGACGTCCCGGAGCGGGCCGGTGTCATCCGCGTGATGATGATGGAGCTCAACCGGATCGCCTCGCACCTGGTCTGCCTGGCCACCGGCGGCATGGAGATCGGCTCCACCACCCTGATGATCTACGGCTTCCGGGACCGCGAGCTGATCCTGGACGTCTTCGAGCTGGTCACCGGCCTGCGCATGAACCACGCGTACGTGCGCCCGGGCGGCCTCGCCCAGGACCTGCCGCCCGGCGCCGTCGACCAGATCCGCGAGGCGGTCAAGGTCTTCCGCTCCCGGATGCACGAGTACGACAAACTCGCCACCGGGAACCCGGTGTTCAAGGCCCGTCTGGTCGACGTCGGCTTCCTGGACCTGCCCGGCTGCCTGGCCCTCGGCGCCACCGGCCCGATCCTGCGGGCCACCGGCCTGCCGCACGACCTGCGCAAGTCGGACCCGTACTGCGGCTACGAGGACTACGACTTCGAGGTCGCGATCGCCGACAGCGCCGACTCCTACGGCCGGTTCCTGATCCGGCTGGAGGAGATGAAGCAGTCGCTGCGGATCGTGGAGCAGTGCCTGGACCGGCTGCGCCCGGGCCCGGTCATGGTGGCCGACAAGAAGATCGCCTGGCCCGCCCAGCTGGCCGTCGGCCCGGACGGGATGGGCAACTCCCTCGACCACATCCGCAAGATCATGGGCACCTCGATGGAGGCCCTGATCCACCACTTCAAGCTGGTCACCGAGGGCTTCCGGGTCCCGGTCGGCCAGGCGTACGCGGCGGTCGAGTCGCCCAAGGGCGAGCTGGGCGTGCACGTGGTCAGCGACGGCGGGACGCGCCCGTACCGGGTCCACTTCCGGGACCCGTCGTTCACCAATCTGCAGACGATGGCGGCGATGTGCGAGGGCGGCCAGGTGGCCGACGTGATCGTCGCGGTGGCCGGGATCGACCCGGTGATGGGAGGCGTGGACCGGTGAGCAACGTCGAACTCGGACTGCCGGCGCTGCCGGCCGCACCGTACCCCGAGGAGGTGCGCGCCCGGCTGGCCGCCGACGCCGCCGAGCTGATCGCCCGCTACCCGCAGGCCCGTTCGGCCCTGCTGCCGCTGCTGCACCTGGTGCAGGCCGAGGAGGGCTTCGTCAGCCCGACCGGGATCCGGTTCTGCGCCGAGCAGTTGGACCTCACCACCGCGGAGGTCACGGCCGTCGCGACCTTCTACACCATGTACCGGCGCCGCCCGGCCGGGAAGTACCACGTCGGGGTCTGCACCAACACCCTGTGCGCGGTGCTCGGCGGTGACCAGATCTTCGCCGAGCTCCAGGAACACCTGGGGGTGCGCAACAACGAGACCACCGAGGACGGCGAGGTCTCGATCGAGCACATCGAGTGCAACGCGGCCTGCGACTACGCGCCCGTGGTGATGGTCAACTGGGAGTTCTTCGACAACCAGACCCCGGAGAGCGCCCGGCAGCTGGTCGACGACCTGCGCGCGGGCCGCGAGGTCCGGCCCACCCGGGGTGCCCGGCTGTGCGGCTTCAAGGAGACCGCCCGGATCCTGGCCGGCTTCCCGGACGAGCGCCCGGGAGCCAACGACGAGTCCGGTGCCGGCGGCGCGCCCTCCCTGGCCGGACTGCGGCTGGCCCGCGGCGAGGCCCTGCCCGGCACCCCCGGAGCCCGAGTGGTCTCGCCCCGCCCCGAGCCGCCCCGCAACGACGCGGCCCGCGCCGAAGCACCGCAGACCGAAGCGCCCCGCGCCGAAGCACCGCAGACCGAAGCGCCCCGCACCGAGGGCACCGGCCAGGAAGGGAGCGAGGCGTGATGACCTCCGCCGAGCCGGCCGAGAAGCTGCTCACCCCCGTCCTGTCCGACCCCTGGGACGACAGCCGTCCCTGGACGCTCGACACCTACCGCCGCCACCACGGCTACGAGGGCCTCAAGGCGGCTCTCGCCATGCCCCCGGACGACGTGATCGCCCTGGTCAAGGACTCCGGTCTGCGCGGCCGCGGCGGCGCCGGCTTCCCCACCGGCATGAAGTGGCAGTTCATCCCGCAGAACGACGGCAAGCCGCACTACCTGGTGGTCAACGCGGACGAGTCCGAGCCGGGCACCTGCAAGGACATCCCGCTGCTGTTCGCCAATCCGCACTCCCTCATCGAGGGGATGATCATCGCCTCCTACGCGATCCGCTGCGACCACGCCTTCGTCTACCTGCGCGGCGAGGTCGTCCCGGTGCTGCGCCGGCTGCACGCGGCCGTGGCGGAGGCCTACGAGGCGGGTCTGCTCGGCCGGAACATCCTCGGTTCCGGCGTCGACCTCGACATCACGGTGCACGCCGGCGCCGGCGCGTACATCTGCGGCGAGGAGACGGCGCTGCTGGACTCGTTGGAGGGCCGCCGCGGCCAGCCCCGACTGAGGCCCCCGTTCCCGGCGATCGCCGGCCTGTACGCCTGCCCGACGGTGGTCAACAACGTCGAGTCGATCGCCTCGGTGCCGCCGATCCTGGCCCGCGGCAAGGAGTGGTTCAAGGGCCTGGGTACCGAGAAGTCCCCCGGCTTCACGCTGTACTCGCTCTCCGGCCACGTCACCAACCCCGGCCAGTACGAGGCCCCGCTGGGCGTCACCCTGCGCCAGCTGCTCGACCTCAGCGGCGGCATCCGTGCCGGGCACCGGCTGAAGTTCTGGACCCCGGGCGGCTCCTCCACGCCGATGTTCACCGACGAGCACCTCGACGTCCCGCTGGACTACGAGGGTGTCGGCGCGGCCGGCTCGATGCTCGGCACCAAGGCGCTCCAGGTCTTCGACGAGACCACCTGCGTGGTGCGGGCGGTGACCCGGTGGACGGAGTTCTACGCCCACGAGTCCTGCGGCAAGTGCACCCCCTGCCGGGAGGGCACCTACTGGCTGGTCCAGCTGCTCCAGCGGGTCGAGGCCGGCGAGGGCGTCGAGGGGGACCTGGAGAAGCTCCTCGACATCGCCGACAACATCAACGGCAAGTCCTTCTGCGCGCTGGGTGACGGTGCGGCGAGCCCGATCGTCTCCTCGCTCCAGCACTTCCGGGCCGAGTACGAGCAGCACCTGGCCGAGCGCCGCTGCCCGTTCGACCCGGCAGCCTCCACCGTCTGGGCCGACGGCCCCCGCCCCGGCCACCAGTCCGCCACCGAAAGGGAGGTGCACGCGTGACGATGACAGAGCCAACCGCCTCCACGGGAGAGAAGCCCGCGGTCGAACTGGTCACGCTCACCATCGACGGCGTCGAAGTGCAGGTCCCCAAGGGGACGTTGGTGATCCGCGCGGCCGAGGCCGTCGGCACCCAGATCCCGCGCTTCTGCGACCACCCGCTGCTCGACCCGGCCGGCGCCTGCCGCCAGTGCATCGTCGAGGTCGAGGGCCAGCGCAAGCCGGTCGCGTCCTGCACGATCCCGGTGGCCGAGGGCATGGTGGTGCGCACCCAGCTCAGCTCGCCGGTGGCCGAGAAGGCGCAGCGCGGCGTGATGGAGCTGCTGCTGATCAACCACCCGCTGGACTGCCCGGTCTGCGACAAGGGCGGCGAGTGCCCGCTGCAGAACCAGGCGATGTCCAACGGCGCCGCCGACTCCCGCTTCGAGGGGATGAAGCGCACCTACGAGAAGCCGGTGCCGATCAGCAGCCAGGTGCTGCTGGACCGCGAGCGCTGCGTGCTGTGCGCGCGGTGCACCCGCTTCTCGCAGCAGATCGCGGGGGACCCGTTCATCGACCTGGTGGAGCGCGGGGCGCTGCAGCAGGTCGGCACCGGTGAGGGGGACGACTTCGAGTCGTACTTCTCCGGGAACACCATCCAGATCTGCCCGGTGGGCGCGCTGACCTCGGCGGCCTACCGGTTCCGCTCGCGCCCCTTCGACCTGGTCTCCTCGCCGAGCGTGTGCGAGCACTGCGCGGCGGGCTGCGCGCAGCGCACCGACCACCGGCGCGGCAAGGTGCTGCGCCGGCTGGCGGGCGAGGACCCGGCGGTGAACGAGGAGTGGAACTGCGACAAGGGCCGCTTCGCCTTCCGCTACGCCCAGCAGCGGGACCGGCTGACCACCCCACTGGTGCGGGTGGACGGTGAGCTGGTGCCGGCCTCCTGGCCGGAGGCGCTGGCGAGGGCCGCCGGGGGTCTGCGCGGGTCCCGGACGGGCGTGCTGACCGGTGGCCGGGTGACGGTCGAGGACGCGTACGCGTACGCCAAGTTCGCGCGGGTGGTGCTGGGCACCAACGACGTGGACTTCCGGGCCCGCCCGCACAGCGGCGAGGAGGCCGACTTCCTGGCCGCGGCGGTCGCCGGGCGCGGCGTGGACGTGGACGGCTCGGGCGTGACGTACGAGCGGCTGGAGCAGGCGCCGGCGGTGCTGCTGGCGGGTTTCGAGCCGGAGGAGGAGTCGCCGATCGTCTTCCTGCGGCTGCGCAAGGCGGTCCGCGGCCGCGGCCAGAAGGTGTACTCGGTGGCCGCGTTCGGTTCCCGGGGCCTGGCGAAGCTGCGCGGTGTGCTGCTGCCGGCCGCGCCGGGCACCGAGCCGGAGTGGTTCGCGGCGCTGGCGGCGGACGAGCCGCTGAACGACGAGGCGGGCCGGGCGGCCGAGCTGCTGCGCACGCCGGGTGCGGTGATCCTGGCGGGCGAGCGGCTGGCCGCGGTGCCGGGCGCACTGACGGCGGTGCTGCGGCTGGCGCACGCGACCGGCGCCCGGCTGGCGTGGGTGCCGCGCCGGGCGGGTGAGCGCGGAGCCGTGGAGGCCGGCGCGCTGCCGGGGCTGCTGCCCGGTGGCCGTCCGGTGGCCGCTGCGGCGGCGCGGGCCGAGGCGGCCGCGGCGTGGGGGGTGGCGGAGCTGCCGTCCGGGCCGGGCCGGGACACCGACGGGATCCTGGCGGCGGCCGCGCGGGGCGAGCTGGAGGCGCTGCTGGTCGGCGGAGTGGATCCGGACGACCTGCCGGACCCGGTGCTGGCCGACGAGGCGCTGGCGGCGGTCCCCTTCGTGGTGTCGCTGGAGCTGCGGCCCTCGGCGGTGACGGCGCGCGCGGACGTGGTGCTGCCGGTGGCGGCGGTGGCGGAGAAGGCCGGCACCTTCCTGGACTGGGAGGGCCGGGTGCGGATGTTCGAGTCGGCGCTCAAGCCGGACCAGCAGATGGGCCGTCACCTGCAGTCCGACCTGCGGGTGCTGAGCATGCTGGCGGACGCGCTGGGCCACCGGCTGGGCCTGGCCGACGTCCGGGCGGCGCGGCTGGAGCTGGACGGCTTCACCCCCTGGGAGGGCGACCGCCCGGTGGACCCGGCGGCGCACCCGGGTCTGTTGCCGCGACCGGCCACCGGCCAGGCGGTGCTGGCGGGTTGGCGCATGCTGCTGGACGGCGGCGTGCTGCAGCAGGGTGATCCGCACCTGGCGGGCACCCGGCACCCGGCGGTGGCCCGGATCTCCGCCGAGACGGCGAAGGAGGTCGGCGCCGAGGCGGCTGCCGCGCTGCGGCTGACCGGCCCGGCGGGCTCGCTGACCCTGCCGCTGGAGGTCACCGACTCGATCCCGGACCGCACGGTCTGGATCCCGTTCAATTCCACGCCGGGCGGCGCCCACCGCGCGCTCGGCACCACGGTCGGCCACCTGGTCACGATCGCCGCGGCCGAGGCCGCGCCCGAGCCGGCGGCGCAGGCCCCGGCCGAGGCGGCCGCGGCCGTAGGGGAGGACCGATGACGACTCCGCAGCCGTACGAGACGCTCCAGTTCTTCGGCCAGGACCCGTGGTGGCTGGTCCTGCTGAAGGCGGTGTTCTGCTTCGCCTTCCTGGTCCTGACGGTGCTGATCGCGATCGTCTGGGAGCGCAAGGTGGTGGCCTGGATGCAGTTGCGCATCGGGCCGAACCGGCACGGGCCGTGGGGCCTGCTGCAGTCGCTGGCGGACGGCGTGAAGCTGGCGCTGAAGGAAGACCTGGTGGTCACGGGCTCGGACAAGGTGGTCTACATCCTGGCCCCGATCGTCTGTGCCATCCCGGCGTTCATGGCCTTCGCGGTGATCCCGTTCGGCCCGGCGGGCGACGAGGTGTCGATCTTCGGCACCCGGACGCCGCTGCAGCTGACCGACTTCCCGGTGGCGCTGCTGTACATCCTGGCGACGGCCTCGGTGGGCATCTACGGCATCGTGCTGGCGGGCTGGTCCTCCGGTTCGACGTACCCGCTGCTGGGCGGGCTGCGTTCGTCCGCGCAGATGATCAGCTACGAGATCGCGATGGGTCTGTCCTTCGCGGCGGTGTTCATCTACTCGGGTTCGATGTCGACCTCGGAGATCGTGGCGCACCAGCAGCCGACCTGGTTCGCGGCGCTGCTGCCGGTGTCGTTCATCGTCTACGTCATCGCGATGGTGGGGGAGACCAACCGGGCGCCGTTCGACCTCCCGGAGGCCGAGGGCGAGCTGGTCGGCGGCTTCAACACCGAGTACTCCTCGCTGAAGTTCGCGATGTTCATGCTGGCCGAGTACGTGAACATGGTGACGGTCTCGGCGGTGGCCTCGACGCTCTTCCTGGGCGGCTGGCGGGCCCCGTGGCCGGTGTCGACCTTCTGGGAGGGCGCCAACCACGGCTGGTGGCCGATGCTGTGGATCATCCTGAAGATCCAGCTGCTGCTGTTCTTCTTCATCTGGCTGCGCGGCACGCTGCCCCGGTTGCGCTACGACCAGTTCATGAAGCTGGGCTGGAAGGTGCTGATCCCGGTCTCGCTGGTCTGGCTGGTGCTGATCGCGAGCGTGCGGGCGCTGCGCAACGAGGGCTACGGCTTCGGCGAGGTGGTGCTGTACGTGGGTGCCCCGGTCGGGGCGGTGCTGCTGCTGGCGCTGGTGCGGGACTTCCTGAGGAAGCAGCCTGAGGAGGAACAGGCGCCCCCGAAGGGCGAATTCGATCCGATGGAGGGCGGCTACCCGGTGCCGCCGTTGCCGGGTCAGGTGCTCCCGCCGGTGCCGCGCCGGCGCAGCCGCGCCCCGAAGCAACTCCAGGACGCCCTCAACGGGGCCGACCATTCCGAAGGGAGCTGAACCGAGATGGCGTCTGACCAGTCTGATCAGTCCGACCGGTCCGACCGCACGGACGGGCCCGAGCGGGCCGACCGGCCGTCGATCCTCGGCCCGGCCGCCGGCTTCGGCGTGACCTTCAGGGCCATGTTCAAGAAGCGGCTCACCGAGCAGTACCCGGAGCAGAAGAAGCCCACTGCTCCGCGCTTCCACGGCCGCCACCAGCTGAACCGGCATCCGGACGGCCTGGAGAAGTGCATCGGCTGCGAGCTGTGCGCGTGGGCGTGCCCGGCCGACGCGATCTACGTGGAGGGCGAGGACAACCGGGAGGAGGAGCGCTACTCGCCGGGCGAGCGTTACGGCGCGGTCTACCAGATCAACTACGCCCGCTGCATCCTGTGCGGGCTGTGCATCGAGGCCTGCCCGACCCGGGCGTTGACCATGACCAACGAGTACGAGCTGGCCGACTCCTCCCGGCGGGACCTGATCTTCACCAAGGAGCAGCTGCTGGTGGGCCTGTCCGAGGGCATGGTCGACACCCCGCACGCGATCTTCCCGGGCACCGACGAGGGTGCGTACTACCGGGGCGAGGTCACCGCGGCGGCGCCCGGGACGGTCCAGCAGGAGCGCACCGACCGGGAGAAGGAGGTGCAGCAGTGATCGGGCAACTCGCGGCCGCGACCGGGACGACCTCCACCGGCGAGGCCGTCCAGTTCTGGGTGCTCGCGGTGATCGCGGTCGGCGGCGCCCTCGGGATGCTGCTGATGCGCAAGGCCGTGCACAGTGCGCTCTGCCTGGCGGCCACCATGATGGCGCTGGCGGTCTGTTACATGGCCGAGGGCGCGGTGTTCCTGGGCGTGGTGCAGATCGTGGTCTACACCGGCGCGATCATGATGCTGTTCCTGTTCGTGGTGATGCTGGTCGGCGTCACCAGCGAGGACTCGCTGAAGGAGCAGCTGAAGGGGCAGCGGTTCGCCGCGGTGCTGTGCGGCCTGGGCTTCGGCGTGCTGCTGATCGCAGGGATCGCCAACGCGAAGCTGGACCACTTCACCGGGCTGGGCGAGGCGAACGCCGAGGGCAACGTGCCCGGCCTGGCCCGGCTGATCTTCACCCGGTACGTGTGGGCCTTCGAGGTCACCGGCGCGCTGCTGATCACCGCGGCGATCGGCGCGATGGTGCTGACGCACCGCGAGCACGTGAAGGCGCCGAGGACCCAGCGCGAGTTGGCGGCGCAGCGGGTCAGGGACAACATCCAGCTGCCGCCGCTGCCGGCGCCGGGCGTGTACGCGCGGCACAACGCGGTGGACGTGCCGGGCCTGCTGCCGGACGGCACGGTCGCCGAGGACTCGGTGATGGCGACGCTGCGCGAGCGCGGCCAGGTCCGGGACGTCAGCCAGGCGATGCTGCGGCGGATGGCGGAGCTGGAGAACAGCACGGCGGACTGGCTGGGCCGTCCGTCCTCCGAGCGGCCGGCGGTGACCGGTCCGCGCAAGTCGCTGGAGCCGGTGCCGGTGCCCGCGAACGGCGAGCACGGCGAGCACGGCGAGGCCGGCGGGGACGGCCCGGCCGGCGAGGAGGGCGCGCAGTGAATCCGGTCAACTACCTTTACCTGTCAGCCTTGTTGTTCACCATCGGCGCCTCCGGGGTGCTGATCCGGCGGAACGCGATCGTGCTGTTCATGTGCGTGGAGCTGATGCTCAACGCCTCGAACCTGGCGCTGGTGACCTTCTCCCGGATGCACGGGACCCTGGACGGTCAGATCATCGCGTTCTTCACGATGGTGGTCGCGGCGGCCGAGGTCGTGGTCGGCCTCGCCATCATCGTCTCCATCTTCCGGACCAGGCATTCCGCTTCGGTCGACGACAGCAATCTGATGAAGCTGTAGGCGGAGGGCCTTCGGTGAACTCTCTCATTCCGCTGCTGGTGGCGGCTCCACTGGCCGGCGCCGTCCTGCTGCTGCTCGGCGGCCGCGCGCTGGACCGGTTCGGCCACTGGGTGGCCACGGCGCTCGCGGCGCTCTCGTTCGGCTTCGGCCTGGCGCTCCTGTCCGACCTGCTCGGCCGGGACGCCGAGCACCGGACCGTCATCGAGTACCTCTACACCTGGATCCCGGTGGACGGCTTCCAGGCCGACATGTCCTTCCGGCTCGACCAGCTGTCGATGACCTTCGTCCTGCTGATCACCGGCGTCGGCACGCTGATCCACGTCTACTCGGTCGGCTACATGGCGCACGACGAGCGCCGACGCCGCTTCTTCGCGTACCTGAACCTGTTCCTGGCGGCCATGCTGCTGCTGGTGCTCGCCGACAACTACCTGCTGCTGTACTTCGGCTGGGAGGGCGTCGGCCTGGCCTCGTACCTGCTGATCGGTTTCTGGCAGCACAAGCCGAGCGCGGCGACGGCGGCGAAGAAGGCGTTCATCGTCAACCGGGTCGGCGACATGGGCCTGTCGATCGCGATCATGCTGATGTTCGCCGAGTTCGGCTCCTTCTCCTTCGGCCCGGTCTTCGGCGGCGCGCACGAGGCGAGCGAGGGCAAGCTGACGGCGATCGGCCTGATGCTGCTGTTGGCGGCCTGCGGCAAGTCGGCGCAGGTGCCGCTGCAGTCCTGGCTCGGGGACGCCATGGAGGGCCCGACCCCGGTGTCGGCGCTGATCCACGCGGCCACCATGGTGACGGCCGGCGTCTACCTGATCACCCGCTCCTCGGCGATCTTCGACCTGGCGCCGGACGCGCAGACCGCCGTGGTGGTGGTCGGCGCGGTCACGCTGCTGTTCGGTGCGATCGTCGGTTGCGCCAAGGACGACATCAAGAAGGCGCTGGCCGGTTCGACCATGTCGCAGATCGGCTACATGGTGCTGGCGGCCGGGCTCGGCCCGATCGGCTACGTCTTCGCGATCATGCACCTGGTGACGCACGGCTTCTTCAAGGCCGGGCTGTTCCTCGGCGCCGGGTCGGTCATGCACGGCATGAACGACGAGGTGAACATGCGTCACTACGGCGGCCTGCGCAAGTACTTGCCGGTCACCTTCGTCACCTTCGGCCTCGGCTACCTGGCGATCATCGGCTTCCCCGGCCTGTCCGGCTTCTTCTCCAAGGACAAGATCATCGAGGCGGCCTTCGCCAAGGGCGGCACCGAGGGCTGGATCCTCGGCCTGTGCACGCTGGTCGGCGCCGCCGTCACCGCGTTCTACATGACCCGGGTGATGCTGCTGACCTTCTTCGGCGAGAAGCGCTGGCAGCCCGACGCCGACGGCAACCCCCCGCACCCGCACGAGTCGCCGAAGAGCATGACGATCCCGATGGTCCTGCTGGCCCTGGGCTCGGTCTTCGTGGGCGGGGTGTTCGCCTACAACGACTCCTTCCTGAAGTGGCTGGAGCCGGTCACCGGGTACTCGGAGGGCGACTCGCCGCTCGCCCCGCTGACCGTCACCCTGCTGACGACGGTCTGCATGGTCGCGGGCGTCGCCTTCGCGTACGTGGTGTACGGGCGCTCGCCGGTCCCGGTGGTGCCGCCGGTCGGCTCCCCGCTCACCCGGGCCGCCCGCCGCGACCTGCTCCAGGACGAGTTCAACCACGCGGTGCTGGTGCGGCCGGGCTCGGCGCTCACCGCGACGCTGGTCTACTTCGACAGCCGCGGCCTGGACGGCTTCGTCAACGGCCTGGCCGCCGCGATCGGGGGCCTGTCCAGCCGGCTGCGGCGGATCCAGAACGGCTTCGTCCGCACGTACGCGCTCTCCATGTTCGGCGGCACGCTGGTGCTGGTCGCCACGACTCTCCTGATGAGGTCCGTCTGATGACTCGCGCAGATTCCACGTGGGGGGTGAGCGCATGAGCGCCCTGCTGTCCGTCACCTGCGCCGTCCCGGCGGCCGGCGCGGTGCTGACCGCCGCCCTGCCCGCCGGGTCGAACGAGGCCCGGCGCAGGACCACCAAGTCCGTCGCCCTGGGCGTCTCGGCCGTCACCCTGGTGCTGGCCGTCCTGGTGGCGGTCCGCTTCGAGCCCGGCGGCGCCCGCTACCAGCTGACCGAGTCGTACAGCTGGATCCGCTCCTTCGGCATCAGCTTCTCGCTGGGCGTGGACGGCATCGGCGCCGTCCTCGCCCTGCTCACCGCGGTCCTGGTGCCGGTGGTGATGCTCGCCTCCTGGCACGACGCCGATCCTCCCTCCTCGCCCGCCGACGGGAAGGAGGGGCCCAGCCCGGCCCGGCCCGACGGCACGTTCGAGAACCGGCGGCGGACCCAGGGCTTCTTCGCCCTGATCCTGGCGGTGGAGGCGATGGTGGTCGTCTCCTTCTACGCCACTGACGTCTTCCTCTTCTACGTGTTCTTCGAAGCCATGCTGATCCCGATGTACTTCCTGATCGGCGGCTTCGGCGACCGGGCCGGCGGCCCGGAGTCGGCGCGCCAGCGCTCCTACGCGGCCGTCAAGTTCCTGCTGTACAACCTGCTCGGCGGCCTGGTCATGCTGGCCGCCGTGATCAGCCTGTACGTGATCGCGCAGGACCAGGGCTTCGGCACCTTCGACCTGCCGACGCTCACCTCGGCGGTCGCCGACGGGAAGCTGCAGCTGTCCGGCACCGCCGAGAAGGCGCTCTTCCTGGGCTTCTTCTTCGCCTTCGCGGTGAAGGCCCCGCTGTGGCCGCTGCACACCTGGCTGCCGAACGCGATGGGCGAGGCCACCGCCGGCACCGCGGTGCTGATCACCGCGGTGGTGGACAAGGTCGGCACCTTCGCGATGCTGCGCTTCTGCCTCGGGCTGTTCCCGCACGCCTCGAAGACCTTCGCCCCGGCGATCCTGGTCCTCTCGCTGATCGGGATCGTCTACGGCGCGCTGCTGGCGATCGGCCAGAAGGACATCAAGCGGCTGGTCGCCTACGCCTCGATCTCGCACTTCGGCTTCATCATCATGGGCATCTTCGCCCTGACCAGCCAGGGCCAGAGCGGCGCCACCCTCTACATGGTCAACCACGGCCTCTCCACCGCCGCCTGGATGCTGGTGGCCGGCTTCCTGATCTCCCGCCGCGGCTCGCGCCTGATCGCCGACTACGGCGGCGTGCAGAAGGTCGCCCCGGTGCTCGCCGGGACGTTCCTGATCGGCAGCCTGGCCACCCTGTCGCTGCCCGGGCTCGCCCCGTTCGTCAGCGAGTTCCTGGTGCTGGTGGGCACCTTCACCCGCTACCCGGCGATCGGGATCGTCGCGACCTTCGGCATCGTGCTGGCCGCGCTGTACGCCCTGCTGCTGTACCAGCGCACCATGACCGGCCCGGTGAAGGAGGGCGTGCGCGCGATGCCCGACCTCAAGGCGCGCGAACTCGCCGTGGTCGCCCCGCTGGTGGCGCTGACCGTCCTGCTCGGCGTCTACCCCAAGCCGCTCACCGACCTGGTCAACCCCTCGGTGAACGCGACGCTCTCGCAGGTCCACGAGACCGACCCGGCGCCGGCCCACCCGGTCGCCGCCACCTCAGGAGGTGAGCAGAAGTGAGCCCCACCGCAGTGCTCGCCGCCGCCGGCGGCAACACCCCCAGCATCCCGGCGCCGCACATCGAGTACGGCCAACTCTCCCCGATGCTGGTGGTGTTCGGCGCCGCCGTGGCCGGGATCCTGGTGGAGGCCTTCGTGCCCCGCCGGTACCGGCACTGGACGCAGGTGACGATCGCGCTGGCCGGCCTGGTCGGCGCCTTCGTCGCCGTGGTGGTGCTCGCCGTGCAGAGCCACGGCTTCACCCGGATCGACCTGCTGGCCATGGAGTCGGTCGCGCTGGACGGCCCGGCGCTGTTCCTGCAGGGCGTGATCCTGCTGGCCTCGGTGGTCGCGGTGCTCACCTACGCCGAACGGCGGCTGGAGCCCAAGGCCGGCGGCCTGCCCGCCGACGCCTTCGCCGCCCAGGCCGCCGCCACGCCCGGCGGCGAACAGGAGCGGGCCGCGGTCCGGGCCGGCTTCGCCACCACCGAGGTCTTCCCGCTCACCATGTTCGCGGTCGGCGGGATGCTGCTGTTCCCCGCCGCCAACGACCTGCTGACCATGTTCGTGGCGCTGGAGGTCTTCTCCCTGCCGCTGTACCTGCTGTGCGCCCTGGCCCGCCGCCGCCGGCTGCTGTCCCAGGAGGCGGCGGTCAAGTACTTCCTGCTCGGCGCCTTCGCCTCGGCGTTCTTCCTGTTCGGCACCGCGCTGCTGTACGGCTACGCGGGCAGCGTGAAGCTCGGCGACATCGGGGACGTCATCTCCGGCAAGGCGATGACCACCCCCGCGCAGCTCAGCAGCACCCGGAGCGACGTGCTGGTGCTGACCGGCCTGGCGCTGCTGGCGGTGGGCCTGCTGTTCAAGGTCGCGGCGGTGCCCTTCCACTCCTGGACCCCGGACGTCTACCAGGGCGCGCCGACCCCGGTGACCGGCTTCATGGCGGCGGCGACCAAGGTCGCGGCCTTCGGGGCCTTCCTGCGGCTGTTCTACGTGGCCTTCCCCGGCCTGCGGCTGGACTGGCGGCCCGTGATGTGGGGCGTGGCGATCCTGACCATGGTGGTGGGCGCGCTGCTGGCGGTGACCCAGCAGGACGTCAAGCGGCTGCTGGCGTACTCCTCGATCGCGCACGCCGGGTTCATCCTGACCGGCGTGATCGCCGTCAACAAGCAGGGCATCTCCTCCGTGTTGTTCTACCTGCTGGCGTACTCCTTCGTGACGCTCGGCGCGTTCGCCGTGGTCACCCTGGTGCGCGACTCCAAGGGTGAGGCGACCCACCTGTCCAGCTGGGCCGGGCTCGGGCGGCGGTCCCCGCTGGTCGCGGCGGTGTTCGCGCTGTTCCTGCTGGCCTTCGCCGGCATCCCGCTGACCTCCGGCTTCACCGGGAAGTTCGCGGTCTTCCAGGCCGCGGCGAGCGGCGGGGCGACACCGTTGGTGATCGTCGGTGTGCTGAGCTCGGCGGTGGCCGCGTTCTTCTACATCAGGGTCATCGTGCTGATGTTCTTCTCGGACCCGCAGCCGGGCGGCCCCACCGTGGCCGTCCCGAGCGCCTTCACGGCGACCGCGATCGGGGTGGGGGTGCTGGTCACGCTGGGTCTCGGCGTGCTGCCGCAGTACTTCCTCGACCTCGCGTCGAAGGCCTCGCTGTTCGTGCGCTGACCCGGCGCGTCCACCGAAAACCGACGAACACCCGTCCGGGCCGCGCCCCCGGCGCCGGGCGCCGACGGGGGTTTGGGGGACTCCCGGGGCCGGTGCTTTCGGGCGGGGTCGCGGGCGTGTTTGCGTGCG
>NZ_JBHWBZ010000029.1:13450-19145 GCF_042735475.1 Kitasatospora sp. NPDC059577 | reverse complement strand
GGGGGGGGGTGGTCGGGGTCACAGTGCCGAACCCCGACCTCCCGGCGGGGCGCGCGGCCGTGGCGGGCGGCCTTGTTGGGTTCGCTGCCGGACAGCCGGGGCCGGAGCGTTCCGGCGGCTCTCCCGCCTTTATTTCCAGCCGAATTCGCCCCCACCGCCGCACGGCCCGCGCAGCCGCCCTGACCAGGGCATCCGGCCCGATCATGACAGGATCCGCACGCCCGTGCAGTGATCCACTCGCGACCGGATACCCTGCCTGTATGGCCAGCGGCGGCACTCAGGGACCAGGCCGCTAGATCGACCAGGGACAGAGGAGTGGTCTTCGTGACCGTCGTGGAACCCTTCGGGCTCAGCGTGCAGGACCGCGACCTGACCCGGGACGTCCAGGCCGGACTGGAGGCGGTGGAGGCGGCGCTCGGCGAGGCCGTCAAGAGCGACGTCCCCTTCATCACCGTCACGGCCAGTCACCTCCTCGAAGCCGGCGGCAAGCGCTTCCGCCCGCTGCTCCTGCTGCTCGCCGCCCAGTTCGGCGACCAGGGGGCGCCCGGCGTGGTGCCGGCCGCCGTCGTCGTCGAGCTGACCCACCTGGCCACGCTGTACCACGACGACGTCATGGACGAGGCCCCGGTGCGCCGCGGCGCCCCGAGCGCCAACTCCCGCTGGGACAACTCGGTCGCCATCCTCACCGGCGACTTCCTGTTCTCCCGCGCCTCCCAGGTGCTGGCCGACCTCGGCCCGGAGGCCGTGCGGATGCAGGCCGAGGCCTTCGAGCGGCTGGTCACCGGTCAGATCCTGGAGACCCGCGGCCCCGGCCCGGAGACGGACCCCCTGCTGCACTACCTGGACGTGCTGGAGGGCAAGACCGGCTCGCTGATCGCGGTCTCCTGCCGGATAGGAGCACTGATGGCCGGTGCCGAGCCCGCCCTGGTGGACACCCTCGGCGAGTTCGGCGAGCGGATCGGCATCGCCTTCCAGCTGGCCGACGACGTGCTCGACATCGCCAGCGACGGCCACGAGTCCGGCAAGACCCCCGGCACCGACCTGCGCGAGGGCGTGCCCACCCTGCCGACCCTGCTGCTGCAGCAGATGCCGGCCGACCCGGCGGACCCGGACGACGCCCGGCTGCGCGAACTGCTCGCCCAGGACCTCGTGGACGACGAGCTGCACGCCGAGGCGCTGCGCCTGATGCGGGCCCACCCCGCGCTGGAGCGCGCCCGCGCGGAGACGCTGCGCCGCGCCGAGGAGGCCCGGGCGCTGCTCGCGCCGCTGCCGGACTGTGCGGCGAAGGCGGCCCTGGAGGGCCTGTGCGACGCGGTGGCCATCCGCACGATGTGACGCGCCGGCCGTTCGCGTGCTCCGGCGCGCCGGCCGTCCGCACCCCCTGACGCGGTTTCCGGTACGACCGGCCCGGGCTCTCGGTACGACCGGGCCCGGGCCGGTCGCGTTCCGGGTCCGGTTCGCGCCGGACCGCCCCGGAACCCGCGTCCGGGGGCGGCCGGTTCGCGCATCGGGGACGACCGGCCCCCGGGATGGGGGAGACTGGCTTCCGTCAGCTCGCCCCAGCCGGGAAGGTCGCCATGCGTCGCGTCGTCATCGCCGAGGACTCCGTACTGCTGCGGGAGGGACTGACCCGGCTGCTCACCGATCGCGGCCTGGAAGTCGTCGCGGGTGTCGGGGACGGTGAGGCCCTGGTGAAGACCATCCACGACCTGGCGGCGGCCGACGCGCTGCCCGACGTCGTGGTGTCCGACGTGCGGATGCCCCCGAGCCACACCGACGAGGGCCTGCGCGCCTGCGTCGAGCTGCGCGGCCACTACCCGCAGCTGAACGTGCTCGTGCTGTCGCAGTTCGTGGAGGAACGTTACGCCTCTGAACTGTTGGCCGGATCCACCCGCGGCGTCGGCTATCTCCTGAAGGACCGGGTCGCCGAGGTGCGGGAGTTCGCCGACGCGGTCGTCCGGGTCGCCGACGGCGGGACCGCGCTCGACCCCGAGGTGGTGCAGCAGCTGCTCAGCCGCAGCCGCAAGGGCGACGTTCTGGCCAACCTCACGCCCCGCGAGCGCGAGGTGCTCGGACTGATGGCCGAGGGCCGCACCAACGCGGCGGTGGCCAAGCAGCTGGTGGTCTCCGACGGCGCCGTGGAGAAGCACGTCAGCAACATATTCCTCAAGTTGGGCCTGGCCCAGAGCCCGGAGGACCACCGCCGGGTGCTGGCCGTCCTGACGTACCTCAACTCCTAGCCGACACCCCCGGCCCGACCCGCGGAACGGCCCGCGGCCCGCCTCCCGGCCGACGCGCCGGCCGCACCGGGGACGGGCGCGGCCGCAGGGTCCGGGCGCGGCCGCGGGGCCGGGAACGGTCGCCGGATCCGGAATGATCTACGGCGGCCGGACGTTGTCCATGTGTGCGGTACGGGCGCGGGCCGGTGATTTCCCGCCGCACGCGGGAGTTCCGTCCCAGGCCGACTCCACCCGCATAGGATGCGGGAGGTGCACCAGGCGGACGGGGCACGGGGCCGCGCCCGCGGTGGTGTGCCCTAGGAGGTCCGCGGCAGTGACCAGTCAGGTCGATCAGTCAGAGGCAGTGGACGGCTCGGACGGCGACGAGACCCGTGCCGGCAGCGGCGACGTGCGCCCCGGTTCGGGCGTGCCCGCCGGCCCACCCTCCCCGGGCGGCCCGGCACCCGGGCGCACCAAGCCGATCCGCAGACTCGACCGGGTGATCATCCGTTTCGCCGGAGACTCCGGTGACGGCATGCAGCTCACCGGCGACCGGTTCACCTCGGAGACGGCGTCCTTCGGCAACGACCTGTCCACGCTGCCGAACTTCCCGGCCGAGATCCGCGCCCCCGCCGGCACCCTGCCCGGCGTCTCGTCCTTCCAGCTGCACTTCGCCGACCACGACATCCTGACCCCGGGCGACGCCCCGAACGTGCTGGTCGCGATGAACCCGGCCGCGCTGAAGGCGAACCTGCCGGACCTGCCGCGCGGCGCGGAGATCATCGTCAACACCGACGAGTTCACCAAGCGCGCGCTGGCGAAGGTCGGTTACGCGGCCGACCCGCTGACCGACGGGTCGCTGGACGGCTTCCACCTGCACAAGGTGCCGCTGACCACGCTGACCCTGGAAGCGCTCAAGGACAGCGGCCTGGCCCGCAAGGACGCGGAGCGGGCGAAGAACATGTTCGCCCTGGGCCTGCTGTCCTGGATGTACCACCGGCCCACGCACGGCACGGAGTCGTTCCTGCGCAGCAAGTTCGCGAAGAAGCCGCAGATCGCCGAGGCGAACGTGCACGCCTTCCGGGCGGGCTGGAACTTCGGCGAGACCACCGAGACCTTCGCGGTCTCCTACGAGGTGCCGCCGGCCAAGCTCCCGGCCGGGCGCTACCGCAACATCTCCGGCAACCTCGCCCTCTCCTACGGGCTGATCGCCGCCGGGCAGCGCTCGGGCCTGCCGCTGTACCTGGGCTCGTACCCGATCACCCCGGCCTCGGACATCCTGCACGAGCTGAGCAAGCACAAGAACTTCGGGGTCCGCACCTTCCAGGCGGAGGACGAGATCGCCGGCATCGGCGCCGCGCTCGGCGCCGCCTTCGGCGGGGCGCTCGGCGTGACCACCACCTCCGGGCCCGGGGTGGCGCTCAAGAGCGAGACGATCGGCCTGGCGGTCTCGCTCGAACTGCCGCTGCTGGTTGTCGACATCCAGCGCGGCGGCCCCTCCACCGGCCTGCCGACCAAGACCGAGCAGGCGGACCTGCTGCAGGCCATGTTCGGCCGCAACGGCGAGGCGCCGGTGCCGATCGTCGCCCCGGCCACGCCCGCGGAGTGCTTCGACGCGGCCCTGGAGGCGGCCCGGATCGCGGTCACCTACCGCACCCCGGTCTTCCTGCTCTCGGACGGCTACCTGGCCAACGGCTCGGAGCCCTGGCGGATCCCCGACGTCGACGAACTGCCGGAGATCGACCCGCGGTTCGCGACCGGCCCGAACCGCGAGGACGGCGCCTTCTGGCCGTACCTGCGGGACCCGCACACCCTCGCCCGGCCCTGGGCGGTGCCGGGCACGCCCGGCCTGGAGCACCGGATCGGCGGCATCGAGAAGCAGGACGGCACCGGGAACATCTCCTACGACCCGGCCAACCACGACTTCATGGTGCGCACCCGGCAGGCCAAGGTCGACGGCATCACCGTCAAGCCGGTCGAGGTGGACGACCCGACCGGTGACGCCCGGGTGCTGGTCCTCGGCTGGGGCTCGACCTACGGTCCGATCACCGCGGCGGTGCGCCGGGTGCGCGCGGACGGCGGCGAGGTCGCCCAGGCGCACCTGCGCAACCTCAACCCCTTCCCGGCCAACCTGGGCGCGGTGCTGAGGAGTTACGAGAAGGTCATCGTGCCCGAGATGAACCTCGGGCAGCTCGCCCTACTGCTGCGGGCGAAGTACCTGGTGGACGCCGAGTCCTACAACCAGGTGCGCGGACTGCCTTTCAAGGCGGCCCAGTTGGCGGACGTGCTGTGGGCCGCGATCGGCACCCTGGACGAGGAGGACCACCGATGAGCGAGCACCGCTTCCCGTCCCTGCGGTTGGTGCCCAAGGCCGAAGAGCCACAGGGCACAAGGGACTTCAAGACCGACCAGGAGGTGCGCTGGTGCCCCGGCTGCGGGGACTACGCGATCCTGGCGGCGGTGCAGTCCTTCATGCCGGAGCTCGGCATCAGACGGGAGAACACCGTCTTCGTCTCGGGCATCGGCTGCTCCTCGCGTTTCCCGTACTACATGAATACCTATGGAGTGCACTCGATCCACGGGCGGGCGCCGGCGATCGCGACCGGTCTGGCCGGCTCGCGGCAGGACCTCAGCGTGTGGGTGGTGACGGGTGACGGCGACGCGCTGTCGATCGGCGGCAATCACCTGATCCACGCCCTACGGCGGAACGTCAATCTGAAGATCCTCCTGTTCAACAACCGGATCTACGGCCTCACCAAGGGCCAGTACTCGCCCACCAGCGAGGTCGGCAAGATCACCAAGTCCACGCCGATGGGCTCGCTCGACGCGCCGTTCAACCCGCTGTCGCTGGCACTCGGCGCCGAGGCCACCTTCGTCGCCCGCACCATCGACTCCGACCGCCAGCACCTGCAGTCGGTACTGCGCGCGGCCGCCGAGCACGAGGGCACGGCGCTGGTGGAGATCTACCAGAACTGCAACATCTTCAACGACGGCGCCTTCGAGGTGCTGAAGGAGCCCGGCACCCGGGACGAGGCGCTGATCCGGCTGGAACACGGGCAGCCGATCCGCTTCGGCGCGGAGGCCGCCAACGGCGTCTTCCGGGGCCCGGACGGAGAGTTGTCCACCGCGCCCGTCACGCCGGAGAACGAGGCGGACGTCCTGGTCCACGACGCGCACGCGGCCGGCCCGGCCACCGCCTTCGCGCTCTCCCGGATCGCCGACGCGGACACCCTGCACCACACGCCGATCGGTGTGCTGCGCAGCGTCCGGCGGCCCGTCTACGACGAGCTGATGGCAGGACAGCTGGCCGCCGCCACCGCCGAGCGCGGCCCGGGCGACCTGGCCGCGCTGCTGGCCGGCAACGACACCTGGACGGTGGACTGACCGTCCCCCGACGCGCGTCGGGGGGGGGGCGCGCCGGGGGGGAGAGGGGGGCGCGGCGGGGTGGGGGGGGGGGCCGGCTCCCGCGCCACGCG
>NZ_JBHWBZ010000029.1:10035-13440 GCF_042735475.1 Kitasatospora sp. NPDC059577 | reverse complement strand
GCCCCCGGGCGAGGCCGCGGCTGCGGGCGCTGTCAACCACACTCGCCGGGGCGGCGGCGCTCCCCCCGCCGCCCGGGCCGCCCCACCGCCCCGGCCGGGACGAGGGGCGCCGGTCGTTCCGGGGCTACCGCGCGGCCCACTCCACCGGCTCGATCACGACCCCGTTCGGGTCGGTGACCTGGAACAGCTTCTCGCCCCACGGCTCCTCGCGCAGCGGCAGCGTGATCGGGACCCCCGCCTCGCGGAGCCGCCGCTCCTCGGCGGCGACGTCCTCGACGACGAACGCCAGGATCACGCCGTCCGCGGTGCGGTGGCGCTGCTCCTCCGGCAGGACCTCCAGGCCGCGCCGCAGGTAGACGACGTTGACCCCGCCGCCCGGGTGTCCGAGCGAGACGAAGCCGTCGGCCGACATCTCCTCCGTGTATCCGAAGTGCTCCCGGAGGAACGCGGCGGAGGCGGTGACGTCCTCGACGGTCAGGGAGACGGCGGTCTTGGTGATCTGCAAGGCGGGAACCCTCTCGTCGGCATCGCGGGGCATCCGTACGATTACCCCGTACGCAGTACACTATACATAGTACGGAGAATTGCACCAGGGCGGTCCGGGGCCCCCGGGGTCGGGGTATCGCATCGAGCGATGGGGGGCGATCCGACGTCGGACACCGGACAGGAGGTCTCGCCGGAGCAGTCGAGGTCCTCGGCGTACGGGCTGTCGGGTGAGCCGGCCGCGTACGGGGGGTTGCCGGTCGAGCCGTTGGAGGCCTGGTGCCGCGAGGTGCGGGCGGGGGCGGGCCGGCGGATCAACGAGTTCGGGTTGAGCATCCGCGGCCCGCGGCTGGAGGAGCCGTCCGGGCCGACGGTGAACCTGGTGTTCCTCTTCGCGCCGGGCGGTCCGCGGCCGGTGCGGCCGGCGCTCTACTTCGAGTGGTCGTGAGCTTTCGAGTGGTCGTGAGCGGTGCCCCGCCGGGGTCGGCGGGGCACCGTGCGGTCGGCGGGGCGCGTCAGTAGACGCAGGGGATGCCGCCGTCGGACTGGGCGTCGACGCCGGGGCCCTGCATCGGGAGGTTGGCGACCGGGTCGGAGGAGCCGCCGGTGGGGGCCGCGGACTTGTCCCCGCCCACGCCGGTGAAGCCGGTGCCGAGGGTGACCACGACGCGGTCGGCGCCGACGGTGGCGGAGGTGGACTCGGTGGCGGTCACGCCGTAGCGGGCGGCGATCCGGTCGGCGGCCTCCTTGGCGCCCTTGCCGTAGACCACGGTGGTGGTCTTCGGCCGGCCGGCCGCCGATCCGGTCCGGCCCTGCTTGAACCCCATCGCGACCAGGGCCTTGGACTCGGCGGTGGAGGAGACCCCGGCGGCCGAGGAGGCGTTGAGGACGTCGACGGTGACGGTCCCGTCGGCGGTCTGGGTCGGCGTGGGGGTCTGGCTCGTGGGCAGCGGGGTGGCGCCGGGGGTGCCGTCGGCCGGGTCGGTGGCGGCCGGTGCGGCGGCGTCGGCGTAGCCGAACAGCTGCTTGACCACCTTCTGGACCTTCGCCGGGGTCACCAGGTTGACGTCCTGGCCGTTCCGGGTGCCGAAGCCGTCGAAGGTCAGGGTGTTGAACTCGACGTTCCCGCCGGTCAGTGCCGGGGCCTGCTGGGCGAAGTCGAGGATGTTCCACTCGTTGTCGATGACGAGGTCCTTCTGTATGACGCCCATCAGCTGCTGCATCTTGCCGAGGTCGCCGACGATGCCCTTCTGCTTCAGGTTGTGCACGACGGCGGAGATGAAGGCCTGCTGGCGGTGGGTGCGGGCGAAGTCGCCGGAGTTCCCGTCGGGGCCGTCGAGGTTGTGGCGCTGGCGGACGAAGGAGAGCGCCTGGGCGGCGTTGAGGGTGTTGATGCCCTTCTTGAAGTCGGCGCCGGAGCCCTGGCCCTCCATGGCCGGGTCCTTGGTGTCGTGGGTGAGGCAGACCTGGATCGGCTCGACCGCCTTGGCGATGTCGTAGAAGCCCATCAGGTTGACCTCGGCGATGTGGTCGATGGGCTGGTCGAGGAACTTCTGCACGGTGCGGATGGTGGCCGCGCGCCCCAGGTCGCGGCCGGCCTTCTCCAGGTCGGCGCCCTTGAGGCCCTTGGCCCGCAGGCCCGGGTCGGCCTTGTCCTTGGCCGCGCCGTAGGCCTCCTTGATCTTGGCCATGCCCAGTTGGGAGCCGTCGGCGTTGTAGGTCATGACGTAGTCGTCGCGCGGTATCGACACGGCCTGGACCTTGCCGCCGTTCGCCGGGATGTGCAGCAGGATCAGGGAGTTGGTGTTGTACCCGCCGATCTCGGAGCTGTGGCCGGCGTGCAGCTCGTCCTGGACGAACTGCGGGGGCAGGTCGGAGCCGTCCATGTTCTTGCGGCTGTCCAGGCCGATCAGCAACAGGTTGACCGAGTTGTCGAGGTGCTTGGGTGCGTCCTTCTTCGTCTCGGCGATGACGTCGGACGTGGTCATCCCGTCGGTGAGCTGCTTGTACTCGTACCAGACCACCCCGCTGGCGGCGAACACCGCCAGTCCGACGGTGCAGGCCACCACCCGGCCGGCGATCAGCAGCGGGGAGGACGTGCGCTTCCCGTCGCCGCGGCGGGCGGCTGCCCGGCCGCCGCTTCCGGCCTCCGGGGCGCCCCCGGTCCGCTCGGTGCCCCGGGCCGGCCCCGTCCGTCCGGTGCGCTGGGTGTGCTGCTCGGCGTCGTCAGCCACGGTGCCTCCTCCGGTGCCGGACCAGCCGGACCACGATCACCAGTAGGGCCGCGGCCGCGGCCTCGGCCATCACGGGAAAGCCCTGCACCACCCATTTCGCGGCGCCGGTGGCCAGGCCCCTTCCCTGGTAGCGGTCCCGGTGGGCGGCCAGCTCGACGGCGGCCGTCGCGCCGAGGACCACCAGCGGTGAGGCCGCGAGCAGCCACCACCAGCCGTTGCGGCTGCTCAGCGCCGCCGCCACGCCGGTGCCGAGCACCGCGCCCACCGCGAACGCCAGGCCCATGCCGGGGCCGGAGAGTTCGTCGACCGCGGCGCCGGCCAGGGGCAGCCCGAGGGCCGCGGCCACCGGCAGTGCGGCGCCGCCGGGCAGGGGCCGTGCGGGCGCGCCGGGTCCGCCCGCCGTCCGCCGTCGCGAACCCTGGTCGGGCGACCGTCCTCGCTGTCCTGCCACGCACTTACCCCCGGTGTTCCCGTGTCCCGTGCGCCCTGGTGGCGCCGGTGCCCGCTCCGGCGCCTGTCCGTCGTTCGGAAATCCGTTCGCGGTGCTTCCAGTTCTGGACGTCCGGGCCGGTCGTCCGGTTCCCGGGGGGGGGGGGGGGGGCCCGGGGCGCCCCCGGGGGGGGCGGGGGGGGGGGCGTTTGAAGAAAACACGGGGGTGGATAGTGTGGGGCCTCAAGACAAGGAGGCC
>NZ_JBHWBZ010000029.1:0-10025 GCF_042735475.1 Kitasatospora sp. NPDC059577 | reverse complement strand
CGCCGCCCGGCCGCGCCGGGGGGGCGGGGCGCGGGGGGCCCCCGCCCGCCCGCGGGCGGAGGCGGGGGCTTCCGATTTACCTCTACACGGGTGTAGAGATCGTAGGCAGCATAGATCACGTGCGTCCGGGGCGGCGGCTCCGGATCCGGCACGGGTCGGATAAACTACACCGAGTAGTTTCTGAAGGGTCGGCCGGTGGGCCGACGGATGAGGAGTGGGCCGTGGCGACCACGGGTGGAGCGGGACGGCCGGAGAAGCGCAAGGCGATCACGCAGGCCGCGACGGTGGTGTTCGGGCGCGAGGGGTACGTGCGGGCCAGCATGGACGCGATCGCGGCCGAGGCCGGAGTGTCCAAGCGCACGGTCTACAACCACTTCGCCGACAAGGAGACCCTCTTCCTGTCGGTGGCGCTGCAGAACTCGGCGGAACTGACCGAGGAGGTCCGGCGCCTGATGGCGAAGTACCTCGACCGCGTGATGGACCTGCGCCGGGACCTGGTCGACTTCGCGGTGGAGCGGGCCCGCGCGGTGCTGTCCGCCGGTGAGCACGGGGCCCTCGGCCGGGCGATCCGCGCCGAGGTCGCCAACATCCCGGCGGACGTCCTGGAGGCCTGGCTGGAAGCCGGGCCGATCGCCTCGCTGCGGGACCTCGCGGCGCACTTCGAGGCGCTCGCGGAGCGCGGACTGCTGGCCGTCGAGGACGCCGTACTGGCCGCGGAGCAGTACACGCTGCTGACCTTCCACGGCATCGCCGAGCGCTCGTTCTGGGGCGCCGTCCCGGTGGCGGACGAGGAGGTCGAGCGGATCGCGGCGGTCGGCGTCGACGCCTTCCTGCGGATCTACGGCGGGCCGGCGGCCCGGGCCTGAGCCCCCGCCCGGGTCCCGCCCGGGGCGTCGGCCGGGCCCGGGCCGGGGGCGGGGCCGGCCGTGTGCCGCCCCCGCCCCGGGCCCGCGTGGATCACTTCCAGTTGACGCCCTTGCCGAGGGTGTACGGGTCGCCCCAGTACTCGGCGCCCGCGACCTTCGAGGCCTCCGGGGACATCGCCACCGCGCAGGAGGTGGACGACTGGCCGTTGGTGAAGCCCTTGGGCAGCGAGTCGCTCTTGCACTTGGGGAAGGCGCCGATGATCAGCAGGTCCTGCGCCTCGGTGCCGTCCGCCAGCAGGCCCTTCATGTGGTTGACGCTGGTGAAGGACAGGTCGGTGCTGCCGGCGTTCGTGATCTTGTAGTGGATGTAGTACGGCACCAGGCCCTTGGCCTTGTCGCCCAGGTTGAGCGAGGTGAGGTCGGCCGGGTCGCCCTTCTCGATCGAGGTGACCGCGAGCGCGATGGTGCCCTTGGTGCTGCCCGAGCTGAACGGCATCGTGACGGCGTCGCCGACCTTGACCGTGGTTCCGGGCGCCGCGGTGGCGCCGGCCGGTGCGGGGGCGGCGGCCGTACCGGACGCCGCGCCGCCCGCCGGGGCGGAGGTCGGGGCGGCCGGGGTGATGGCCCCACCGCTCGGCGACGGCGCGTCGGTGGCGGCCGCGGACGGGGCGGCCGGCGGTGTCGTCGCCGCGGTGTCCGAGGCCCCCGCGTCGTCGTTGCAGGCGGTCATGGTGAGCGTGCCGACCGCGGCCAGTGCGGCCAGGGCCAGCACACGGCGATTGCTGCGGATGGGCTTCATGTGACGTCCCCCGTCATCGCGGGCCGCCGTCGGGCGGCCCTCCTGATGGACGTTCATAGCGCAGTCCACTGACAGGTGCCATGACTTCGGCCAGGCTTTGACCGGTCCGTGACGACTCCCTCGCGGGTCCGTGACAAGGGATATCGAGTCGTGATCAGGGAAGCGGGGTCGGTGCCGCCCCAGGCCCGACCGGATCCGTGCGATCCTGATCGCCATGGTTGCGAAAATGGTCGATCAGGCCCGCCGTCTGGTGGCCGAGCGTTACCCGGACGCGCTCGCCGCACTGCTGGCCGGCTCCGCCGCGACCGGGAACCCCACCGCCACCAGCGACCTCGACCTCGCGGTCCTGGTCGCCGACGGCGGCGGGACCCACCGGGAGACCGTCCGCTTCGAGGGCCGCATCGTCGAACTCTTCGTCCACACCGGGACCGGCCTCGCCGAGCTGTTCGCCGTCGACGCCGCCTCCCGCCGGGCGGTCCTCCAGAACATGTACGCCACCGGCCTCCTGCTGACCGACCCGGACGGCCACGGCGCCCGCGCCCGCGAACGGGCCCGGGCCGACCTGCGCCAGGGCCCGCCCGCACTGGCCCCGGACACCGTGGAGACCCGTCGCTACGGCCTGACCGACCTGCTGGACGACCTGGCGGACGCCGACGACGACGCGGAACGCCTGGCGATCGCCGCAGAGGTGCTGACCGCCGCCGCCGACCTGCTCTGCGATCACCGGCGGGCCTGGACCGGCGCCGGCAAGTGGCTGCCGCGCCGCCTCCGGGAAGCCGACCCGGTCCTCGGCCCGGCCCTGGTCGACGGCCACCTGCGGCTGTGCCGGGACGGCGACCCGGACCCGCTGGCAGGGGCGGCCCGGCACGTCCTCGACCTGGTCGGCGGTCCGCTCTCCGAGGGCTACCGCCGCACCTGGCACGGCACCATCGAACGCACCGTCTGACCGGGCGCCCTGTCCGAACCTGCGCACCGCCTGAACCTGCGCACCGCCTGACCGTGCGCACCGCCTGACCGTGCGCACCGCCCGGGCGTTCAGGAGGCGCTGAGCACCAGCTCGTTGTACGTCGCGACGGTGGTGAACCCGAGCCGCTCGTAGAGCCGGATCGCCGGGGCGTTGTCGGTGCGGACGTTGAGGCCCAGGTGGTCGGTGGTCGCGGCCAGGTGCCGGCACAGGGCGGTGACGCAGGCCCGGGCGAGGCCGCGGCCGCGGGCGTCGGGGTGGGTGGTCACGTTGCCGAGGACCGCGACCCGCTGGGCTGGGGAGTGGACGTGCACCCCGGCGACGGCCAGCAGCCGGCCGTCCTCGCGGACGCCGGTGTACCCGCCGCCGGTCAGCATCCGGGGGTCGAACCAGGCCTCCGGGTACGACGCGGCCAGCAGGGCGCGCGTGTCGGCGAGGTCGTCCGGGGTCAACAGCTGTGCCTCGTGGGGGACTTCGGCGGGAAGGTCGTGGGTGAGCAGCATCCGGAGCAGCGGTGTCCGGCGCTCGACCGCGTAGTGGGGTGCGAGGGCCCGCTCGGCGCCGTCCGGCAGTCCGGCCAGGAAGCGGCGCGGCAGGAACGGCAGCAGGTCGCCCAGTAGGGCCTCCAGCGGGGGGACGGCGGCGGGCCGGGCGAAGGCGAGCAGGACGGGGGTGTCGCCGCCGCTGTACAGCAGGGCGACCGGGCCGTGCTCGGCGGAGGCGGTGTACCAGGCGGTGTTGGACCAGGTGGTGTCGTCCAGGTCGCCGAGCTCGAACAGGTGCAGCGCCGGATCGGTGCGGAACCGGGCGGCGAGCGCGGCGCGGTCGTGCAGGCTGATGAGGGGCACGCGGTCGAGGATAGGCCCGGACCGACCGGACCCCGGTGGGGTCGGAGCATCCGGCGCTGCGCGGGGTCAGCGGTGTTGCCGCCGGCCATCGAGGTTCCGCGCAGCCGGTGGGGAGAAGGCCGGGTAGTCGGGGCGGAGTGGCCGAGAGCCGGGTCAGACCTGGCCGAAGGTCTGGACGCAGCGGCCCCGGGCGCCGTGCTGGCGGGGCGCGCTGCCGACACCGAGGTGGTTGAAGCGGGGGTCGAGTATGGCGTCCCGGTGGCGGGGACTGTTCATCCAGAACCGCATGGCCTCCGGCACGTTGTCCGCCTCGGCCACGTTCTCGGAGGAGAAGCGGAAGGCGAAGCCGGCGGCGCGTACCCGGTGCCAGGGTGTGCTGCCGTCGGTGCCGCTGTCCCGGACGAGGTCGTGCGCGGTCAAGTCCTCGGCATGGCGTTGGGCGGCTGCGTTCAGCCTGTCGTCGAGCCGCAGGGGTCGCACTCCCGAGCGGGCGCGCTCGGTGTTGACGGCGGCCAGCATCTCGGCGTGGACGTCGATGTCGGAGGGCTGCGGACGGACTGCCGACCGCCACCGGCCGACGCGGGTCCTGCCTGCCGGGACGAGTTGCCACCGCTGGGCGGAATCGGCGTGGTCCCGCTGGGCCAGGGTGAGCGGGGACCCGGGGGCGGCCGCGGTGAGGAAGAGGTCGGCCTCGGTGGTGCGCGCGGTTCGGATCCGCAGCCAGTCGTCACCGACGACCTCCAGGCACCAGCGCTGACCGGGGCGCCCGTCCAGATCGGCCAGCGAAGTCCGGCGGGTGGCACGGTCGTAGTGCAGGACCTTGGCCTGGCCGGGGGCGTACTTCCCCCGGGTCAGCTGCGTCTCCAGCACCCAGTCACCGTCCACGGCCCAGAAGACCCAGCCCTGGGTGGTGGTGCCGTCGGGCTCCCGGGAGTGGACCGGTGCGCCCCGGTCGTCGTGTCCGGGGCACAGGTCGACGACCGTTCCGTTCGCCGACCGGACCGTCCACACCTGGCCGTTCCGTACGAGCGTGGGCATGTGTCGCACCTCTCGTCCGTGCTGCGCCCCGGGCCGTGACCGTGTCGGTCGCGGCGGCCCGGGGCCTGACGAGGGAGAGATTTCCGGAGTGCGGCAGACGGCCGCTCAACGCGCCTGGCCGGAGCCTGCGTTGATGCCGCGTCTACCGGGTGAGCAGCGCTCTGACCTGCGCGGCCTCCTCCTCCAGGCCCAGCCGCTCGTACACCTCCAGGGAGTCCGTCAGACAGGCCCGGGCCTGGCGCGGGCGGCCGAGTCCGGTGAGCGCGGTGCCGAGGGTGTGCAGCAGGGCGGCCTCCAGGTTGGCGCTGGTGCGGCGGGCGAGGGGGAGCGCGGTCTCGGCGGCGTCGACGGCCAGCAGCCAGCGGTCGGCCTCGGCGTGGATGCGGGCGGCGAGGTCGCCGGCCGCGGCGGCGAACACGGTGACCTGGAGGGCGGTGAACTCCTCGCGGGCGCCGACGGCGTGGTCGAGCGCGGCCTCCGGGTCGTCGCAGAGCCGCAGGACCCGGGCGAGGTAGTAGCGGCCGATGGCGGCGGAGACCGGGCCGGAGGCGCTCATCAGCCGGGCGCAGCGTTCGGCGGCGTCCCGGGCCTCGGCGAGGCGTCCGGTCCGGGCGGCGCTGAACGCGAACTCGCCGAGCGCGCTGCCCTCGGCGCGTTCGGCGCCCAGGCGGTGGAACAGCTCGGCGGCGCGCCCGGCGTGTTCCGCGGCCTCGGCGTAGCGGCCGTGGGTGCGGGCGTTGCTGCCGAGGGTGATGAGGGCCTTGGCGAGCACCCGTTCGGTCCGTTCGTCCCGTTCCGACAGCTCGACGGCCCGGCGGATCTCCTCCTCGGACTCGGCGTAGCGGTTGATGTGCCAGAGCATGCTGCCGCGCAGGTAGCGGGCGAGGGCGAGCGGGCCGTGCTCGCCGCGGGCGGCGGCCTGCTCGGCGATGTGCCCGGCGAGGTCGACGATGACGCCGGTCTGGGTGCGTTCGGGGAGCACGGCGCCCATCCGGTCGGCGAGTTCGGCGGCGCGGTCGAGCGGGAGGGCGGGGTCGGCGCAGCCGAGCGCGATGACGGCGGCGTGCACCTCGGCCTGGTCGCGCATCCAGCGCACGGCGTCCGCGCCGTCGGCGACGGGGTGGCCGGGGGAGGCCACGGCTGCGCCGAGCAGGCTGAGTTCGGCCGGTTCGGCCTTGCGGGCGGCGCGGTCGGCGTTGCGGGCGGTGGCGAGGCAGAAGTCGAGCAGCCGGTCGGTGGCGGCGGTGCGGTCGGCGGCGCTCTCCTCGGTGGCGAGCCGGCCGCGGGCGTAGGCGCGGACGAGGTCGTGGAAGCCGTAGCGGCCGAAGCGGGGGGAGTGCAGCAGGTTGAGGTCGACGAGTCCTTCGAGGAGCCGGTCGGTCCGGTCGGCGCTCCGGCCGATCAGGGCGGCGGCGCAGGGCAGCGGCAGGTCGGGGGCGTCGGACAGGGACAGCAGGCGGAAGGCGCGGGCGAGTTCCGGGTCCAGGCGCTGGTAGGAGAGCGCGAAGGTGGCCTCCACGGTCCTTTCGCCGTCGCTGAGTTCGGCCAGCCGGTGCTGGTGGCGCAGCCCCTCGGCGAGCGCCGCGAGGGTGAGCGCGGGGTCGGCGGCGAGCCGGGAGGCGGCGATGCGCACGGCCAGCGGCAGCAGTCCGCAGGCCCGGACGACCTCCTCGGCGGTCCCGGCTTCGGCGGCGACGCGGTCGGCGCCGACGATGCGGGCGAGCAGTTCCAGGGCCTGCTCGGGCGAGAGGGTGTCCAGGCGCAGTTGGTGGGCCCCGGCCAGGCCGGCCAGCCGGTGGCGGCTGGTGACGAGGACGGCGCAGCCGGCCGAGCCGGGCAGCAGCGGTTCGACGTGCCCGGAGTCGGCGGCGTTGTCGAGGACCACCAGGACGCGTCGTCCGGCCAGGGCGGAGCGGTAGAGCGCGCTGCGTTCGCGGGTGTCCGGCGGGATGTCGGCGGGGTCGACGCCGAGGGCGCGCAGGAAGCCGGCGAGGACGGCGCCGGGACCGGGCGGGGTGCGGTCGGCGCCGCGCAGGTCGGCGAAGAGCTGCCCGTCGGGGAAGCGCGTCCGGACGTGCCGGGCGACGTGCACGGCCAGGGTGGTCTTGCCGACGCCGCCCATGCCGTCCAGGGCGGAGACCACGACGGCGCGCCCGCCGGCCCCGCAGAGCCGGTCCGCGAGGGTGTCCACCTCCTCGGCCCGGCCGGTGAAGTCGGCAAGCCCGGAGGGGAGTTGGTCGGGCGTCTGCCAGGTGTCGACGGCGGTCGCGGGGGCCGGGCGGGCCGGGAGCAGGGTGGCGTCCTCCCGCAGGATGCGCAGATGGAGACGGGCCGGACCCGGTGCGTCCGGCGGCAGCGACGGGCGGGCGTCCTCGTACACGGCGAGCGCCTCGGCCCTGCGGCCCGACTGGTACAGGGCCCGCATCAGCACGGCGGTGAGCCGGGGCCGCCCGGGGTGCTCCAGGGCGAGCGCCTCGGCCTGCGCGGTCAGGTCGGTGCGGTCGCCGAGGTCGGCGTCCAGCTCCAGCTGGGTCTCCTCGGCCGAGATCCGCTGCTCGGTGAGGCGGGCCCGGACGGCGTCGGCGTGCGGCCCCGGCAGCCCGGCAAGCGGTTCGCCGGCCCACAGCCGCTGGGCGTTCCGCAGCACCTCCCGGATCTCCTGCGGCGGCGCGTCGGCCTCCCGCAGCCGTCCGGCTTCGGCCAGCAGCGACTCCCAGGCGGCGGTGTCCACGACCGCCCGGGGCACCCGGAGCGCGTAGCCGTCGCCGACCCGGACCAGCGGCAGCCGCTCCGGATCGTCCCCGGTGTACGGCCGGAACGCGGTGCGCAGCCGGGAGACGGCGAGCTGGACGGCCTTGCGCGGATCGGTCGGCGCGGCCCCGCCCCACACCCCCTCGACCAGCACCGGGACGGCCACCGTCCGCCCGGCGGCGGCCAGCAGCACCGCGAGCACGGCCCGCTGCTGCGGCCGGCCCAGCTCCAGTTCCCGCTCCCCGTACCAGGCCCGCAACGGTCCCAGCAGGCCGAACCGCAGCCCGGCTCCCCCCGTGTCGCCCATGTCGCCCCCGAAGTCGTCGCCCACCGGGATTTCGCCACTTCCGTTCGGAAAGCGGCGCCCCATACCCCGGCGGCCTATGCTCTGCTCACAGATTGTGCACCGGAATCCGAGCTTCGAGGGGTGGGTCGTGCGGCTCGATTTCCGCGTGCTGGGGCCTTTGCGTGCGACGTGTGACGGCCGTGAGATCGAGCTCGGCCGGCCGCAGCAGCGGGCCGTGCTGGCTGCGCTGCTCCTCGCCCCCGGGCAGCTGGTGCCGACGGACCGGCTGGTCGAGGGCCTCTGGGGGGAGGACGAGACCCGCTGGCCGAAAGACCCGACGGGGCAGATCGGCACCCACGTGCACCGGCTGCGCCGCGCCCTCGGCGAGTCCGGGCTGCCGGTCGCCGCGGCGGGCGGTTATCGGCTGGCGGCGCCGCGCGAGGCGGTGGACCTGTTCCGCTACGAGGACGCGGTCACGGGGGCCGTCGCGCTGCGTCACCGGGATCCGGTCCGGGCGAGGGAGGAACTGGCGGCGGCGCTCGCGGCGTGGGAGGGCGTCCGAGCGCTGGACGGCGTGCCCGGGCCGTTCGCCGAACGGACCCGGGAACGGCTGGCGGCCGGGCGCTTCGCCGTGGTGAAGACCCTGCTGGAGCTGGACCTGGCACTCGGCCGGCACACCGCCGCGGTGGAACCGCTGGCCGCACTGGCGGCCGCGCACCCGCAGGACGAGGAGGTGCACCGGCTGCACCTGCTGGCGCTGCACCGTTGCGGCCGTACGGCGGAGGCGCTGGCGGCGTACGGGGCGCTGCGGGAGCGGCTGGACCGGGAGCTGGGGCTCGAACCGGCGCCCGCCGTGGCCGAACTGGCCGACCGGATCCGGCGCGGGGACGCCCCGCTGCCGCGGCGGCTGCCGAGGCCCGGCCAGCTGCCACCGGACATCCCCGACCTGGTGGGCCGGGCCGGGCTGGTGCGCCGGGCGGAGCGGACACTGCGGGCGACCGGCGACGGTTCGCCGGTCGTGGGGCTCTCGGGTCCGGCGGGCAGCGGCGCGTCGGCGCTGGCGGTGCACGTGGCGCACGTCGTCCAGGACGCCTTCCCCGACGGCCAGCTGTACGCGGGCGGTGGTGCGGCGGACGTGGTGCTCGCCGGGTTCCTGCGTGCGTTCGGCGAGCGGCCGGCGGCGGGGGCCGGTGTCGAGGAGCTCGGGGCGCGCTACCGGGAGCTGCTCACCGGGCGGCGCGTCCTGGTGCTGCTGGACGGGGTGGCCGACCCGCGGCCGCTCCTGCCGGAGCGGGCGGGCTGCGCGGCCGTGGTGGCGGGTGCGGAACCGGGCACGCTGCCCGAGGACGCCGCACGGCTCACGGTGGGACCGTTGGAGCCGCGCGACGCCCACGAGCTGCTGGCCCGGATCGTGGGCGCGGACAGGATCCGGCAGGAGCCGGACGCGGCGGCCGAGGTGGCCGCCCTCTGCGGCCACCTGCCGGTGCTGCTGCGGACGGCGGCGGACCGGCTCGCGGCCCGGCCGCGCTGGTCGGTGGACGACCTGGTCAGGTGGCTCACCGAGCGGGGGTGAGGGTCTTCGGATCCTCTAGTAGGGGTCGGAGCTGTTGAGCGTGTTCCATCCCGAGTCGCCGCTCTCGGTGCCGCCCGAGAAGTTGACGGCGAGCCCGCCGAGGCCCCAGACCACGAGGGAGGCCCGCTGGTAGATGTCGCTCTTGAAGGTGTTGCTGGCCCAGCAGATACGGTTACCGGCCCCGTAGACGACGAAGTTCCCGTCGTCCTGCATGATCGCCTTCTGGCCGCAGCCCCAGGTCTTCGGTGCGGCCCACTTCGGGTAGGCCGGCGCGCCCTCGGGGGTGCGGTAGACGACGAGGTTGCCGTCGAGCTGGAAGGCCAGCCGCGTGTAGCCGGTGTCGATGGTGTAGCCGGGGTAGAGCACCCCGGGCTCGGGCATGCTGGCCCTGGGTAGGGTCTCCGGGTCGGCCGCGTGCGCGGTCCCCGCGGAGATCATCGTCCCGGCCAGTGCCAGCGTGACGGCCGCCGCCCCGACGGCCGTGTTCTTCGCCGCCTTCATCACCTTCATGTCCCCGTGCTGCCTCTCTCCTACGTCGGCGCCCGCTGTCGTGTCGGGCGCCCTCTGGTGGTTCCGATCATGGACAACGGCGATAGACGTTCGATGAACGTCCTGTTGAGGCGGGAGCGGTTTGGCCTGGGCGCGGATGAGGAGTACTGTTCTCTAGTCGCTCGGCAGGGAGCACCGGACACGCGTCAGCGCGGACGGTCCCGGGGCGGCCAATCCTCTGAAACACCACTTCCCAGGTTCGGGCTGGGTCACGTTCGCGTGTTCGCGTCATGACTCGGTTCTTGCTTTGGTGTGTTCGTTTTATCGGATTGCGGCGGATTCGCTTTTCGGAGTACGGATCGGCTAGAGTTTGAAACGTCGGACAGGGCGTCAAGCCCCGGAAGACACCGG
>NZ_JBHWBZ010000028.1:63041-101056 GCF_042735475.1 Kitasatospora sp. NPDC059577 | reverse complement strand
CGCTGGTTGTCGAAGACCTTGCCGTCGGCCAGGGTCGTCACGTGGAACGTCCCGTCCGGCAGCGCGGTGGTCGCGGTCTGCGTGATCCGGCCGCTCCCGTCGAGGAGCGCCGCGTTCGACCAGGTGCCGTCGGCGTTGCGCTGGTTGTCGAAGACGGACCCGCCCTTCACCGTGTCCACCCGCATGACCGGCGAGTTCTGCTGCTGCTGCAACCCGACCGGGCTGGCGTAGCCCTTGAGGTTCACGTTGTAGCCACCGCTGACCCACTCGACGGCGCCGACGCTGCCGGAGCCGCGGTTCCTTGAGACGAGCCCGTGCTGGTTGCCCCCGATCCAGTCGATCGTTCCGTCGGAGTTCACGGCGGTGACGATCGCGACGTGGTCGTAGTCCGTGCCGCCGAAGGACTTCGGGTGGAAGAACACCGCGTCGCCGACGTGCGGAGTCGAGGAGAGCCCCCCGTCGTACTTGTTGGCGTAGGTCTCGAAGCTGTTGGCGAGGTCGTTCAGCACGCCGAGGCCCTGCACGCCGTTCTGGGACCACACCCACCCGGCGAAGTCGGCGCACCAGGCCTGCCCGCCGCAGGAGTTGTGCTGGCCGCTGCCGGGGGCGTAGTAGCCGTTGCCCCCGTTGCCGCACAGGCCGTTGCCGAGCTGGCCGGTGGCGGTGCTGACTATTCCGCTCGCACTTCCGGCGTGCGCCACGCCGGTCGCGAGCATGCTCAGGCTTGCCACGGCCAGTGCGGTGGTGACACCGATCGAGGCGAAGCGCTTGGCGGTCTTGGGCATGTCTATCCCTTTCGGATCGATGGAGCTGGGATGGAGCTGGAGAGGGCCGAGGATGTTCCGGCCCGTTTCGGCGTGCCGCCGAGCGGTGCCGGTCAGCCCGCGGTCACCGCGACGGACTGTGCGGCGGCCGCCAGTTGGGACCCGTCGGCGCCGACGACGGAGAGGGATGCCAGCGACTGCTGCGGCCGCGAGCCGGCCGGCACCGCGATCCGGTACCGGATCGTCAGGGAGCCGCCCGCGGGGACGGCGTACGAAGCAGCGGCCGGGTTGACGCCGATCGGGGCGCCGCCCGTGTCGGTCGCCGAGTCCGGCAGCCAGCTGCCGGTCGCCGGGTCGAGGCGCGACAGGGTGCTCGTGACCCCCTTGCCGGAGAGCACGAGCGAGGGGGAGACCGCGGACAGTGCCCTGCCGGTGCGGTCGGTGAGGACGACGGAGAACTCGACGGGCTTCCCGTCGGTCTTCAACTCGGTGGGAAGGCCGCTGAACTGGGCCTCGAGTCCGGTCTGCCGTGGAGCGTCGGCCGGTACGGCGCCGTTGCCCGCGGCTGCCGCCGTCGGTGCGGGTTTCGGCGCTGCGCCGGTACCGGCCTGCGGGCCCGCAGGGGGCGCGGATGACGCGGCGGGCGAAGCGGAGGCCGGCGTCGACGGTGCGTCAACATCGTTACTGACAGTGGGAGATGACTGCACACCCGGCGGATCCGTTGCGGATGGGAGTGCCGGTGTCGCGATGACGGGCGCCGCCAGGGAGCCGGAGGCCGCCGCCTGGCCGTGGCCAGTGGGCGCGGTCCCGCACCCTCCGAGGCCGAGAACGGCAGCAGATGTCATGGTCATGACTACTAAGACGACGGTTCGCCGGGCGGAATGGGGCATGGCGACACTTCCTCGGGATCTTCGGATGGTCATTCGCGGGCGATGCGAGGCGCCGATGCCGCCTGTGGTGCGAGGCGAACGGGCGCGGAGCGCCGGCTTCGGTCGACTGCCGTGCCGACGTCGGTGGTGCGGCCTTGCGGGGCGCACTCGACGGCTCGGTGCCGCGATCACATCCTCATCTGCGATCTGACCCGCTGTCAATCATTTATTGAAAATCGCGAAGTGCGGAAACGGGGGATTTTGCCGAGAACATCCTGAAAGATTCCCCAGATGTCTCCAGGGTGCGAGTGCCGCTCCGATGTCAGGATTCACTTTGCTGAATCCGATCGAACCCGCCCGAGGATGTCCGATGTGTCCGGAACCGCTGGGGAGCTCTCTCCCGGTGGGCATGACAAAGCACCGATCCGCCGGGTTCGGTCGGATCGGTGCGATGGGAGCAGTGGTCAGGCCGAGATGGCAGGCCTGCGTGGTCAGGTCAGGGTGATCCGGATGCCGACGGTGCCGCGCTCGCCGCGCCGCAGCCGGCTGCCGAGCAGGGTGAGCACACCGACCAGGCCGTACTTCTGGCGCAGCAGCGTGCGGTAGGCGGCGGTGCGCTCGGGGCCGAGGATCTCGGCGGTCGCCGGGTACTGCTCGCCGGTCGGCCGTCCCTTGACGTCGCACGGGCCGACCAGCACGTCGGCACGGTTGCGGATCCGCTTGACCTTCCACGAGTCCGCGACGGTCCAGATGCCGAGCGCCTCCCCGTCACGGACCACCCACACCGGGGTCGGCACCGTGGTGCCGTCCTTCTTGTACGTGGTGACGAGCAGGTAGCTCCCGGCGGAGAGTCGGACGATCCGGGCGAGCCGGTCCGAGGCGGAGGGATCGGGCGTGGTCATGGCCGGAAGTCTAGAGGGCGCGGGACGCTGCGGCGATCACCGGGCGTGATCACCAGAACCGCGCGAGCGCGCTCTGCTTGAACGGGGTCGGGGGGACGCACAGGTCCCCGGCGAAGGGACGGTCCAGCACCAGGACGAGCAGCAGGCTGAATCCGATCAGCGCGGCCACCGCCCCGACGAACAGCAGCCGCACCCGCCGGCTGCGGATCCCGTACAGCAGGGTCAGCAGGAGGATCACCAGCGCGCCGCCCACGATCAGCGCCTGGAGCAGCGCGGGCAGTTCGTCGAGGCTCTTGTTGATGCGGTCGCGGCGCTGGCCGGCCGCGTCGTTGAGGCTGTCCAGGGCCTTGGCGTAGAAGGCCTGCTCGGACGCGGACTGCGGCTCGTACCCGCGCAGTGCCGCGTACATCGTGTCCACCTCGGTCGCCGTCACCGAGAAGTCGCCGCGGCCGGCCCTCATCAGCGGCCACCCCTGTTCGACCACTCCGTGCACGTAGTCGCGGACCGCGGCGTCCACGGTGGTCCGGACGTCGGGCGGGAAGGCCCGGGCGTCCAGGACGATCTGGGAGATCGCCGTCGCCTCGGTGGCGACCACCTTCTGGGTGTCCTGCAGTTCCGTCCACAGGTTGACGATGACGAAGGCGAGGATGATGCCGTAGATCGCCCCGAACATGCCGAGCACCACGCCCACCATGTCGTTGTTCTCGCCCCCGGCGAGGGACGGGAAGCGGCGGGTGGTGAGGACGCTGCCCAGCAGGGCCAGCATGACGAGGCCGCCGACCACCAGCAGCGCGAGCAGGGTGGTGGAGAGGTGGTTCAGCAGCCAGAGTTCCACGGCCCGCCCCGGTCGCTCACCGGGACCGGGCGGTGCGGGCGGCGAGGGTGGTGCGGGCGCGGCGGAGCAGGGCGCGGGCGCGGCGGGTCAGGCGGCGGTGGCCCCGGCCACCGACGCCGGTGGCGCCGCCCACGGCGGTCGCGCCGCCGCGGTACGCCGGGCCGGTGGTGGCGGGGCCGGTGGTGGTGGGGCCGACGGAGGCCGGCCTGCCGCGGTACGCCGGGCCGGGCCGGGCCTGGGCCTGGGCTGTGGCTCTGGCGGTCCGGGTGCGGGAGGGGACGGCGCGGTGGCGGGCCGCGGCACGGGCGGTGGCCCACACGGCGAGGACGGTGCCGAGGACGGCGGCCGTCCAGACGGCGGGGGCGAGGCCGGGGCCGTCGCCGCTGATGACGGGCGGCCGGGACCACGGGGGCAGCTGGGAGGCGGCCGCGGCATCCGGGGCGGCGGAGGAGCCCCCGGGAGCGGTGGCGGCCGGGGCGGCGGTGTCCTGGACCAGCTGCCCGACCGGCTGGACCTTCCCGGCCGCCGCGAAGCCCCAGTCGAGGAGGCTGGCGGCCTCGTCGTAGACCTTGCCCTGCGCCTCCGGGTGCATCACCGTCACCAGCAGGGTGCGGCCGCCCCGTTCCGCGGCGCCGGTGAAGGTGGCGCCCGCGTTGGTGGTGTAGCCGTTCTTGACACCGATCAGGCCCGGATACTTGCCGAGCAGCCGGTCGGTGTTGGCGATGTCGAAGCTGGTGCGCCGGCCGGTGAGCTTGTCCAGCCCGCCGGGGAAGCTCGCGGTGCGGGTGGCGCAGTAGGAGCGGAAGTCGGCGTTGCGCAGCCCGGCCCGGGCGAACAGGGTGAGGTCGTAGGCGGAGGAGACCTGACCGTCCATGTCGTACCCGTCGGGCGAGGCCACCTTGGTGTCCTTCGCCTGCAGGGTGCGGGCGCGGGCCTGCATGTCGGCGACGGTCTGCTGGATGCCGCCGTTCATGTGGGCGAGGACGTGGACGGCGTCGTTGCCGGAACTGAGGAAGACGCCCCGCCAGAGGTCCTCGACCCGGTACGGCAGGTTCTCCTTGACACCGACCAGGCTGCTGCCGGCGCCGAGGTCGGCCAGTTCGGCCGGGGTGACCTTGTGTTCCAGGGAGCGGTCGAACCTGGTCATCACGGTGTCGGCGAACAGCATCTTCAGCGTGCTGGCCGGAGGCATCGGCAGATGGGCGTTGCGGGCGGCGAGTACCTCGCCGGTCCCGGCGTCGGCGACCAGCCAGGAGCGGCCGGACAGCTCGGCCGGCAGTGCGGGCGCCCCGCTGAGCGGTGCGACCTGGACGTCGGGGCTGCCGAGGCGCTCCCCGCCGACCACGGCGGCACCGTCCTGCCCGAACGCCGTGAGGGCCATCGGACCCCCGACGGCGAGCGCCAGCGCCGATGCGGCGGCGCCGGCCGCGACCCCGGTGACGTACCGGGGCCTGCGCCGCTGGTGTCTCGGCTGCACACACGCGGGCCGCACGCGCGCGGGCCGCTCGCGCTCGGTCGGCACGCGCTCGGGCTGAACTCGCTTGGGCTGCACACCGCGAACGTACCCGGGCCGCCGTCCGCCCGCCGTGCCTGCTGCTCCGTCCGGTGCCCGCGCGACGGCGCCGGCGGACGGACCCTCGCACGCGACTTTGGTGGCGCCCGGTCGCGCCGAAAGTCGGATGCCCGGGCGGTGGCGGATTCCTAGGCTCGGGGGTATGAAGACGCTGCTCGGCTACCTCGGGTTCGTGCTGATCCTCGGCGGCGCCTCCGGCCTGGTGTCCGACCGGCTCGGGGGCTTCCGGCTGTTCGGCTTCGTCCGCTTCCTGGTCCCGGACGGCCACGAGACCGCCGGGTACGCCACCCTGCTGGTGCTCGGTGTGCTGCTGGCGATCCCCGCCGCCCGGCGCGGCTAGGCCCTGTCGACCTGGGCGCCGGACGGCGGGGATCGCGGTGGTGCGGCGGGATCAGAAGGTGAGGTTCCAGGCGTCGACGGTGCCGGTGTCGCCGGAGGCGCCGTCCTTCACCCGGAGCTTCCAGGTGCCGTTCGCCGGGCCGGCGGCGGAGGCGTTGACGGTGTAGGTCTTGGCGACGTTGTCGGCGCTGTCGCTGTCGGCGAAGTCCTCCAGGAGGAAGACCGTGCCGTTGGGGGCGACCAGGGAGAGCACGAGGTCACCGCGGTAGGTGTGCTTGATGTCCACGCCGACCTTGAGCGTCGCGGGCGCGTTGCCGGTGACGCCGGTGACGGTGATCGGGCTCTCCACCGTGGTGTTGTCGGGGATCGCCACGTCGGCGGTGTTCTCGAAGTACTTCCCGGCGGGCGGGGTGGCTCCGCCGACCGCCTTCAGCGCGTCGACCTGGCCCTCGCCGAAGAAGGCGTTGTTCGCGGCGGTGCCGGTGCAGCGGCTGTCCGAGGCGGGGCAGGCCAGGTCGTTGGCCTGGCTCGCGAGGCGGGCCCGGATGCCGGCCGGGGTGAGCGTCGGGTCGGTGCTCGCGATCAGCGCGGCGACCCCGGTGACGTGCGGGGAGGCCATCGAGGTGCCGCTCTTGGTGCCGTACTTGCCGCCGGGCAGGGTCGAGTAGACGCCGGTCGCGCCGTCGCCGCCGGGCGCCGCGACGTCGATGACGCCCCGGCCGAAGTTGGAGTAGGAGGCCTTGCCGCTGCCGCTGCCCGTGGCAGCGACGGTCACCACGCCGGGGAGTTCGGTGGGGATGTCGAGGCAGGCGTTGCTGATGGTCCGGGTGGTCGGGGTGGAGTCGTTCGGGCTCGCCGTGTCGGTGGTCTTGTTGGCGAGGTCGTAGTCGGAGTTGCCGGCGGCGGCGACCTGCAGCGAGCCCTTGCCCTCGGCGTACTCCTGGGCGCGCTTGACGCCCTCGATGAGGGCCGCCTGGTCGAGGTCGTTCGGGCAGTTGAACTGCCACGGGTCGGTGTAGTAGCTGTTGTTGGTGACCTTGAAGCCGTGGTCGCCGGCCCAGACGAAGCCGCAGACGGTGTTCTCGGCGTAGAACAGGGTGCTGGTCGGTTCGGCGATCCGGACCGAGGCGATCTTCACGCCCGGCGCGACGCCGACGACGCCCTTGCCGTTCTTCGCGGCGGCGATGGTGCCGGCGACGTGGGTGCCGTGGGTGTCCACGTCGCGCCAGGCGCCGGTGCGGGTGTCGGGCTTGCCGTACGCGCAGGAGACCGAGTCGGCGGCGTCGAAGTTGGGCGCGAGGTCCTGGTGCTGGTCGTCGACGCCGGTGTCGAGCACGCCGACCTTGACGGACGGGGAACCGGTGGTCACGTTCCAGGCCTGGTCGGCCTTGATCTGGGTCATGTCCCAGCGGTTGGACTCGGTGAGCGTGGTGGCCGCCTGGGCCGGGTTGGCGGGCAGGGCCGGGCCGTAGGCGTCGGCCGGCACGTCGGAGGTGCGGGTCGCGCCGACCTGCTGGATGCCGGCGACGGTGCGCAGCGCGGGGGCGAAGCCGGTGGCGGTCGAGTGGGCGACGACGACGCCGATCGCGTCGTAGCTCGCGAAGACCGTTCCGCCGTTCGCGGCGACCGCGGCCTTGGCGGCGGCGACGTCGGCGGGAGCGCTGATCACCAGGTAGGAGCGGGTGCCGGCGGCCCAGCCGGCGGCGGCGGTGCCGGGCTGGGCGGCGGCCTGCGCGGTGGGCGCCGTGACGCCGCCGGGGACGGTGGGGGTGGTGGTCGTGGGGGCTGCGGTCGCGAACGCCGTGGGGGTGGCGAGGGCCATGGCCGAGAGCACGGCGAGGGCGGCGGCCGGGCGGCCGAGCCGCCGGGATATCAAGGGTGACACGTGTCCTCCGATTCGGGCCGTGCGTGAGGGGGATCGCACGGGAATTGAAGGAAACATGCCAGATTGGGGAGGTCTTGGGGAAGACTTTACGCCTGACGACTTTTCACGGAAGCGTTACGTTTTGATGTCACGGGGTGCGCGACCCGGTCGGGAGGTAAAACCCGTTGGCCGTCGGCACCCCCGCTGGGACGATCCCGGGATGACCGACCACCGTGACGCCGCCCGCCGCCTCTGGGGGCGCCACCTGTACGAGCGCCAGGGCGAACCGCTCGCCTGGGCGCAGACGGTGCTGAGGGCCGCCGGCCGCCCGCCGGCCGCCGTCGAGGCGGCCCTGGACGGCCGACTGGACGCCCTCCCCGCCGACCCGTCCGACCCGGCGCGGCTGCTGTTCCGCACGGTCGCCAAACTGGCCGCCAACCTCCGGGGCGACGGCCGTTACGACGCGGACGTGGGCACCCGGATCGGCCCGCAGGCACTGCTGCTCGGCGAGTCCGAGCCGGAGCTCACCGGCCCGCTCGGGGACGCCCTCGGCCACCCGCCGGACGGCCCGGCGTCCCTGGTCGCGGTCCTCGCAGCCGAGCTGCGCGGGACCCGCGCGACGAGACTGCGGGCGATCGACGCGCTGCTGGAGTGGGCCGAACTCGGCCACCCGCAGGCGCTGGCGGCCCTGTCCGGGGTCGCCGCCGACCACCGGACGCAGGACGTCACGGTCTGGACCAAGGCGCTCAACCGGATCGACCTGTTCGGTGACGAGAGCCTGGAGCCGGGACTGCTGCGCGCCCTCGCGGACACCGGGCACCGCGGCGTGCGGTGGTCGGCCCTGGCCTGTGCCGCACTCGGCTTCCGGCGGGCCGTCCCGCTGGTGGCGGCGCTGCTGGAGCATCCGGACCCGATGGTCCGCGAGGGCGCCTGCGAGGCGCTCGGCCGCCTCCGCGCCCGCACCGCCGTTCCCGCCCTGGCGGCCCGGCTGGACGACGGGACGGACTGGGTGCGCAGCGCGGCCGCCCTGGCCCTCGGGAGCATCGGCGGGGACCGGGCGCTCGCGGCGCTCTGGCGGACCATGACGGAGCGCCGGAACCCGAAGGCCGGCCATCTCGCCTCGGCGATCGCCGCCTTCGGGCCGCCGGTGGTGGCGGACCTGATCGCCCTGACCGCCGACCCCGACCCGGACCTGCGGGCGCTGGCCTGCCGGGCCCTCGGCGCCACGGCGGACGAGCGCGCCCTGCCGGTGCTGGAGCGCCTCGCCGCCGAGGACCTGGCCAGGACCGGTCTCGGCGGATTGGTGGCGACCGCCGCCAAGCAGGGGCTGCGCACCGCGCGCCGGATGAGGGCGCGTACGGCAGCCGGCGGATGAGGGTGCGTACGGCAGCCGGCGGGTGAGGGCTCCGGGCGGAGGCGGGACGGGCCGGCGGTCGGCGGCCCGCGAGGTCAGCGGGCGGCCGCCACGCCGTCGAGCAGGAGGGCGAGACCGGTCCGGAAGGCCTCCCGGTGGCTGTCCTCCGGTGGGCCGCCGGCCGTGCTCTGCAGGGCGGTGAGGAGGGGGAAGCGGTCGGTGAAGTCCGGTGCCAGTTCGGCGAGTCGGGCGGACCGGTCGGCCCACCAGTCCTCGTCGGCGACTCCGGTGGCGGCCGCGGCCGCGCGGGCGTCGGCGGTGGTGGCGGCGAGGCCGCGGACGAACTGCCAGAGGGCGGCGACCGCGCCGCGCAGTCGCCGCGGGTCCAGACCGGCCGGCCGGAGGGCCAGCAACAGGCTCTCCATGACGGCGAGTTCGGCCGGACCGAGGACCGGGCGGGCCTGGGAGACCTGGAGCACCCAGGGGTGGCGCAGGTAGCAGGCGTACAGGCCTTCGGCCCAGCCGGTGACGGCCTCGCGCCAGTCGTCCACGGGCGGTGCGCCGGCCGGGAGTTCGGCCGGTGGGACTTCGCGGGCCGGGAGTTCGCCCGCCGGGAGGTCGGCGGGCGGCTCCGCGGGCAGTCCGGTGGCCAGTTCGGCGAGGGCCCGGTCGTGCATCAGGTCGAGGAGTTCGGCCTTTCCGGGGACGTAGGTGTAGAGCGCCATCGCGGTGCGGCCGAGTCGTTCGCCCACGGCGCGCATCGAGAGCGCGGCCATGCCCTCGGCGTCGGCCACGGCGATTCCGGCGGACACGATCGCGTCCACACTCAGGCCCGGTTTGGGGCCGCTGCGCCCGGTGCGGGGCTGCTCGGGTGCGCCCCAGAGCAGGGCGAGCGAGCGGCGGGCGTCGCCCTGCCCGGCGTAGACGGTCATCGGACATCTCCTTATGGCGTAAAGTATCGCGTCGGACGGCAACTCTTTATGCCGTAAGGTTACCAATCGAAGGGTTTCGCGATGACACTGCCCGTCACCGTCGTCGAGGTCGTCGAGGTCCGCCGGATCACGCCGCGCACCGCCCGGATCACCTTCGCGGCCGAGGGACTGGCCGACACCGTCGGTACCGCCCCCGACCAGCAGCTCAAGCTCTGCTTCCCCCGCCCCGGGCAGACCGAGCCGGTACTGCCCGCGCCGCAGGACGACCCGATGGGCTGGTACCGGGCCTACCTGGCGATCCCCGCGGCCGAGCGGCCCCCGATGCGCAGCTTCACCCTGCGCCGGCGCCGGCCCGGCACCCGGCTGGTCGAGATCGACTTCGTGCTGCACGGCGACACCGGCCCGGCCGCCGGCTGGGCCCTGCGGGCGGCGCCCGGGGACCGGCTCGGCATGGTCGGCCCCTCCGCGCTGTACGCCCCGCCGGTGCCGTTCGCCGAGGCCGCGGCGGCGGCCGACTGGGTGCTGCTGGCGGGGGACGAGACCGCGCTGCCCGCGCTCGCGACGCTGGTCGAGGCGCTGCCCGCCGGGGTGCGGGCGCTCGCGTACGTCGAGGTCGCGGACCGGGCCGAGCGGCAGCCGCTGGAGAGCCGGGCCGACCTCGCCGTGCACTGGCTGCACCGGGACGGCGCCGCGCCGGGCGCCGTGCTGGCCGGGGCGGTGCGCTCGGCCGGGCTGCCGGCCGGCACGCCGTTCGCCTGGCTGGCGGGGGAGGCGGGTGCGGTGCGGGCGCTGCGCCGCCACCTGGTCGAGGAGCGCGGGGTGCCGAAGCGGTCCGTCGACTTCACCGGGTACTGGCGTCACCGGCTGACCCAGGACGACGCGCCCACCGCCGAGGACCTGGCGGACGCTCAGGAGCGGTCGGCCGGGTACTGATTCCGGCTGCCGCACCCGGTTTCGGGCGGGGGCGGCGGGGAAGGGAGTGTCCTGGCGGGAACGGCATGTGGCCGTGTCGACAAAGAAGCGGTTGTCGACAAAGAGGCAGTTGTCGGCGAACGGACGGCCGGTGGCGGTGTTTCGCCAGTGTCGAGAGTTCGCCACCGACTTTTTCGGTGCGGAAGCGGACGGTTCCGGGCGGGTCCGATCGGCGAAAAGGGGCGGACATGGCCCGATTTCTGCCGTGAATTTTACTTTCCTATGGTCATTTTTACTTTCTGATGGGGATTTCCCCCCTTGTCGTGGTCGTGCCGGATGCGCTGGAATTCGACCGCTGTCAGGACGCGCGGTCCGAGCAACCACGCGTCCGACCCGGATCCGCGTACGCTGGCCGTGCAACCTGACGTCGCATCAGACGAAAGGATGTCCATGATCGGCTGGCGGAAAGCCCAGCTAGCAGCTGCCGTCACGGTCACCACCGCGTCCATGGTCCTGAGCTTCGGGACCATGGCCAGCGCAGCTCCGACCCCGGATCCGCAGAACGCCCAGACGGCGTCCGCGGACGGGACCCCGGTGCCGGTGATCGTGATCCTGAAGGACCAGATAGCGGACGCCCCGGCCGACCACGGTCACCTGGGCGCCCGTCAGCAGAAGGCCGCCGACTCCCAGGCGCCGCTGCTGAACAAGGTCAAGGCCAACGGCGGCACCAACATCAAGACCTTCGTGGTCGGCAACGCCTTCTCGGCCACGGTCAGCCCCGCCCTGCACGCCCAGCTGCTGGCGGACCCGGCGGTCTCCGCCGTGGTGGCGGACACCCAGGTCCAGGTCGCCCCGGCGTCCGCCGGCAAGGCCGCGACGGCCAAGGACGGTGCCGACTCCGCGACCGCCCCGGGTGCGAAGGCGCCCAAGGCCGCCGCCGCCCCGCAGGCCGTTACGGGCAGCAACGGCCAGGGCGCCGAGGAGAACGCGACCAACACCGCGTGCCCCTCGGACCCGAGCAAGCCCCTGCTGGAGCCCGAGGGCCTGTACTCGACCCGGGCCTACACCGGCAACGGCAAGCCCGGCGTGGAGAACCTCGCCACCGGCAAGGGCGTCAAGGTCGCCTACATCGCGGACGGCCTCGACCCGAACAACCCGGACTTCATCCGGGCCGACGGCTCGCACGCCGTGGTCGACTACAAGGACTTCGCGGGCGACGGCTGGGACGCGCCGACCGGCGCGGCCGAGGCCTTCGGCGACGCCTCGGCGGTCATCGCCCAGGGCCGCCAGACCTACGACGTCTCGCAGTTCGTCAACGCGTCGCACCCGCTGCCGGCCGGCTGCAACATCCGCATCCGCGGCCTCGCCCCGGACGCCGACCTGGTCGCCCTGAAGGCCGGCGGCGAGCTGATGTCCAACTCGTCGATCCTGCAGTCGATCGACTACGCGGTGCGGGTCGCCCACGTGGACGTGCTCAACGAGTCCTTCGGCGGCAACGTCACCCCGGACAGCGGCGCGCACGACACCATCTCGCTCTTCAACGAGCAGGCCGTCAAGGCCGGTGTCACCGTCGCCGTCTCCTCCGGTGACGCCGGCATCAGCGGCACCGTCGGCACGCCGTCCACCGATCCGTACGTGATCTCGGTCGGCGCCTCCACCGACAACCAGAACTACCAGCAGACCGGCTACGCGGCCGCTCAGTTCTCCAACAAGACCTGGAGCAACAACCGCATCTCCGCCCTCTCCTCGGGCGGCTTCACCCAGGCCGGCCGCACCGTCGACCTGGTCGCGCCGGGCGAGTCGGACTGGGCGCTCTGCACCCCCGACCTCACCAAGTACACCGACTGCGCCGGCTTCAACGGCAAGGCCTCGCCGATCCAGCCCTTCGGCGGCACCAGCCAGGCGGCCCCGTTCGTCACCGGTGCCGCGGCCCTGGTCATCCAGGCCTACCGCGACACCCACGGCGGCGACTCGCCCGCCCCGGCGCTGGTGAAGAAGTTCCTCACCGGCACCGCCACCGACCTCGGCGTGCCCGCCGAGGAGCAGGGCGCCGGTCTGCTGAACGTCCGCGCCGCCGTCGAGGCCGCCCGCGGCTACGACGACGGGGACGGCACCGACGGCGCCAACACCGTCGTGGTCAACACCGGCCAGGTCGACATCGCCGGCGCCCCCGGCTCGACCCACACCACCGACGTGTCCGTCACCAACACCAGTGACGAGCCGCAGACGGTGAGCGCCGCGACCCGCAGCTTCGCCCCGCTGGCGACCGCCCAGCAGACCGTCCAGCTGGACTCGGCGTCGAAGGACACCTTCAAGTACGCCACCAACGGTACGGACTGGGTGCAGAAGCAGGTCAAGTTCACCGTCCCGGCCGGCGCCGACCGCCTCGCGGCGTCGATCGCCTGGCACGGCGCGCCGAACCCGGTCACCAACGGTCCGGTCGTCCGCATGACGCTGCTCGACCCGTCGGGCCGCTTCGAGACCAACACCCGTCCGCAGGGCGGCGCCACCCCGGCGAACTTCGGCCTGGTGGACGTCCCGCACCCGGTGGCCGGCGAGTGGACCGCCATCCTCTACACCCCGGCGGGCAAGGCCGGCTTCACCGGCCCGGTCCAGCTGGCCACCGCGACCCAGCGCGCGGTGCCGGCCGGCGGCGTGAGCCCGAGCACCACCGACCTGAAGCCCGGTCAGACCAAGACCCTCAAGGTCCAGCTGACCACCCCGGCGACCAGCGGTGACTCCAGCGAGGCGATCACCGTCTCCAGCTCGAACGGCAACACCACCAGCGTCCCGGTCGTGCTGCGCAGCCTCGTCCCGGTCAACCAGGGCAAGGGCACCTTCACCGGCACCATCACCGGTGGCAACGGCCGCAGCGCCTCCCCGACGCAGAGCTTCACCTACGGCTTCGACGTCCCGAAGGGCCAGAAGGACCTGCGGGTCGGCGTCACCGTCGGCAAGGACTCCAACCTGCTCATGCAGGGCGCGCTGATCAGCCCGAACGGCACCCCGATCGACATCGAGGGCAACGGCCAGTTCGACGCCCAGGGCAACCTGACCGGCACCTCGGCCGGCGTCTCGGCCACCACCGTCAACCCGGCCGCCGGCCGCTGGCGGTTCGTCCTGAACGTGCTCGGCCCGGTCAGCGGCCAGGAGCTCGCCCAGGACTTCGCCGGCACCGTCGCGTTCAACCAGAACCAGGCCACCGCGGCCGGTCTGCCGAACGACGCCCACACCAAGCTGGCGGCCGGCAAGCCGGTCACCGTCCAGGTGAACTACACCAACAACACGGTGGCGACCCAGAAGATCGCGGCCGACGGCCGCCTGGACCGCCGGGTGGACGTGCCGCTGGTGCCGCAGGGCGCCTCGGCGAACGTCAACCTGCCGCTGAGCCTCAGCTCCACGGTGCCGTCCTTCCTGGTGCCGCCGGGCACCGACCAGCTCAAGGCCGTGGCGGCGTCCTCGACGCCGGCGCAGATCGAGCTGAGCGCCACCACCGGCTCGCCGGACCTGTTCGGCGACCTGAAGAAGGCCCAGAACGGCTCGACCATCTCGGTCGTGACCGACAACGGCACCGCCGAGCAGCCGGTCGTCCCGGGCAACTGGAGCACCTTCGTGCAGCAGATCGGCCCGTTCGGCACCGGCGGCGCGCCGACCGGCACCTCCACCATCACGGCCACCGCGCACACCCAGGCCTTCGACCCGGCGCTGTCCTCCAGCACCGGTGACCCGTACGCCGCCTCGGTGAACGCCTCGGCCCAGGCCGCCAGCCCGGTGACCGTCGCTCCCGGCGCCACCGGCTCGCTGCAGGTGACCCTGAACCCGACCGGCCCGAAGGGCAGCACGGTCAAGGGCGTGCTGTACCTGGTGTCCGGCCCGACCGGGGTGGCCACCGCCAACAACGCCCTGAACACCACCGGTGCGGTGCTCGCGGCGATCCCGTACAGCTACACGGTGAACTGACACCCAGTCGGTCCACTCCGACGCCGAGGCCGTCCCGGATTCCCGGGGCGGCCTCGGCTGCTGTGCGACGGACGGATCCGGAAACCTCCGGGGTTCCCCGGCCGCCGGGCTGGGCAGGGGTCGGACGGACACCCACGAAACGACCAGGGAGCCGGAGTTGATCGAGGCCGTCAAGCACAGCGACATCGAGGTGAACGGGGTGCGGCTGCACCTGGCCGAGCAGGGGGAGGGGCCGCTGGTCCTCCTGCTGCACGGCTTCCCGGAGAGCTGGTACTCCTGGCGGCACCAGTTCGGGCCGCTCGCCGAGGCCGGCTACCGGGTGGTCGCGCCGGACCAGCGCGGCTACGCCCGCAGCGAGCAGCCGGAGAGCGTGGACGCGTACAGCCTGCTGCACCTGGTCGGCGACGTCACGGCGCTGATCGGGGCGCTCGGCGCGGAACGCGCGGTCGTGGTCGGACACGACTGGGGCGCCCCGGTGGCCTGGGCCACCGCGGCGCTGCGCCCGGACCTGGTGCGCGGCGTCGCCGGGCTGAGCGTGCCGCCGCTGCCGTCCGGGCCGACGCCGCTGGCGCAGTCCCGGGAGAGGTTCGGCGAGGGCTTCTACCAGATCTACTTCCAGGAGCCGGGCCGGGCCGACGCCGAGCTGGCGGCCGACCCGAAGTCCGCGTTCCGCCGCGTCCTCGGCGGCACCTACCCGGACGGGGAGCCGAAGCCGTGGGTCGTCCCGGAGGGCCTGAAGCTGCTGGACACCGTCCCGGAGCCGGAGCGGCTGCCGGCCTGGCTCACCGAGGAGGACATCGAGGCGTTCGCCGCCGACTACGCCCGGCACGGCGCCCGCGCCTTCACCGGCGGGCTCAACTGGTACCGCAACATCGACCGGAACAACGAGCTGATGGCGGCGTTCGCCGGCCGGCGGATCGAGGCGCCCGCGCTGTACGTCACCGGTGAGCAGGACCTGGTGAACGCCATGGTCACCCGCGAGGTGGTGGCGTATCTGCTGCAGCAGGTGACGCCCCGGCTGCACCGGCACGTCCGGCTCCCGGGGACGGGGCACTGGACGCAGCAGGAGCGCCCGGCCGAGGTCAACGCGGCGCTGCTGGACTTCCTGGGGTCGCTGGACTGAGGGCCGGGCGTCCCGGGCGTCCCCGGTGTCCCGGGCGGCCGACACGGCCGCCCGGGACGCCCACCCCGGGGACCGCGTCAGGTCCCGGCGGGGGGCTCGGCGGGCGGGAGGGCGGTCAGCGGGTCCTCGGCGTGGTGGACGGCGTGGGCGAGCGAGCGCTCGTAGTCGGTGCGGGGGAAGACGAACGGTCCGACGGCCAGGTCGCCCCAGGCGGGGCGGCGGGGCTGGCGGAAGGCGGACCAGGTGACCGTGTCGGCCGTGGCCGTGATGCGGGTGAGCAGGGGCCAGCACTCCCAGATGCCGCAGGGGCAGCCCAGGACGGCGGTCGCCCCCGTCGCGCGGTCCCGGACCTCCGGAGCCGCGTCGCCGAGGAAGTGGCGTCCCGGTGAGCCGAGTTCGGCCTCCGTCAGGCCGCCGTACTGGTGGAGCAGGAAGTCCTCCACGGCTTCCGGGGTCCGCTCGTCGGGGTTGCCCTCCTGCTGCCACCGGGGGCGGGTGGCGTCCGCGGCGTGGACCCGCAGGTCGGCGCCGTCGACGCGCAGGCCCCACAGCCGGGTGGACGTGTACGTGAAGAACTGGACACTGTGCACGGGGACATCCTCCCGGGTGGCGGGAGCGGGCCCGCGTCCGGGGCGGGTGCGTGGTCTCCGGCGCACCGGTGGTGCGGCTCAGACCGGCAGCAGGCGGCCGATGAGTTCGCCGAGGCGGCGGGCGTTGCGGCAGGAGTGCATCTCCACGACGTCGGCGTAGGCGGGGGCGGCGGAGTCGCCAGTGGGCCAGCGGGAGGGCTCCTCCGGGTTGAGCCAGATGACCCGGCGGGCCCGGGCGGCGATCCGGCGCAGGGCGTCGAGGTTCGGGTCGCGGTGGTTGGTGCGGGCGTCGCCGAGAACCAGGACGCAGGTGCGCGGGCCGACCGCGTCGAGGTGGTGCCCGGCGAAGTCGCCGAGGGCGGAGCCGTAGTCGCTGTTGCCGTGGTGGCCCGTCACCTTGGCCCCGGTGAGGATCCGGGCGGCGAGGCGGGCCGGATCGTCGCCGGCCCCGAGCAGGTCGGTGACCTCGGCGGTGCGGTTGACGAAGGCGAACACCCGGACCTTGCTGAACTGTTCGCTCATCGCCTGCACCAGCAACATGGTGAAGTCGGCGAAGCCCGCCACGGAGCCGGAGACGTCGCAGAGCAGCACCAGCTCCGGGCGGGCCGGCCGGCGCAGGCGGTGGACCGGGCGCAGCGGTACGCCGCCGGTGCCCAGGGAGCGGCGCAGGGTGCGACGCAGGTCGATGTGGCCGCGGGCGGCGCGGCGGCGGCGGGCGGCGAGCCGGGTGGCGAGCTTGCGGGCCAGCGGGTGGACGGTGCGGCGCAGTTCGGCGAGCTGGTCGCGGCCGGCGTAGAGGAAGTCGATCCGGTCGACGGTCGGGGCGACGGCGCGTTCGGCGATCCGCTCGGCGCCGCGCAGTTCGGCGACCCGGCGGCGGGCCTCGCCGGTGACCAGGGCGCGGAAGTCCCGGATGCGGCGCCGGACCTCGTCGGCGAGGACGAGGTCGGACAGGTCGGTCGCGGAACCGGCGGTGCGCAGGGCGGCGAGGATCCGGGCGAGCAGCGTCTCGGGGGAGAGCCGGCCGAGCGCCTGGTGGGCGGACCAGCCGTCGGAGCCGGGCGTGCTGCCCGCGCCGTAGCGGCCGAAGGCCTCCACGACCTCGCCGGCGAGCCGGGCCTGGGCGGCGCGGTCGTCGGCGGCGAGGGCGGCGGCGAGGCGGTCGCGCAGGTCGTCGCGGAGCGGGTCGGGGCGGCCGAAGCGCGGCGGCTCGGGGTCGTCGGGGACGGGCAGCGGGTCCGCACGGACGGCTTCGGGGGTGCCGACGCCGAGGGGGAAGAACAGGTCGAAGGTCGCGTCGAAGACCGTCCGCTGGGTCTCGGAGCGCAGCAGGGCGGCGGCCAGTCCGGCCCGCATCCGCTCGCGGTCGGCGAAGCCGAGGACGTCGAGGACGGCGGCGGCGTCCACGGTCTCCGCGGGGCCGATCCGCAGGCCGTGGCCGCGCAGGGCGCGGACCAGGCCGGTGAGGCGGGCGGCGGTGTCGGCCGGCGGGGCTTGGGCCGGCGCGGGTGCGGAGGGCCCGGGTGCGGTCGGCTGGAGCGCGGCCGGCGCGGCTCCGGTCGGGCGGGGCTCGGCGGTCATGCGAGGGTGAGCTTCCGGGAGGCCTTCCGGATGTCGTCCTGGTGCTTGAGGATCACCCCGAGGGTGTCCCGGACGGCGGCCTCGTCCAGGGTGTCCGCGCCGAGGGCGAGCAGGGTGCGGGCCCAGTCGATGGTCTCGGCGACGGACGGGGCCTTGCGCAGGTCCATCGCGCGCAGCGCGCCGACGACCCGCACCAGCGAATCGGCCAGGGTCTCGTCCAGCCCGGGCACCTTGAGCCGGACGATGCGGCGCTCCAACTCGGCTTCCGGGTAGTCGAGGTGGAGGAAGAGGCAGCGGCGGCGCAGCGCCTCGGAGAGGTCGCGGGTGGCGTTGGAGGTGAGCAGCACGAAGGGGCGGCGGCTCGCGGTGATGGTGCCGAGTTCGGGGACGGTGACCTGGAAGTCGCTGAGCACCTCCAGGAGCAGCGCCTCGACCTCGACGTCGGCCTTGTCCATCTCGTCGATCAGCAGCACCGTCGGTTCCTCGCCGCGGATGGCGGTGAGGAGCGGGCGGGTGAGCAGGAACTCCTCGCCGAAGATGTCGCCGCGGGCCTCCTCCCAGCCCTCCTCGCGGCCGGCGGTGATCCGCAGCAGCTGCTTGGCGTGGTTCCACTCGTAGAGCGCGCGGGCCTCGTCGATGCCCTCGTAGCACTGGAGCCGGACCAGCCGGGCCCGTCCGATCGCGGCCACGGCCTTGGCGAGTTCGGTCTTGCCGACCCCGGCCGGGCCCTCGACCAGCAGCGGCTTGCCGAGCCGGTCGGCCAGGAACACGGTGGTGGCGACGGCCGTGGAGGCGAGGTAGCCGGTGGCGGCGAGCTGTTCGGCGGTGTCCGTGACCGAGGTGAAGAAACCCGTGCTGTTCGTCGCGTTGCCGTTGCCGTCGTTGCCCATGTGCCGCCCCGTTCCGCTTCGTCGTCTGCGTGCGGCGCCACCCTACCGGCCGGTCACTTCCGTGTCCCGGCGTCCCGCGCGGGCACGGCCGGGCGGCGTACGGCGTGGTGCCGGTGCCGTACGCCGCCGTGGTCGGGGTGGGGCTGTCCGTCAGCGGGCGGTGGGGACCGTCAGTTGACGTAGAGGGCGGGGCTGCCGGCGACGGAGGTGTCGGTGACCGGGCCGTACGTGGCGCTGAACCAGCCGGTCGAGAAGCACAGGCCGGGGCCGGAGACCAGCGTGAAGGGCTGCGCGGAGAAGCCGATCGTGTTGCCGGTGTTCGAGGTGGTGCCGTTGATCCCGGTGCTGTTCTGGTAGTTGCAGGTGATGCTGCCCAGGATGGTGCCGAGGACGACGGTGGTGCCCATCGCGCCGGCCGCGCCGGGGGTGAGCTTGACCGGGTTGCCGGGGGCGTCGCTGACCGTGTTGGTGAACGGCAGGTTGGTGACGGTGATGCTCTTGACGCTCGTGACGCCGAGGACGTTGGAGGTGCAGGAGCCGAAGGTCTGGGTGTTGAGCTGCTCGACGGCGCTGCCCGGCGCGGCCGGGTTGGAGGTGACGGTCGCCGAGAAGGAGGAGGCGGCGCACTTGATGCCGCTCGTCCCGGTGGCGCTGTTGTAGAAGGTCGCGTAGCTGCCGGAGACCAGGTTGGCGGTGATGACGTCGCCGACGGCGACGGCCGGGCCGGTCGGGCTGCCCGTGGTCAGTACGGCGGTGGCGGCCTCGGCGGGTGCCACGGCCGCACCGGTGAGGGCGAGTGCGGTGAGGGCGGCGGTGGCGAGGGTGCGACGGATGCGCATGAGGGTACCTCTCTCCGTCCGGGGGACGGGTGGGGGAATCCCGGCGTGCGGGTGTGGTGGTGTGCACGGCGGGGAAGTGCATGGCGTACCGGAGGCTCCGGCGGGGCCGCGGTGCGGGCGGGCCCGGCGCCACGGGCCCGCTCGTGCGGCTCGGCTGTACGGCCGTGAGGCGGTTCGGCTGCAGGGCCGTCGGGCCGTGCGGCGGTTCGGCGGTGCGGAACACAGCGGCACTGCCCGGCGGCGCTGCGCCGGGCCGGTGCGGACGTGCGGTGCTGTGGGGGTGCACGTCGGCGGCTGCCACCGCCGCGGGCCTGCGCCCGCCGTGGTCCCGTGGCCCGGGTGGTGCGTCCGGACCGGGGGAGCCCCTGGAGGTCGACCGGTGGGGGCCTGCTCGTCCACCGGTTGGAAACCTGTCAGTGTTGTAAACCCGGTGTTGCGTCAATGTCAATACAGGACACAGGAGTTGGTGATGGAACGGAACTACCTCCGGAGTGCCGACACGGTCCTGCTGCCGGGCGCGCGGACCGGCCGCGATCCCGCCCGGTCGATCAAGCCCGGCCCGCGCCGGCAGCCCGCAGGCGTGGTCGCCGCGACCCAGCGCGAACGGCTGCTGGACGGGCTGGTCCGGACCGTCGCCGAACGCGGCTACCAGCACGCGACGGTGAGCGACATCTGCCGGGCGGCGGGCGTGACCAGGCCGGTCTTCTACGAGCTGTTCAGCGGCAAGGAGGACGCCTTCCTCGCCGCGCACCGCTACGGCACCGGGGTGGTGCTCCGGCGGATGGCGGCGGCGTTCGCGGCCGAATCCGACTGGTGCCACGGGATCCGGCAGGCGCTCGGTGCGATGCTCCAACTGCTCGCCGGGACACCGGCGTTCGCGACCATGGCGGTGATCGAGATCGAGGCGGTCGGCCCGGAGGGGCGCCGTGAGCGCGATCAACTCCTCACCAGGTTCCGGGCGTTCTTCGCCGAGGCGCCCCAACTCCCGTGCGGAATTACGGTGGACGAGCTGGTGGACGCCGTGGTCGGCGGCGTGTACAGCGCGATCCACCGCCGGATCGACTCCGGCCGCACCGATCAACTGCCGGAGCTGTTACCCGTGTTGAGCATGTTCTGCCTGGCACCGTTCCTCGGCCCGGCAGAGGCCGCCGAACGGCTCGGGGTGGCGGGAATGGCCGAGCGGCTGGGCCTGGCCGAGGCGCCGGAACGGGTCGAGGCCGGGATCGGTGAAGATCCTTCGTGCACCCGTATTGACCCGGCCAATACCGGGCAGTAGCTTCCCAGTTACTTACCGCGCTCCGACCGGACCCGCCCCGCTGCCGAGGGGCGGGCGGCCCGTTCGGGCCGCGGAACGCTGTCCGCGCCAGGACAACGTGCCAGTGCCTGCACACCCAATCCACCCACAGGGAGCACACATGGCCATGTCCGAGGACGCCGCCGCGGCGGCCGGGACCCCACAGCCGGTCGGGCCCAGAAGAGGCCGGGTACGGCTCAAGCGCACCGCCCTGATGGCCGTGCCGGCGATCGCCGCCGGGGGCGTCCTGATGGCGCTCACCGCCCAGGGCGTGCTCGCCGCGCAGTTCTCCATCTCCGGCATGCCGTTCACCATCACCGCCGACAAGCTCGACGGCAAGGGCTTCGCCCAGTTCGGTTCGCTGGACTCGATGATCCCCGACAGCCCCAACGCGGGCTCCACCGGCGGCCAGGTGCTGGTCGCGGTGTCGGCGATCAAGAGTGCCGAGATCACCAACCTGTGCCAGAGCGTCGACCTCGGCGGCATCAACCTGGTGATCCACGCGGGCGACGGCGGCACCCCCGTCAGCGCCTCCAACCTCACCACCGACTCCGATCTCCTGTCCGGCGACGCGGAGTTCACCAACATCGAGATCGGCGGCGACGCCAGCACCTTCGACAAGGCCGGCCCGGTCGGCAAGGGCAACCCGGGCGTCTTCGGCCAGCAGGCCGACACCGTCGTGCTGACCCACCTCAAGCAGCACAACTACGCGAGCACCGCCGTCGGGTTCAAACTGCCCAACCTGCGGCTGAGCTTCGGCTCCCAGGGCTGCTGAGCATGACGGAGTCCGTACCGGAGCCGGCCGGGACCGGTGGGGGCGTCGGGGCGCGGGCCGAGGGGGTGGCGGCCGAGGGGACGGCCACCGCGCCCGGCACCGCCGCCGCGACCGCCGACGGTGCCGAGCCCGCCGCCCGCCCGGTCAAGCGCGACTGGCGGGGCCGGCGACCGTTCTGGGGCGGGCTGCTGGTGCTGCTCGGCGGCGCCGAGATCCTGTTCACCCTGCGGGCCCCGCTGCCCGTCGTCCTGCACATCGGGATGCAGGGGCTGGCCGGGTACCTGGTGCCGGCGGTGATGGTGCTGTGCGGCCTGCTGATCCTGTTCAACCCGGCACAGCGGCTGTTCTACTCCGTCCTCGCCGTGCTGGCCGCACTGGCCAGCTGGGTCACCTCCAACCTGGGCGGCTTCCTGATCGGGATGCTGCTCGGGGTGGTGGGCGCCTGCCTCACCTTCGGCTGGCTGCCCGACCAGCCGCTGCGCCGGGGCCGGCAGCGGCGGCTGGACCGCCGCGAGGAGCGGCGGACGGCGAAGACGGCCTCGGTGTGACGCGGGTGCCCCGCGCCCTGGTGACGGGAGAGCACCGGGGCGCGGGGCACTTCGCGGTCGTGCGGGGGCACCTCGCGGTCGTGGGGCGGTCCGTCAGATGGTCGAGGCGTCGATCACGAAGCGGAACCGGACGTCGCCGTCCAGCACCCGCTGGTAGGCCTCGTTGATCTGCTCGGCCCGGATCAGCTCGATCTCGGCCGTGATGCCGTGCTCACCGCAGAAGTCCAGCATCTCCTGGGTCTGCGGCAGCCCGCCGATCATCGACCCGGCCAGCGAGCGGCGGCCGCTGAGCAACGCGTGGGCGTTCACCGACACCGGCTTCTCCGGCGCGCCGACCTGCACCATGGTGCCGTCGACCCGCAGCAGGCCCAGGTAGGCGCTGAGGTCGAGGTCGGCGGAGACGGTGTTGACGATCAGGTCGAAGCTGCCCGCCAGCTCGCTGAACGTCGCCGGGTCGGAGGTGGCCCGGTAGTGGTCGGCGCCGAGCTTCAGCCCGTCCTCGCGCTTGCGCAGCGACTGGCTGAGCACGGTGACCTCCGCGCCCATCGCGTGGGCGAGCTTGACGCCCATGTGGCCGAGGCCGCCGAGGCCCACGATCGCGACCTTCTTGCCCGGGCCGGCGCCCCAGTGCGCGAGCGGCGAGTACAGCGTGATGCCCGCGCACAGCAGCGGGGCGGCGGCGTCCAGCGGCAGGCTGTCGGGGATGCCCAGCGCGTACGCCTCGTCCACGACCAGCTCCGCGGAGTAGCCGCCGTAGGTCGGCAGGCCGTCGCGGCCCGTGCCGTTGTAGGTGAAGACGGCGCCGCCCTCGCCGGTGCAGTACTGCTGCAGACCGGCACGGCAGTTGTCGCACTCGCGGCAGGAGTCGACGAAGCAGCCGACGCCGACCCGGTCGCCGACCTTCCAGCGGGTCACGCCGGGGCCGGTCTCGCTGACCACGCCGGCGATCTCGTGGCCCGGGACCATCGGGAAGATGCCGGTGCCCCAGTCCTCGCCGACCTGGTGGATGTCGGAGTGGCAGATGCCGGAGAACCTGATGTCGATCACGATGTCGTGCTCGCCCACGGCCCGGCGGGTGACGGTGGTCTTCGCCAGCGGGGCGTCCGGCTGCTGCGCCGCGTAGGCGGCGACGGTGCGGGTGGTACCGGCGGTGGTGCTCGTGGTGCTCGTCGTGGTGGCGGCCGTGGTGTTCGTCGTCTCGTTCGTCATGCCCCCAAGCCTGCGGCGGGCCGGTCGGCCCAACCAGACCAGAGATCAACGTACGAAGCCGGGACGTAGGGGAGCGGGACGTAGGCGGGCCGGACGTAGGCGCGGCGGACGTAGGCGGGCCGGACGTACGACCACGGAACGTACGCACGGCAGTATCACCCTCGCCCGCCCCGCGGCGCCGTGGCGCCCGCATACTGCAGACATGGACCAGCGCACCGAACTCAGCGAGTTCCTCCGATCCCGCCGCGCCCGCCTGCGGCCCGAGGACGTGGGCCTGCGGGACACCACGACCCGGCGCCGGGTGCCCGGGCTGCGCCGCGAGGAGCTGGCCCAGCTCGCCGGAGTCAGCACCGCCTACTACACCCGGCTGGAACAGGGCCACGGCGAGAACGTCTCCGCCGCCGTGCTGGACGCCATCGCCCGCGTCCTGCGGCTCGGCTCCGCCGAGCGCGAGCACCTCGGCCGGCTCACCAAGCCGCCCCGCCGCCGCTCCGGCCGGGCCGCCGCCCGGATCCAGCGGGTCCGGCCCGCGCTGCAGCAGCTGCTGGACGCCATGGAGGGCGTGCCCGCGTACGTGCTCGGCCGGCGCCTGGACATCATCGCCTGGAACCGGCTCGGCACCGCCCTGCTGGGCGACTTCGCCACGATGCCGCCCGAGCAGCGCAACATGGCCTGGCACGTCTTCCTCGACCCGGCCGCGCGCGAGCTCTACCAGGACTGGGAGGGCAAGGCCAGCGACGTCGTCGGCATCCTGCGGCTGGACGCCGGACGCGACCCGGACGACCCCCACCTCGCCTCGCTGATCGGTGAACTCTCCGTCAAGAGTGAGGACTTCAGGCGTCTGTGGGCCACCCACAACATCCAGGACAAGGGCCACGGCACCAAGCAGCTGCACCACGCCGTGGTCGGCGGGCTGAGCCTGCAGTACGAGACCCTGCGCCCGGCCGGGGAACCCGACCAGGTGCTCGTCGCCTACCACGCCGAACCGGGCTCCGGCTCGGCCGAATCGCTGCGACTGCTGGCGAGTTGGGCGGCAACCGAGTTCCAGGCGGGCCCGTCCGAGCGGACGGCCGGACCGAGTGCCGGTTCGTCCGCCGGTGCGCCTGCCGGTCCGTCCGCCGAACAGTCCCGGTAGCGGTCCCGGTAGCGGTCCCGCTTGGCAAGGGGTCGATGGTCCCGGGTCCGTTCGGGGCGATCGACCCTTCTCGCGTTCGGCGACAGCGCAGTTGACTGGGCATGACATGGACAACAGCAGCAGCACGCACCTTGCCACCGGCACCGCCACCGCCGAGTACGACCGGCTGATCGCCCGCCACCACGCGATGCGCCTACGACGCCGACTCCTCGTCCCGTCCTCCTCCCCGGGCGGCGACCCCGGGTACGGCGCCGACGGCGACGACCCCGGGTACGGCGGCTACGACGGCGCAGCCGACCAGCACCTGATCCGGCGCGACCTCGACCGGATCGCCCCGCTCTCCGAGCTGATCGACCACCTCTACGCGGTCATGTTCCGCCACCGCCCGTACCTGCGCCCGCTCTTCCCCGCCTCGATGGAGTTCCAGCGGGCCCATCTGGAACGGATCTTCCGCCACCTCGTCGACCACCTCCACCACCCCGCCGAACTGGGCCGGATGCTCCGCCAACTCGGCCGTGACCACCGGAAACTGGGTGTCCGACCGGTCCACTACGAGGCCTTCGAGGAAGCCCTGTGCGAGGCCATCCGGTACCGGGCCGGCGAGCACTGGACCGAGGAGCTGGAAGCCGCCTGGGTGCGGATGATCCGCTTCGCCGTCGGTGCGATGGTCGCCGGCGCCGACTCCGCGCTCACCGAACCCCCGTACTGGCACGCGGTGGTGACCGGCCACGAGCGCCGCCGACCCGACCTCGCCGTGCTGCGGGTGCGCACCGGCGAACCGTACCCGTACCGGGCCGGACAGTACGGCACCGTCGAGCACCCGGCGCTGCCGCACACCTGGCGGCAGTACTCGATGGGCTGCGCCCCGCGCGCCGACAACGAGCTGGAGTTCCACGTCCGCCGCACCGGCCCCGACGGGGTCAGCGCCGCCCTGGTCGAACACACCGCCGTCGGCGACCGGCTGCGCCTCGGCCCGCCGCGCGGCAGCCTGCTGCCCGACGGCGACGCCCGCGACCTGCTGCTGGTCGCGGGCGGCACCGGGCTCGCCCCGATGAAGGCGATCGTCGAACAGCAGGCCGCCCACCGCCCGGCCGGCCGACGGGTCCACCTCTTCGTCGGTGCCCGGGACCGCGGCGACCTCTACGACTGGCGGGCAATCGCCGAACTCGGTCTGCACAAGCCGTGGTTGACCCTCACGCCGGTCACCGCCGGCCGCCTCGCCGACGCCGTCGCGGCGGCCGGGGACTGGCGCGACCACCTGGCCTGCGTCAGCGGCCCGGTCGGCATGGTCGCCTCCGTCCGCGGCCGGCTCGTCTCCGCCGGACTCCCGCTCGGGCAGGTCCGGTACGACCAGGCGCTGCAGCGGTAGCCCGAATCGGCCTGCGGGAAGGGAGTCAGCGGAAGCAGTAGGAGTCCGAGGAGGCGTCACCGCCCGCGAGGTGGGTCTGGTGCACGCGCAGCCCCCGGAAGTCCGCGCCGTGCGGGAAGAAGCGCTCGTCGATGCTCAGCCCGCCCGCCTCCGGGTCGGCGTCCAGCTTGACGATCCAGGGCTCGATGCCGTCCGGGTAGACCTGGTCGTCCCAGGAGCCGTAGAGGGAGTTGGTCAGGTACAGCCGCCGGCCGTCCCGGCTGATCTCCACCATCTGTGGCGCCCCGCTCAGCGGCCGGCCCGGCTCGGCCGGGTGCGGGGTGCGGGCGGCGACCCCGCCGAGGCGCACCGACGAGGCCAGGCGGGGGTGGAACGGGTCCGAGACGTCGTACTGGAACAACTCGCCCGTCCCCCAGGCCGACACGTACAGCCAGCGGTCGTCCACCGACAGGTTGATGTCGGTGACCAGCGGCGGCACCGCACCGAACGGCTGCAGCGCCGGCGGCAGGTCCTCGGCCTTGGCCGGCTCGGCGGGGATCTCGATCACCTTGCGCGCGGTGAACGCGGGGCCGTCCCGGTACCAGAGCCAGACCGAGGAGGACAGGTCCTCGACGTTCGCCACCACCCCGGCGAACCCCCACTCCGCCTGCGGGTCGTGCGCCGGGCGCAGCTCCAGCACCATCTGGTACTGGTCGCCGAGGTCGATCCGCTGCAGGTGCCGCCCGGAGTCCAGCTCCCAGAAGTGCAGCGCGTGCCCGTACTTGCGGCCCAGCAGCAGCTCCGGCACCAGCCCGTCCTCGACCATCCACGGGGTGCCCCACTCGCTGGTGACGCCCACGTTGGTGCCGAGGTGCCACCAGACGTCGTACGCGAAGTTCTGCGGTCCGCGCTCGGTCTCCCAGGCGCGCAGCACGTCGAAGGTGGTGTGGTCGAGGATCGCCACCCCGCCCGGCCCGTCGGCCCCCGCACCGGTCCCCAGGCAGGAGAGGAAGACGCCGTCCGGGCCGCAGTGCAGGGTGTGCGGGCGCGAGTAGCCGGCCTTGGCGGCGAGCTCGGCGGCCTCGACGGTCTTCACCAGGCGCGGGCGCACCGGGTCCGGCCGGGTGTCCATCACGTGCAGCCGGGAGGAGCGCAGGCCGGGGAGCAGCAGGAAGCGCCGCTCCGGGTTCTCGTGGCAGGCGTGCGCCAGGGCGCTGGAGCAGGCGTTCCAGCCGAAGTGGTGCAACTCGTCGCCGAGGGTCGGGAGTTCGGCGAAGTTCAGGACCGTCCCGTAGCTGGCCGAGGCCGGGTCGGTGTCCACCGTGAGCAGAGCGTCCGGCCGCCGGGCCGACCGGTCGAACCCGGCCACGTACGCGAGCTTCTCCGGCGGCGCGGCCATCGCCTCGGACGCCGACCGGTAGAGCGACGGATCACTGTGCTCCTGCTGCATGCAAACTCCCCAACTCGCCTTGTCCGTGCGGGAAGCGTTCCACATCACCACCGGCGCACAGCAGGCGTACGAGGAGGGGCGGGGAGGCGCGGAGCGTACTCCGCGCCGGTGCACGACGGCGTGCGCGGCGGGGCCCTCCACGGCCCGCTCCGGTCGGCCGGCCGGGCCCGACCCGACCACCGCCGAGCGCCGCGCACCTACCGGCCGGTATCGTCATGGCCGGAACAGGTGGTCACCTGCCGGACCGGCAGGCGGAGCAGAGGATCGGTGCGGCGGCGATGGAGTTTCGGGAAGACATCCTGGGTGCCCCCTACGAGGCGGCGGAGCTGGACCTCCGCCCCGACGCCGAGGGCGAGGTGTGCGCGACTCTCGTACGGCGGCTGGTCCCCGGGGCGGAGCGGGCCGTCCTCTACATCCACGGGTACAACGACTACTTCTTCCAGACCAACCTGGCCGAGCACTACGCCGCGCTCGGCTTCTCGTTCTACGCGCTCGACCTGCGCAAGTACGGCCGCTCGCTGCGCCCGCACCAGTCGCCGAACTTCGTGCAGAGCCTCTCTGAGTACGACGAGGAGATCGACGAGGCGGTGCGGATCATCCGCGAGGCGGACGGGCACCGGCAGCTGCTGCTGAACGGGCACTCGACCGGCGGGCTGGTGGCCGCGCTGTGGGCGGGGCGGGGCGCCGGGCGCGGCCTGGTGGACGGGCTGTTCCTCAACTCGCCGTTCCTGTCGATGCCGACCTCGCAGGCCGTCCGGACCCTGGGCGGGCCGGCCGTGACGGCGATCGGGCGGCTGGCACCGACCCGGGTGCTGCCGTCGACGCTGAACCCGCACTACACGCACAGCCTGCACAAGGACCACCGGGGCGAGTGGGACTTCGACCTGACCCTGAAGCCCGCCGAGGGCTTCCCGCTGTTCGCGGGCTGGCTGTCGGCGATCCACCAGGGGCACCGGCGGCTGCGGCAGGGGCTCGGGATCGACGTGCCGGTGCTGCTGATGGCGTCCACCAGGTCCATCGCCACCACCACGTGGCACAACGCCCTGCACCACGCGGATGCGGTGCTGCGCGCCGACGACATCGCCGCGCAGGGGCCGAGGCTCGGCCGGCACGTCACGATCGTGCGGATCGAGGGCGGCATGCACGACCTGGTGCTGTCCGGTGAGAAGGCCCGCACCCAGGTCTTCGCCGAGCTGGACCACTGGCTGGAGGCCTACCTGGACGTGCGGCCGGTCGGGGACCGCGCGTGACCTCCGAGCACGACGAGCCGGTGCCGGTCGGTCGGCGGACCGACCTCGGCTTCGCCAAACTCATGCCGGACATCGACCGGAACGGCGCCTGGCTGCTCACCCTGGACGGGACCCCGCAGTCGTACGTCGACCTGGCCGACCCGACGCACCTGGAGTTCGAGTACACCCGGCGCCTCGGACACCTCGCCGACGCACTCGCCCCGGCCGGCCGCCCGCTGGACGTGCTGCACCTGGGCGGCGGCGCGCTCACCCTGCCCCGCTACCTGGCCGCGACCCGGCCCGGCTCGCGGCAGCGGGTGGTCGAGGTGGACGGGCCGCTGCTGGAACTGGTGGAGGAGCACCTGCCCTGGCGTGGCACGCCCGGCGCGGACGTCTCGGCGACCGTCGGCGACGCCCGGGCCGCCCTCGCCGACGTCCCGGCGGGCTCGCAGGACCTGGTGGTCGCGGACGTCTTCCACGGCTCGCGCACCCCGGCGCACCTGACCTCGGTGGAGTTCGTCCGCCTCGCCGCGGCCGTGCTGCGCGAGGGCGGCTGCTACGCGGCCAACCTGGCGGACGGCCCGCCGCTGGCGTTCGCCCGGGCGCAGGCGGCGACGGTGCGGGCGGTGTTCCCGTACGTCTGCCTGGTGGCGGAGGCGTCGGTGCTGCGCGGACGGCGGTACGGCAACGTGCTGCTGGCCGGTTCGTCGGCGCCGCTGCCGGAGGCGGAGCTGGCCCGGCTGTTCGCGGGCGACGTCTTCCCGGCCCGGCTGGTGGCGGGCGACGACCTGGCGGCCCTGGCCGGCCGCACCGCGCCGGTCACGGACGCGGACGCCACCGACTCCCCGCCCCCGCCGGACGGCGCGTTCAGCGTCGGCTGACCGGGCCCGCAGGCCCGCGCGTCGGGCCGGGCACGTCCGTCCGGCGGGTGTCAGAATCGGCGGGTTCACGACCGAGCGCGCTGCGCGCGCGGGGCACGTCGAAGGAGCGAGCGATGACTGGCGGCGCGGAGCGGCCCGAGCCGGTGGAACGACCCGGGGCGGCGAAGCGGCCCGAGCTGGCGGCGGTGCCGGAGACGGCGCTGTGGACGCTGTACCAGCGTGCCGCCGAGGCCCGCCGGCCGGACGCGGTGCTGCACGATCCCGAGGCCGTCGGCCTGGTCGACCGGATCGACTACCCGTTCGCCGAGCGGTTCGGCACCAGCGGCGCCCAGGCGCAGTTCCAGGCGCTGAGGGTGGCCTGCTTCGACCGCGAGGTGGCGGACTTCCTGGTGCGGGAGCCGCGCGGCACCGTCGTCTGCCTGGGGGAGGGCCTGGAGACGCAGTACTGGCGGGTCGACAACGGGCGGGCCCGGTGGCTCACCGTGGACCTGCCCGAGTCGGTGGCACTGCGGGAGGAACTGCTCCCGCCGGGGCCGCGGCAGCGGTACCTGGCCGCCGACGCGACCGGGCTCGGGTGGGCCGCCGAGGTGGACCGCAGCCGTCGGGTACTGATCACCACGCAGGGCCTCCTGATGTACCTCCCGCCGGCTCGGGTGAAGGCCCTGATCGCGGGCTGCGCCGAACTGTTCCCGGGCGGCTCGATGGTGCTGGACGCCGTGCCGCGGTGGTTCAGCCGGCTCACCCTCAGCGGCAGGATGCGCATCCGCGGCTACCAGGTGCCCCCGATGCCGTGGGCGATGGACGCGGGTGAGCGGGGCAAACTGGGCACGGCGAGTCCGGCGGTGGCCGCGGTGCGGGACGTCCGGCCGACCGGCGGACGCGGGCTGGTCGGTGCCCTGCTGCCGCTGGCGACGAGGATCCCGCCGCTGGCGACCCGCCGTCCCTCGATCACCGTCCTGGAGTTCGCCGAGCGGCCCGAACAGCCAGGGCGGCCCGAACAGCCCGAGCGGCCCGAGCGGCCCGAGCAGCCCGAGCGGTCATAGCCGTCGGGCTGCCGCCCGGCCGAAGCGGCACCACCGTGCGACCCCGTTGGTCCGACGGGATGGCGGCGCCCCGTGGCCCGGCGCGCCGGGGTGTCGCCGGACCGGGCCCGTCCCGCTCCGGGCTAGGTTCGGGTCCGTGACCGGCAACAACGCGGTCCTGGCGTTGATGGTCGTCACGGCGCTGGGCTTCGACTTCACCAACGGCTTCCACGACACCGGCAACGCGATGGCGACCTCGATCGTCACCGGAGCCCTCCCGCCGCGCGTCGCGGTGGCGGTCTCGGCGCTGCTGAACCTGGCCGGAGCGTTCCTGTCGACCGCCGTGGCGGCAACCATCGCCAACGGCCTGGTCGACAGCCAGGACGTGACCCTGACCGTGGTCTGCGCCGGCCTGACCGGCAGCATCCTGTGGAACCTGACCACGTGGTTCCTCGGGATCCCGTCCAGTTCCTCGCACGCACTGATCGGCGGGGTGATCGGCGCCACGGCCGCGGCGGCGGGCGCCTCGGCCGTCAAGTGGCAGGGCCTGGTCTCCAAGGTGATCGTGCCCGCGGCACTGTCGCCGTTCATCGCCGGCGCCGTGGCCGTGGCCGGTACGGTCCTGGTCTACCGGATCACCCGTGACGTGGCCGAACGCCCGCGCGGGCACGGCTTCCGGCTCGGCCAGATCGGCTCGGCCTCCATGGTCTCGCTCGCCCACGGCACCAATGACGCGCAGAAGACCATGGGCGTCATCACCCTGGCCCTGATCGCCAACGGCAACCTGCAGAGCGGGGCGAAGGCACCGTCCTGGGTGATCGTCTCCTGCGCGCTGGCGATCGCCCTGGGCACCTACATCGGCGGCTGGCGGGTCATCCGGGCCCTGGGCAAGGGGCTGGTGGAGATCGAGTCGCCGCAGGGGATGGCCGCCGAGTCGGCCTCGGCCGCCGTGATCCTCTGCTCCACCGACTTCGGCTACTCGCTCTCCACCACGCACGTGGCCACCGGGTCGATCCTGGGCTCGGGGGTCGGGAAGAAGGGTGCCGTGGTGCGCTGGGGGATCGCCCGCCGGATGGTGACGGCCTGGCTGTTCACCCTGCCGGCCTCCGCGGTGGCCGGCGCGGTGGCCTACTGGACCGCGAACGGGATCGGCGGGACGGCCGGCGTGGTGGTGATCTTCGTCGTGCTGGTGCTGGCCTCGGTCGCCTTCTTCGCCGCCTCCCGCCATCCGGCGGTGACCCCGGAGAACGTCAACGCCGCGTGGACCGGTTCGCTGATCCCGGCGCCCGCCACCACGGACGAGGCGGCCTCGTGAACTCCTGGATCAACCTGAACGCGTTGTGGAGGATCGTCGTGGTGGGCCTGCTCACCGGCGCAGGCCTGCCCGCGCTGTTCGCCCTCGGGCTGCGCCTGCTCAACCCGCCGGGACCGGCCACCGAGCCGGGTGGGGACCGGCCCACCGCCGGGCCGGTCGGCCGCGTCCTGGCCGGACTGATCTTCGCGACGGTGCTCGCGGCGATCGGCTGGGGCATCTCCGTCATCGTCAACCACAGCTGACCGAGCGGTCACGGCTGCGGGTCGGCGTCGTCGTCCGTACCGCTCCGGGGTGTGGCCCCTCGCGGCGGACCGCGTCCCGTGCGGCGGCGGTTCCCGCCGCCCGAGGCACCGGGCACGGGGGTGTGAGGGGGCTCCGTCCGAGGTCAGGGGCACTTTGCCGAATCTTGAAGAAATGCCGGCCGGCCTGGAACCATGAGATGCGGCCGCACGTCGAAATCCACGGGGATCGGCCGGGGGGACAGGCCGCCCGGCACGTTACCCTGCCCTGAGGGGGAGCGGCGTCGTGCCGCCATCGGACAACTGCCGGGACCGGCGCGCTGCTCCACGGGGAGCGCGGCCGGTCCCGACCTGCCACGGAGGTGCTGGCCTTGCACATCGACGCCTGGATCGAGGGCATTCCACCGACCGCGGTGTACGCCGTGGTCGGTCTGATCATCCTCATCGAGTCGCTGGGTATCCCCTTGCCCGGCGAGATCGCCCTGGTCACGGCGTCGCTGATGGCGGTCAAGGGCGTGGTGAGCCCGTGGGGCGTCGCGGGCGTCGCGATCGCCGGTGCGATCATCGGCGACTCGATCGGCTACTCGATCGGGCGCAAGGGCGGCAAGCCGCTCTTCGAGAAGCTGGGACGCAAGTTCCCCAAGCACTTCGGGCCCTCGCACCTGGCCACCGCCGAGCGGTCGTTCCAGAAGTGGGGCATGTGGGCGGTCTTCTTCGGCCGGTTCATCGCCCTGCTGCGGATCTTCGCCGGTCCGCTGGCGGGTGCGCTGAAGATGCCGTACTGGAAGTTCCTGATCGCCAACGTGCTCGGCGGCGTGGTCTGGGCCGGCGGCACGACGCTGCTGGTCTACAAGGTGGGCAAGAGCATCGAGCCGTGGCTGGCCCGCTTCTCCTGGGCCGGTCTGGCGGCGGCGATCGTGATCGGCGGCCTGTCGGCCTGGATCATGAAGCGCCGGGCCGCGAAGACGCACGCCAGGATCGAGGCCGAGGAGGCCGCCGCGGCCGCCGCCACGGTCGCGAAGACCCCGGTCGCGGAGTGACGTCCGACTGACCGCGGACCGACCGCGACCCCCCACCGGGCGACGGAGAGCCACCAGCGACCGCCCCCGGAGCCATCGGGCCCCCGGAGTAGCATCGGCCGAGTACCTGCCGATCTTGCACTCCGGAGGGCCCGATGACCTTGCAGCCGACCTGGGACGCCGTGGACGCGTACTTCTCCGAGCAGCTGGTCGGGCACGACCCGGTGCTGGAAGGCGCGGCGGCCGCCGCCGACGCGGCCGGGCTGCCGAGGATCGCGGTGGCCCCCAACCAGGGCAAGCTGCTGCACCTGCTGGCACTGACCCAGGGCGCGCGGCGGATCCTGGAGGTCGGCACGCTCGGCGGCTACAGCGCGATCTGGCTGGCCAGGGCGCTGCCCGCGGACGGCACCCTGATCACCCTGGAGATCGACCCCCGGCACGCCGAGGTCGCCCGGGGCAATCTGGCCGCCGCCGGGCTGGAGGAGGTCGCCGAGGTCCGGCTGGGCCGGGCCGCCGACTCGCTGGCCGCGCTGGTCGAGCAGGGCGGGGAGCCCTTCGACCTGGTCTTCATCGACGCGGACAAGCCGAGCAACCCCGAGTACTTCCGCCGGGCGCTCCAGCTGACCCGGCCGGGCTCGCTGATCATCGTCGACAACGTGGTGCGCGGCGGCGCGGTCGCCGACGCGGACAGCACCGACCCGGCGGTGGTCGCCACCCGTGCCCTGCACGAGCTGATCGCGGCGGAGCCCCGGGTCACCGCGACCTCGGTGCAGACGGTCGGCAGCAAGGGCTACGACGGGTTCACCCTCGCCCGCGTGCGGGGCTGAGACCAGGGCCGTGGGCACGTGCGGGGCCGGGCGCCACGCACCACCGGGCAACACAACGAACGGAGACATCGTGCGGATCGGACTGCTGGGCACCGGACCCTGGGCGGAGCGGGTGCACGCGCCCGTGCTGGCGGACCACCCCGCAGTGGAGTTCGCCGGCGTCTGGGGCCGCCGCCCGGAGGCGGCCGAGGCCCTGGGCGCGGCCCACGGCGTGCCCGGGTACGCCGATCTGGACCGGCTGCTCGCCGACGTCGACGCGGTCTCGGTCGCCCTGCCCCCGTCGGTGCAGCCGGGCCTGGCGGTGCGCGCCGCCGAGGCCGGCTGCCACCTGCTGCTGGACAAGCCGGTCGCGCTGACCGTGCCGGACGCCCGGGCCGTCGCCGAGGCGGTGCGCGAGCACGCGGTCGCCTCGGTGGTGTTCTTCACGGTGCGCTTCGGCGGCCCGCAGATCCCGTGGCTCGACGAGCAGGCGGCCCGGGGCGGCTGGTACACCGGCCGCTCGGACTGGCTCGGCTCGGTGTTCGCGCCCGGCAGCTCCAGCCCGTACGCGGCCTCGCCCTGGCGCCTGGAGAAGGGCTCGCTGTGGGACGTCGGCCCGCACGCGGTCTCGGTGCTGCTGCCGGTGCTCGGTGACGTCACGCAGGTGACGGCGGTGGCCGGTCCGCTGGACGCCGTGCACCTGGTGCTGCGGCACGCCGGCGGCGCGTCCAGCACGCTCGCGCTCAGCCTGACCGCGCCGGTCGCGGCGGGCGGGACGGGCATGGAACTGCGCGGCGAGCACGGTGTGGTGCACCTGCCGGAGCGCGGCGAGGGCCCGCTCGCCGCCCTGCACCGGGCGCTGGACGCCCTGCGGTCCGCGGCGGCCACCGGTGAGCCGCACCCGTGCGGGGCCGACTTCGGGCTGCGGGTGGTGGAGATCCTCGCCGCGGCGGAGCGCTCGCTGGCCGGCGGCGGACCGGTGGAGGTCTGAGACCGGCCGGTCGGGCCGCTCACACCGGCGGCAGTGGCGGCCCGGAGGCCGTCGGGCGGCGGTCGGTGGGGCGGGTCGGTGGGATGACGGGCGCGCGGAAGTCGCGCGGGCCGGTCCAGAGCGCCGGGACGGCATCGCTGCGGCGGGCCAGTTCGTACGCCACCGCCTCGTAGTTGACGCGCCAGCCGTGGAAGTGCGCCCAGGCGTCCTCGACCGGGCGTTCGCGCGGGAAGCCGGCCGCGGTGATCATCGCGACCGCGCCCAGGAACTCGGCGTAGCTCAGCCGGATCGGGACGTCCGGGTCCGGGTCGGGGTCGAAGTCGACGCGCAGCGAGCGGGCGATGTCGCGCATCGCGGTGAACCCGGCGCGCAGGACCAGCCGGGCCTCGGGCGGGGACGTGCGCGGGCACAGGGCGAGGTGCAGCGCGGCGGCGTCCATCACCGAGATCAGGCCGACCACCCAGCTCCGGTTCGGCTGGGGGGAGCGGAAGGACAGCAGCACCGGGTAGTTGGAGTGGCTCTCGCCGATGTCGGCGGCCAGGCGCTCCCAGTCCCGGTACAGCTGGGGCAGCGCGGTCTCGGTGTCCACCAGGGACTGGCGGGCCAGCAGTTCGGGGCCCCAGGCGGGCTCGCCGGCCCGGGACTGCAGCAGCGTCACCTCGGTCTCGCGGCGCTGGTAGGCGGCGTAGAGGGTCGGCAGGTAGGAGATCTGCAGCGCGATCACCAGCGGGCCGCTGGCGGCGGCCATGAAGTCGATCGCGGACAGGTGCAGGCGGTCCCCGCTCGCGAAGCCCAGGGTGAAGAGACTGGACCCGGCCTCGCGGATGGCCACCGTCCAGTCGAGCTGGGACGTGCCGTGCAGCAGCAGCGTGTAAGCGACCAGCATCCCGCTGAGCCACACCGTGAGCATGCCCAGCAGGACCAGCGGCGCCAGCCAGGTGAGCGCCCGGTCCTGCGCGCGGTAGCCGCCGATCGGCGCGGCGGAGAGCCGGAGGACGGCGCGCAGGACCGTCCAGAGCCGGTTCACCAGGGACGAGTACAGCCCGCGCGGGACGACCAGGGTGCGCAGGATGCTGCCGACGACCAGCAGGAGCAGCAGCGCACCGATCACGGTGTGGATCAACCTCATGGCGCCATTCTGGCGGTCCGCGGGGCCGGCTGCGCCGGAGGTGTGCTCCCGCCGGGCCGTCGACCGGTGGCGGCTGACCTGACGTCACACGCGATATGACCATGATCACACCGATTTTCTGCGGCCCCGGCACGCTTCCCGTGACGTCTATCCCTACGGGGGGTCCACGAGCGAATCGGAGAGCGGACCGTGCGTGCACAGCGAGCTGGCGGGGCCGAGCAGGAGAAGCCCGGACGCCGACGATGGCGACCGCTGCGGCGGATCGACTACCCGCGCCGGGGCCGGGGCCGGATCCGCCGCTGGCTCCCGTCCTGGCGGCAGCTGCTCTCCGCCGCGGTACTGGTGATCGTGCCGCTGACCGGTTGGCTGGCCTGGTTCTTCGCGACGACCGAGGTCCCGGACGACCTGAACGCGTTCGCCACCCAGCAGAACAACGTCTACTTCTGGGCGGACGGCACCGAGATGGCCCGGGTCGGCGAGACCAACCGGCAGGAGGTGCCACTGGACCAGGTGCCGAAGCCGGTGCGGGGCGCCGTCCTGGCGGCCGAGAACGCGACCTTCTACTCCGATCCGGGCGTCTCGCTCAAGGGCATCGGCCGCGCGGTCTGGCAGATGGTCTCGGGCGGCGACACCCAGGGCGGTTCGACCATCACCCAGCAGTACGTCAAGAACATCTACCTGAACCAGCACCAGGACTACTCGCGCAAGCTCCGGGAAGCCGTCATCGCGATCAAACTGGACGACCGGATGACCAAGGGCGACATCCTGGCCGGCTACCTGAACACCAGCTGGTTCGGCCGCGGCAGCTACGGCATCGAACGGGCCGCGGCCGCGTACTACGGCAAGGACGTCTCGCAGCTCGACCCGAGCGAGGGCGCGTTCCTGGCGGCGCTGCTGAAGGGGGCCGGGCAGTACGATCCGGCGCTGAGCCAGGAGAACCGGGAGCGGGCCGAGGAGCGGTGGTCCTGGATCCTGGACCGGATGGTCGAGGTCGGACAGCTGTCCGCGGCCGAACGCGCCCGCTACACGGTGTTCCCCGAACCGAAGCCGCAGCCGAAGTCGGCCGGACTGGGCGGCCAGGTCGGGTACCTGGTGGACATGGCCAGGTCCTACGTGGAGACCCACAGCGACATCACCCAGGCCCAGCTGGACCTCGGCGGCCACCAGATCGTCACCACCTTCGAGAAGCCGAAGGTCGAGGCGCTCGCCGTCGCCGTCCAGGAGGCGACCAAGGGCCTCGACCCCGACAACCGCGAGGTCGACAAGCTCGTGAAGGTCGGCGCCGCGTCGGTGGCCCTCGACGGGAGGATCGTCGCGCTCTACGGCGGACCGAACTACCTGAAACAGGGCTTCAACAACGCCAACACCTCGACTGTGCCCGTCGGTTCGGCCTTCACCCCGCTGGTGTACGCCGCCGGGCTCAGCCAGGGCGTGCAACGCGAACGCGGCGGCAACCGGACCCCGGTGACACCCGCCACCCCCTACAACGGCGACAACGGCGTGAACGTGATGACCCCGGAGGGGCCGTACTGGGGGAGGGACGGCAAGATCGCCAAGACCGCCAACGACGGCAAGCGCAACTGGGGGCCGGTCACCCTGCGCGGTGCGGTCGAACAGTCCGTCAACGGGCCCATGATGCAGCTCGGCATGGACATCGGCCTCGACCGGGTGCAGAAGACCGCCACCGACCTCGGCCTGCTCCCCGGCAGCATGGGCGAACTGGTGCCCGCCTTCGGGGTCGGCAACTCCACGCCCAGCGCGATCAGGACCGCCGACGCGTACACCGCCTTCGCCGCCGGTGGCAGCCGCACCGACCCCTACTCGGTGCTCAGGATCACCCGCAACGGCGCCCCGCTCGCCCTGCAACTGCCTACCGCCGCACAGGCGTTGCCCGCGCCCGTGGCGGGCGAGGTGGACGCGGCGCTCAAGGGCGCGGTCCGCAACGGGAGCGCCGCGGCGGTGGCGGAAGCAGGCCCGGGCCTGGCCGCGAAGCCGGGCACGACCGCGGACCGCACCGCGGGGTGGACCGTCGGCTACGACGGGCAGCTGTCGACGGCGGTCACCGTGTTCCGGGCGGACCTGCGGGACATGAAGCTGCTCCCGCTGGAAGGCGTGGGCGGCGCCGCACCGGACACCCCGGACTCCGCGCTGCCGACGCGGATCTGGACGTCCTACATGAAGGCGGCGGGAGGGCGGTAGACGCCGGCCCCCGGGGGGGCGCGGCCCCCCCCCCGCCCCCCCCCGCCGGGAGGTTAATCAACCGGGCCGCCAGGGCCCCCGGGCGGGGGGGGCGCCGGG
>NZ_JBHWBZ010000028.1:34741-63031 GCF_042735475.1 Kitasatospora sp. NPDC059577 | reverse complement strand
TGCGCCACCCCCTCGTCTGGGGTGGGTGGGCTTTCCGCGCCGCCCGGGGCGCCCGCCCCCCCCGGCCCCCCCCGGGCCGGTCGTTCACTTGACCAGGCGGGACCAGTCGGCAGGCTGGCCGGGGTCCAGCTGGCGCAGCCTGTCGAGCACCTTGGGGTCCTGGGCGTCCAGCCAGTCGGCGACCTGGCGGAAGGAGACGCAGCGGACGCCGTCCCGCTTGCAGACGTCCTTCATCACGTCCTCGACGGCCTGCATGTAGATGCCGCCGTTCCAGTCCTCGAAGTGGTTCCCGATGAAGAGCGGGGCCCGGCTGCCGTTGTAGACCCGCTCGAAGCCGGCGAGGTAGCTGTCCCTGGTCTCCTTCTCCCAGGTGTCGAACTTCTTCGGGTCGCCCTTGGTGGTGTTCCCGGACTGGCCGGCGAGGAAGTTGAAGTCCATGGAGAGGCTCTGGGCGGTCCTGCCGGGGTAGGGCAGCATCTGCAGCGGGAAGTTCCAGATGCCCTCCTTCCTGACCGGCCAGACCTGGAACTCGCCCGGGGAGCTGGCGTCGTAGCGGAAGCCGGTGGCCTTCTCGGCCGCGAGGAGGTTCTTCTGGCCCTCCAGGCAGGGGGCGCGGCCGCCGACCAGTTCCTTGGTGTAGTCGAAGGGGAGGGGCGGGAGGTCCTTGAAACCGGTGTTGGTCTTCCAGTTGGTGACGAAGGAGACCGCCTGGTCGAGTTCGCTCTTCCACTCGTCGGTGGACCAGTCGCCACCGCCGCCACTCTGCGGGCCGCAGAAGTGCCCGTTGAAGTGGGTGCCGATCTCGTTGCCGTCCTGCCAGGCCAGGCGCAGCTGCTCCAGGGTGTCCTTGATGTGGGCGTTGGTCGCGAAGTCGATGGACGCCGCGCCGACGTCGTGCTGCGGGGGGTGGTAGAGCGTCCGCTTCGACTTGGGCAGGGTGTAGATGCCACTCAGGAAGAACGTCATCTGGGCGTTGTTCTGCGCGCCCAGCGTGCGGAAGCGGGAGAACAGGTGGTCGTCGCCCTCCAGTGCGCCGTCCCAGGAGAAGACGACGAACTGCGGCGGCTTCTCGCCGGGTTTCAGCTTCTCCGGCTTCGGCTGCTTGGGCTGGGGGCCGGTGTCCGAGGTGGAGCCGTCGCCGAGCACCTTGACCTGGCCGTCCCAGGTCGGGGTGGGGGCCGCCGCCGGGGCGGGTACCTCGGCGGGGTCGTCGGTCGGGGCATCGGGGGTGGGGCTGGAGGGTGTGGTGCCGGCGGCGCTCGGTCTGTCCCCGGCGTCGGGCCCTCCCGTGGCCAGGACGAGGGTCGAGAGGACCCCCACCGCCGCCAGGACGGCCGTACCCCGAGCAGTCCGCACCGTGCCCCCACTTCTCTGACAATCGGTCAGGTGGTGTTCGTTAATGATCCTTACTGTGTGAGCATCAGAACACTTTCGACCGATGTCTGTCGAGGCGGGAGCCGGTCCGGTATAAGGCCCCCGATCAGCAGCGAACTCCCCTACGTGTCACGATTCATGACGGACCGAAGGTTGCGTGCCGGAAGGCCGAAACGGCAGCGACGGTGCAGAAGCGTCCGATCCGGTCGGAGGAGCCGCCGGGTCGCCACCTGGACCGTGGTACGGGAAGACGGGACTGTCAGGGCGTGGGAAAGGGCCTACGATCGGTTGCCGGTGGACGCGCTGACCAGAGCGGCTTCCCTTGACCTGATCCGCAAGGCCCGGGAGGAACTCCGACCCATGAGCCGCCGGTGGGTTCGGCGACGTCCGACAGCCGCCGCACGGCAGGGTGCCCCCTGACGTCCACGACGATCCGCGAATGGCAGGTACCGCCCGATGTCCACAGCAGAGCCGGCAGAAGCCCGCATCGACGACGCGGGCAACGTCCTGGTCGCGCCTTCGGCCCTGCACGGCGATGACCTGATCAGGGACTTCTTCGGGTCCACGATCACGCCGGAGGAGCTCGCCTCCGGCGTGCCCGACCTCGCGCAGAAGACCGTCTACCTGTGCGGCGACCTGTCCGGGATCAGCGGTCGCCACCTGCGGCCGGCCGCCCGGGTGTTCGTGATCCGGGAGCTGTCGCACGGTCACCGCGAGGGCGTCGACGACGCCTGGACCCTCGTCGACCTCGGCCGGGTGCCCGTCCGGGTGCACGGCGTCGGCGTGTACTACCGCCGCTTCTTCGGGCCGGACACCGACCACTTCGGACGGATCCGCGCCGAGCACGTGTTCCAGTCCCTGACGGAGTCCACCAAGCCCGGATCGGCCCACCGCAGCGGAATCTACCTGACGCCCGTCACGCGCGACGGCGACGACCTGCACTTCCGCCTGCTCCGGTGCTCCACGAACCTCTCCGGGCCGACCGAGGGCTTCGGCCCGACGGACACGCGCATCGTCGAGGCCCTGAACGGCGAGGCCGCCACCGTCTTCCGGAACCAGGCGCCGCTGAACCACGTCCTCGCCCAGATCTACCACAACACCCGGGCCACGGAAGGGCGCAAGCAGTCCAAGGCCAGGATCTCCGCGCACGCCGACAAGACCAAGGACATGCCCGTCAACGGCATCATGGCCTTCTGCACGTTCTACGACCGGCTCGACGGCCTGCAGCCCCTGGCCGAGGACGCCTTCGACCGCGGGGTGAAGGGCGTCAGCGGGCTGACCGGGATCCGGTTCCGCCTCAAGGACCCATCGGTGCAGCGCGACGAGGCCGCGCTGCCCGCGCAGTTCACCCTGACCCTCCATCCCGGCTCCGTGTTCTTCATGCCGCTGTCCACCAACCGCCTCTACACGCACGAGATCCGGCCCTCGGCGTTGGACGCCGAGCTGCTGCCCACCCGCCTGGGGTACGTGGTGCGCTGTTCGAGCGCCGAGGCCGTGCACAAGGACGGCGACACCTTCCTCAAGGTGGCCGGAGGCCTGGTGAAGCTGGGGCCGCCCACGCCGGACGGCATGGACGAGCTGCGCAGGCTGTACGCCGAGGAGAACCGCACCTCGTCCTTCGTCGACTACGGCGACGAATTCCTCTTCAGCATGAACACGGGAGACTACGATGCCCCCCGAATCTAGGATCCGGGACGAGATCCGCGACGAGATCCGCTCGTACGCCGTGCCGACCGAGGAGGACCTCTTCGCGGCGCTGTCCGCGTCGACCCGCTGGGAGGACGTGGGAAAGGGCCGGCGGGGTGCCGTCCTCGTCGGGGTCGACGAGGCGGGCGGTGTGCCGCTGGTGCGCACCACCACCCGGTACGGCAGCCCGGCGCAGCGTTTCCGGGCGGTGCACGAACGGCTGGCGCGGCAGGTCCAGGAGTGTGCGGCGCTGCCGGTCGGGTTCAACAACGCCCTCGTCGAGACCTACACGAACGCCTACACGACCATGGGCGGCCATTCCGACCAGGCCCTCGATCTGGCCGACGGGTCGTTCATCGCGGTCTTCTCCTGCTACCGGTATCCCGAAGCGGGCCCGCCACGGAAGCTGATCTTCGAATCGAAGGAGTCGGTGGCCGGCGGCGAGAAGTTCGAGATCCCCCTGGCCCACCACGGTGTCGTGGCGTTCTCCGTCGACACGAATCGGCGACTCAGGCACAGGATCGTGCTGGAGGCGCCCGGCGGGGCGGCGGACAACGAGTGGCTGGGCGTGACGTTCCGGACGTCGAAGACCCTGGTGCGGTACCGCGACGGACACACGTACCTGCCGCAGGGCGCGCGCCTCACGCCGGCCGACGACGAGCAGAGCCACGAGTTCTACCGGCTGCGGCGCCGCGAGAACCGGGAGACCGACTTCGTCTACCCCCCGCTGACGTACACCGTCAGCGGGAGCGACCTGATGCCGCCCGTCTGAGCCCGGACGGAGGCCGAAGGCCCGCCGGTCCGGGCCGCGAGGCCGCCGTGGGCGACCCCCCGAGCCGGTGCGGCCCGGGGGTCGTGCCATTGACAGGAGGGATCCCCCGGCTGAATGCTAAGCAAGCGCTTAGTCAACGATCCGCCGTTCCCGAGGAGCCGTCCGATGCCCGAGACGCCCGTCGACCCGCCCGGCCTGGACCTGGGCCGGCTCCGGATCCACCTGGACCGGGGGCTGCCCGGGGCCGTCCGGGGCCCGCTGCGGGCCGAGCTGATCGAGGGGGGCCGCTCCAACCTCACCTACCTCCTCTCCGACGGCACCTCCCGCTGGGTGCTGCGCCGCCCGCCGCTCGGGCACGTCCTCGCCACCGCGCACGACATGGGCCGGGAGCACCGGGTGATGTCGGCCCTGCGCGGCACCGGAGTGCCCGTCCCGCAGATGCTGCTGATCGACCACGGCACCGACGTCCTCGGCGCGCCCTGGTACCTCATGGAGCACGTCGCCGGCACCGCGCACCGGGACGCCGCCCCGCTGGCCGCCCTCGGTGCGGAGCGGGTGGCCGCCCTCGGACGCCGCCTGGTCGACACCCTGGCCACCCTGCACCGGATCGACCCGGCCCAGGTGGGCCTGGAGGACTTCGGCCGCCCCGACGGCTACCTGGAGCGCCAGCTGCGCCGCTGGTCCCAGCAGCTCGCCGCGTCCCGCAGCCGCGAGCTGCCCGAGGCGGACCGGCTGCACGCCCTGCTCGCCGAACGGCTGCCCGTCTCCCCGGCGCCCGCCCTCGTGCACGGCGACTACCGCCTCGACAACGTCCTCGTCGACGACGGCGACACCATCACCGCCGTCCTCGACTGGGAGATGTCCACCCTCGGTGACCCGCTCACCGACATCGGCCTCCTGGTGATGTACACCGAACTGGCCGGCGTCGGCGGCGGCATCATCCCCTCCGCGATGACCGCCCCCGGCTTCCCGAAGCCCGACGGGATCGTCGCCCGGTACGCCGAGGCGACCGGCCGCGAGGCCGCCGACCTGGACTGGTACGTCGCCTTCGCGTCGTTCAAGCTCGCCGCCGTCGCCGAGGGCATCTTCTTCCGCTTCCAGCAGGGCCGCACCCTCGGCGCGGGCTTCGAGCGCGCCGGCGAGATGGCCCCGGTCCTCGCCCGCCACGGCCTGAGCACCCTCAAGGAGAACTGACCGATGGACTTCGCGTACGACGCCCGGACGAACGAGCTCCGCGCACAGCTCCTCGCCTTCATGGACGAGCACGTCCACCCCGCCGAGGCCGTCCTCGCCGCCCAGCTCGCCGACCCGGCCCGCGCGCCCTGGGCCGTCCCGCCGGTCGTCGCCGACCTGCAGGCCGAGGCCCGCAAGCAGGGCCTGTGGAACCTCTTCTTCGTGGACAAGCACAGCATCCCCGGCGAGCACGGCGCCGGCCTCACCAACCTGCAGTACGCCCCGCTCGCCGAGATCACCGGCCGCAGCCCCCAGCTCGCCCCGCCCGCGCTGAACTGCGCGGCCCCCGACACCGGCAACATGGAACTGCTCGCCCAGTTCGGCAGCGCCGAGCAGCGCGAACGGTGGCTCCGGCCCCTCCTCGACGGCGAGATCCGCTCCGCCTTCGCGATGACCGAACCGGAAGTGGCCTCCTCGGACGCCACCAACATCGCCACCCGGATCGAGCGGGACGGCGACGAGTACGTGGTCAACGGCCGCAAGTGGTACATCACCGGCGCGATGAACCCGGACTGCCGGATCCTCATCGTGATGGGCAAGACCGACCCCGCCGCCGAGCCGCACCGCCGGCAGAGCATGGTGCTCGTCCCGCGCGACACCCCCGGCGTGACCGTGAAGCGCGGCATGACGGTCTTCGGCTACGACGACGCCGACCACGGCGGCCACGCCGAGGTGCTGTTCGAGGACGTGCGGGTCCCGGCCGTCAACCTGATCGGCGAGGAGGGCTCGGGCTTCGCCATCGCCCAGGCCCGGCTCGGTCCGGGCCGGATCCACCACTGCATGCGCGCGATCGGCATCGCCGAGCGGGCGCTGGAACTGATGTGCCGCCGCGCCGCCGAGCGGGTCGCCTTCGGCAAGCCGCTGGCGGAGCAGGGCGTGGTCCAGGACTGGATCGCCGAATCGCGGGTCCGCATCGAGCAGTTGCGCCTGCTGGTGCTGAAGACCGCCTGGCTGATGGACACCGTCGGCAACCGGGGTGCGCACACCGAGATCCAGGCGATCAAGATCGCCACCCCGCGCACCGTCGAGTGGATCCTCGACAAGGCCGTCCAGGCCCACGGCGCCGCCGGCGTCAGCCAGGACACCCCGCTCGCCCAACTCTGGGCCGGCAACCGCACCCTGCGCCTCGCGGACGGCCCGGACGAGGTCCACAAGCGCTCCCTGGCCCGCCGGGAGCTGAAGCCGTACCGCCGGTAGGCCGCCGGACGTCGGGGCCCGGCGGCGGGTGTGGGCGGGGCCGGTGCCGGGGTAGTCCCCGTCGGGGGGCCTCCCCGCCCGGCCCCTTCCCCGACTCCCGCGAAAGGCACCCGCCCATGGCCCTGGACGTCGTCGACGCGCAGATCCACCTGCACCGCACACCGGACGCCGAGCAGACCCTCGCCGCCATGAACGCGCTGGGCATCCGGGCGGCGGTGATCGACGAGTTCGCGGGCTTCGACGCGGACACCGGCCACCCCGAGCCGGCCGTCGCCCTCCCCGGGGCCCGCGCGTTCCGGCCGACCGCACCCGCTGCCGAAGCGGCGGCGGCCCGGTATCCGGAACGCTTCGCCTACCTGCTGCGCGTCCACCACCGCGACCCCGAACTCGCCGCCGGCATAAGGGCGGTGGCCGAGGCGCCGCACGCCCGAGCGGTGCGGATCGTCGCCGCCGGGGACGGGGACCTCGGGGAACTCGCCCGGGGCGACTACGGGCCGGTGTTCGACGCCGCCGCCGACCACGGTCTGCCCGTCTTCGCGATGACGGCGCGCAACGGCCACCTGCTGCGCCCCTACGCGAAGGCCCACCCGGACACCGCCGTCGTCCTCGACCACATCGGCATGCCGGCGGACGACGGGGAGTTCCAGGACGTGCTCCGGCTGTCGGACCAGCCCAACATCCTGGTCAAGTGGGCCCACGGGCCCGAGGTGTTCGGCACCGACGAGTACCCCTTCGCGCCCGCCCTCGACCGGCTGCTGGACGTCCTGGCCGCCTTCGGCCGCGAGCGCGTCATGTGGGCGAGCGACCACACCACGATCACCGGTGACCACAGCTGGGCCGACGAGCTCTTCGCGCTCCGGGAGAGCGGCCGGCTCGGCGCCGAGGACAAGGAGTGGCTCCTCGGCCGGACGGTGCGCACCGTCCTCGACTGGCCGAGCCCCGATCCCGGCGTCCGGTGACGTGCGCTGACCCGTAGGGGTGTCATACCCGGGTATTCAGGGGACGGTTGGCTCCCTGGTATGACGGCCGGCGGCCGTTGCGCCCGTAGTGTCCTGCGTGTTCGATCAAACGGAACGTGGAGGAACACCATGGGCAGTGGGGGACGGGCCGTGGCGGCGGTCCTGCTGGCGGCGACGGCGGTGCTGGGCACGGTCGGCGCGCCCGGGGCGGTGGCGGCGGCACAGGACGGCGGCGCCGGGCGGCAGGCGCGGGCGTGGCTGCCGGAGCCGACCGGGCCGTACCCGATCGGGACCACCGCCCTGCACCTGACCGACGCCGACCGCGACGACCCCTGGCAGCCCGGGCACCGGCGCGAGCTGATGATCAGCCTCTGGTACCCGACCTCCCGCCCGGCCGGCCCCGGCGACCGCGCGCCGTACATGGAGCCCGCCGCCGGGGCGCACTTCGGCGGAGCCGAGGGCCTCGCCCGGGTCAACTACGGGACGGAGCCCGGACGCACCGACTGGTCCGGCATCCGCACCCACGCCCGGAAGGACGCCCCGGCGCTGCCCGGCGGCCGCCGTCCGGTCGTGCTGTACTCGCCGGGCCTCGGCGACCCGCGGACCTGGGGGACGGCGCTCGTCGAGGACCTCGCCTCGCGCGGCTACGTCGTGGTCACCGTCGACCACACCTACGAGGCCTCCGAAGTCGCCTTCCCCGGCGGGGACCTGGCACCCTCGGTGCTCCCCGGCATGCTCGGCCGGCCGGATCTGGACATCGGCGCCGTGCTGCGCAAGGCCATGGACACCCGGGTCGCCGACACCCGGTTCGTGCTGGACGAACTCACCGGGCTGGGCGGCCGCAAGGGCCTGCCGGCGGGCCTGGCCGGGGCCCTCGACCTCGACCGGGTCGGCATGGTCGGCCACTCGGCGGGCGGCTTCACCGCGCTCCAGACCATGCACGACGACCCGCGGATCGCCGCCGGGGTCAACCTCGACGGCCAACTGCACTTCCCCGGCCCCGACGGTCACACCGGCGTGTTCCTGCCCAGCGTCGCCGAGGAGGGCCTGGACCGGCCGTTCCTGCTGATGGGCACCGGGAGCGACGACTCCGGGGCCTACCGCGAGCAGCCCGGCTGGAACGCGCTGTGGCAGCACAGCACCGGCTGGCACGCCGACTTCACCCTGACCGGCTCCCGCCACGGCTCGTACACCGACGGGCAGCCCCTGCTGCCCCAGCTCGCCCGTCAGGGCGCGCTCGACGCCGAGCAGCTGCGCAACGACGTCGGCGACATCCGCCCCGGCCGCGCCGAACTGGCCACCCGCTCGTACGTGGCCTCCTTCTTCGACCGCTGGCTGCGCGGCCACGACGACCACCTGCTGGACGGGCCCTCGCCGCGCTTCCCGGAGATGGCGTACGAGCGGTAGGGGCCGGCGGAGCCGAACGCCCGGCCGGTCAGCCGGATCCGAGCAGTGCGAGCCGGCTGGCCGTCCGGTCCAGGTCGCGCAGCAGACCCTCGTCGCCGGCCCGCCCGTCGACCGGGTCGGCGCCGATCAGCACCAGCCGGACGTCCCGGTCGCAGCAGACGTCCACCAGGTCGGCGAAGCGCCGGCGCCCGTCCGGGGTCGCGTCGGCCAGCGGCGGTACGCCGGTGAGCACCAGGGTGGGGAAGCGTTCGGCGAGCGCCAGCTGGTCGGCCGCGGACGTCAGCCCCTCGCACAGCTCGGCGAAGCCGAACCACGCCTCGGCGTCGCGGGCCGCCGCCGCGCGCAGCGGGCGGCCGTGCACCGGCACCTCGTCCGCCTCGTCCGCGGTCGGCGGGGTGAGGCCGAGCGCGCGTAGGCCGTCCTCGTCGCCGGTGCGCAGCCGGGCGCCCTGCGCGAAGCGCTGCGGGGCGTCGGCCGTCGGCCGCCCGTCCGCCGACCGCCCGCCCCCCGACCGGGCGTTCGCCGCTGGGCGCTCCCGGCGGAAGTCCACCGGGCCGGCGACCTCGACCACGTCCATCCGCTCCTCGATCAGCCGGATCGTCGGCTCGAACAGGTGGTGGTACAGCGGGTTCGGCATCAGCCCGGAGGGCGGGTAGTTGGAGGTCGTGACCAGGGTGATCCGGCGTTCCAGCAGGGTCCGGAAGAGCCGGGCCACCAGCATCGCGTCCCCGGCGTCATGGGCGTGGAACTCGTCGAAGACCAGGACCCGGCAGTCACCGAGCAGCTCGTCCACGGCCCGGTCGACCGCCGCCACCCGCTCACCGGCCCGATCCCGGTGCGGGTCGGCGGCGTGCAGGGCGACGCCCTCGTGCAGGCGGCGGAAGAAGTCGTGGAAGTGCAGCCGCCGCTTGCGGGGCGTGGCCAGGCCGTCCAGGAAGGTGTCCACCAGCCAGCTCTTGCCCCGGCCCACCGGGCCCCACAGGTAGACGTGGCGCGGCGGGCGGCGGACCAGCAGCCCGGTGCGGGCCAGCTCTCCGGCCAGCCGGGACAGCCGTTCCGCGGCCGGCCGCTGCGCGGGATCCACGGCGAAGCCCCGCTGTTCGGCGGCCCGCCCGAAGTGCGCCAGCATCGCCTCGTACTGCTTCGTCGCCTTGTCCGTCACGTCCGCGAACCCTAACAGGGCCTCAGAACCGCCCCCGCAGCGCCCACCTGGGGGTGGGGGAGTGCCGGGGCCACCCCGGATCCGGTCCGGGCCCTGACCAAGCCCTAGGGCTTGTCTGACAATTCCCGCCGCGCGCACGACGCCGGGCATCCCGGCTGGACGCACCGCCGAATCGTCCAAGTACGTCCAGTACGAGGACGCTCCGGCGGCACGCCCAGCCGGGCGCCCAACGCCGCGCGCTGATGCGACGCGAATTGTCAGACAAGCCCTAGCGGATCTCCGAGCCGGGGTTCGCGGCGTCCCACCGCTGCCGGGACGTGACGATGGCGTCGTGGTGGTCGTAGGACCAGTCGGCCATCGCCCGGACCAGGTGGGTGAGGCTGTGGCCGAGCGGGGTCAGCTCGTACTCGACCTGCGGCGGGACGGTCGGGTGGACGGTCCGGGACACCAGGCCGTCGCGTTCCAGTCGGCGCACCGTCAGGGTCAGCATCCGCTGGGAGATCCCCGGCAGGGCGCGCTGCAGCTCCCGGAACCGCCGTACGCCCTGGGCGAGTTCGGTGACGGTAAGGACGGACCACTTGTCGCCGAGGCGGTCCAGCAGGTCGCGGATCCCGCAGTCCACGCCGTCCTCGCACCAGACCGCTGCGCGGGGGGTGGTTACCGCGGTGTGCCCTGCTGACATGAATGTGCCTCCTTACGCCGGACGCCCAGGCTATCGAGGATGGTCCCGTTGCCGACGAACGATCATTCCTGGAGGAACGTCATGCTGCTCGTCACCGGTGTCAACGGAGGCCTGGGCACGCTCGTGTGGGAGAGGCTGGGCGGCCGCGAGGGCGTGCTGGCGGGGAGCCGCACTCCCGAGCGGGTGCCGGCCGGAGGTGCCGCCCGGCTGGTGGACTTCGACCGGCCGGAGACGCTGGCCGCGTCCTTCGCCGGGGTGCGGACCCTGCTGCTGATCTCGGCGGGCGCCGCCGAGGACGACGTGGTGATCGCCCGGCACGGCGCCGCGATCGGGGCGGCGGAGCGGGCGGGCGTCGGGCACGTCGTCTACACCAGCCTCTCCGGCGACGGTGACCACCTGCCCTACGCCCTCGCCCACCGCTGGACCGAACGCCGGCTGCGCGCGTCGGCCTCCCTGCGCTGGACCGTGCTGCGCAACGGCCTGTACGCGGAACTCCTGGGCGTGATCGCCGCCCCCGGGCCGGACGGGGTGATCGGCGCTCCGCTCGGGGACGGGCGGGTGGCGGCGGTGGCCCGGGCCGACCTGGCCGAGGTGGCGGCCGCGGTCGCGCTCGACCCGGACGCCCACGCGGGCCGGACGTACGAGCTGGTGGGGGAGCGGGCGTTGGGCGGCGCGGAGGTGGCCGGGGCGCTCGGCGCCGAGTACCGGCCCGGGCGGCTGGCCGAGGCCCGGACGGCGCTGGCGGCCTCGGGCGCGCAGGACTTCCAGGTGCCGATGCTGGTGGGCACCTGCTCGGCGATCGCCCACGGCTTCCTGGCCGGGCCGGGCGGGCCGGGCGACCTCGCGGCACTGCTCGGCCGCCCGCCGCGCCCGGCCCTGGAGGTCATCGCCGGCGGGTGATGAGGAATCCGGGCGGCCGCAGGGCGGGGATTTCCCGTCAGGAGAGCTGTCCCGAAACGCGGTTCACTGAATGCCGACTGGCATTCCGGGCCGTATTCAGTGAATGGCTACACGCGTTGAATCCATGTCATCAATAACGCTTGACCTGCTTCGACGCGTTTCTTAATCGACCCTTACCCTTTGCCGTTGACCGGTGTTCATCAGCCCTGCTTTCCTTCTAGCCCAGCAGGCAGCGGAGAACCGACGGCCAGTCAATTCCGGGTGTGCGAAGGAATTCGACCGGACCTGACTCCCGCGGAAATCCGCCGCCCGCTCACCCCCACAAAGGGATCGTCCCCGGCCCCCTCAAGGCCGCGGGACGGTCGGCAGAAGAGAGAGGCACCCTCACCCATGGGTCACTCCCCCAGAACCGGTCGCGCGAAGTACGCGGCGATCACCGGACTGGCGTCGCTCGCGCTCGCCGCCGCAGGCCTGGCCGGCGCCGCCGGTCCGGCCTCCGCGCAGGACATCTCCGGTTCGCAGAGCAGCACCGCGAACGAGTTCAACCCCTGGAGCCCGCAGAACGGCCACCCCTACCGGCACGGCGCGGTTCCCGGCATGTCCCAGCACGAGAACTACAAGAAGTGGCTCGCCGCCCGCAACCAGGCCGCCGCGACCGGCCAGCAGACGCTGTCCTACGGCGGCGGCGTCGACGGCATCGGCGTGCAGAGCGGGCACTCCAAGGTCTACCTGGTGTTCTACGGCAACCAGTGGGGCACCCAGAGCACCGACGCCAACGGCAACGCCAAGTTCTCGGGCGACTCGGCCGGAGCGGCCGGAGCCACCCAGCAGATGTTCAAGGGCATCGGCACCAACGGCGAGACCTGGTCCGCCGACCTCACCCAGTGGTGCGACGGCCCCAACGTCGCCACCGGAGCCGTGAGCTGCCCGTCCAACGCCAACTTCATCCCGTACCAGAGCGGCGGCGTCCTGTCCGGCGTCTGGTACGACAACGCGGGCGCCTCGCCGAGCCAGTCCACCGGCAACCAGCTCGCCCAGGAGGCGGTCAAGGCCGCCGGCCACTTCGGCAACACCACCGCCGCCGCCAACCGGGACGCGTACTACATCGTCCTGTCGCCGCACGGCACCAACCCGGACGACTACCAGAACCCCAGCACCGGGTACTGCGCCTGGCACGACTGGAACGGCGACACCACCCTCACCGGCGGTGCGGCGAGCTCGCCCTACGGCGACATCGCCTTCTCCAACCAGCCGTACAACATCGACGCGGGCTCCAACTGCGGCGTCGGCTTCGTCAACTCGCCCGGCACGCTGGACGGCTGGACGATGACCCTCGGCCACGAGTGGCACGAGATGATGTCCGACCAGAACCCGGCCGGCGGCTGGACCAACCACGTCTCCGGCAGCAGCTACAACGGCCAGGAGAACTCCGACGAGTGCGCCTGGATCCGGCCCGGCAGCACCGGCGGCGCCGCCAACGTCTCCTTCGGCACCTTCGGCAGCTACGCCGAGCAGGCCAGCTGGTCCAACGACACCAACTCCTGCGCGATCTCGCACGCCATCCTGACCCACGGCAACGCGGTCACCGTCACCAACCCGGGCAACCAGAGCGGCACCGTCGGCACCGCGGCGAGCCTGCAGATCAACGCCACCGACTCGGCCACCGGCCAGACCCTGACCTATTCGGCCACCGGCCTGCCCGCCGGCCTGTCGATCAACTCCTCGACCGGTCTGATCTCCGGCACCCCGACCGCCGCCGGCACCTCCAGCGTCACGGTCACCGCGACCGACACCACCGGCGCCGTCGGCAGCACCGGCTTCAGCTGGACCGAGTCCACCTCCGGAGGCGGCGGCACCGCCGTCACCAACGGCACCTTCGAGACCGGCAACCTGACCGGCTGGACCGCCGCCGGCTCCACCTCCGCCCCCGCCTCCGCCGCCCACAGCGGCAGCTACGGCGCCATGGTCGGCTCCACCAACCCGACCGGAGACTCCTCGATCGCCCAGACCTTCACCGCGCCGACCGGCTCCAGCAAGGTGTCCTTCTGGTACAGCAACACCTGCGACGACACCGTCACCTACGACTGGGCCACCGCCACCCTGAAGGACAACACCACCGGCACCACCACCACGGTGCTCGCCAAGACCTGCACCACCACCGGGACCTGGACCAACAAGACCGCCACCGTCACCCCGGGCCACTCCTACACCCTCACCCTGAGCAACCACGACGACAACTACCCGGGTGACCCGACCTACACCTACTACGACGACGTGACCGTCTCCTGACGACGACCGCGCCGAACGCACCGGGGTGGGCCCAGCGCCCGCCCCGGTGCCGTTTCCGACCCCGGGGGGGATCCGACCCCGGGGAAACATCCGATCCCGGGGGGGGGGATCCGATCAGGCCGTCGGTACGTCGAACCGGTACCGCTCGCACACCGTCAGAAGGAACCCCCGTGAACCCGAGAAGACCCGCCGCCCTGGCTCTGACCTCCGCCCTGCTCGCCCTCACCGGCTGCGCCTCCACTGGGACGGGCCCCTCGGCGACCGCCCCCGCCCAGGGCACCCCGAGCCCGGGGGCCGTCACGGTGGACGAGCACGCCGACCACACCACCCTGAAGGTGGCCGTCGGCACGACCGTCACGCTCGCGCTCCACACCACCTACTGGTCCGCCGCCACCAGCTCCGCCCCCGACGTCGCCGCCCCGAGCGGCACCCCGGCCACCGTCCCGTCCCCCTCCTGCCGCCCCGGCGGCGGCTGCGGCACCGTCACCACCACCTTCGCCGCCCACACCCCCGGCACCGCCCGCCTCACCGCCACCCGGACCATGTGCGGCGAGGCCCGCGCGTGCCCGCCCGACCAGCGCACCTACGAGGTCACCGTGGAGGTCACCGGCTGAGGCCCGGGGAGGCCGCCGGGGCGGGCACCGGGCGGTGTGCCCTCGGTCACCCGGGGAGCGGGGCCGTCCTGGTGCCGCCGGCCGGTCGCCCGCCCGCCGCCCGGCCAAGTCCCGGCCGCTTCCCGGCCGTCGGGCGCTCCGCCTCGACCCGCCGAAAAATTCTTCCGCCAGGCGTACAACCAGGTGCGTCACCCATCGCGTTCAGCAGCCGTGAGAATGACACGACGGACGCGGCCCACCAGGCCGCCGCAGTTGACGGGAACGGCACGGACACCATGGCGGGGACAGCACGATGAGGGACGCGACACCGGGCTTCGAGGAGTTCGTCGCCGCCTGCGGCCCGAAACTGCTGCGCGTGGCCTGGCTGCTGACCGGCGACCGGCACCAGGCCGAGGACCTGCTGCAGACCGCGCTCGCCAAGGTCTGGCCCAAGTGGGACCGGATCTCCATCGACCGGCCCGAGGCGTACCTGCGGAAGGTCCTGGTCAACTGCCACGTCTCCTGGTGGCGCCGCCGCTGGACCGGGGAACTGCCGCACGACGAACTCCCGGACCGGCCGACGCCGGGCGCGGACCCGTACGAGGACGTGGTGCTCGGGCAGGTCGTCGCCCAGGCCGTCCGGGCACTGCCGCCGCGCCAGCGGGCCGTGGTCGTGCTGCGCTTCTTCGAGGACCTCAGCGTGGAGGAGACCGCCGAGGCACTGCGCTGCAGCACCGGAACGGTCAAGAGTCAGACGCACCACGCGCTGGCCGCACTGCGCGGCCGGCTGCCGGCCCGGGAGCTGCTGCTGGACGGAGGACACCGTGAACGGATCTGACCTGCTGGACCCGGACGGTCACCGGCCCGCCGACACCGAGGTGGAGCAGGAGCTGCGGTTCCTGCTCCACGAGGCCGCACCGCACCTGGCGGCCCCCGAGGACCGGATGGACCGGGTCCGCGCCCGGGTCGCCCGGACCAGCCGCCGGCGGCGGGCCGCCGGGCTCGGCGCCGGGCTGACCGGCGGGCTGCTCGCCGCGGTCCTGGCGGCCGCGCCCGCCATCGCACCGGCACCGGAGCACGGGGTGGCCGCGGGGCCGGCGGGGGCGCCGTCCGCCGTTGCCCCGGCCTCGCCCGCACCGGCGGGGGAGCCGTCCGGCATGGTCGTGCCCCCGGGGTCGGCCACCCGCTTCGCGTCCCTCCCGGACCTGGTCGTCGAGGTGCCGTACGGCTGGCACTCCCGCGACGGCATCACCGGCAACCCCCGTGACGGCATCGGCTTCATCGCCACCGAGCCGCTCGGGGCGACGCCCTGCCCGTCGAAGGGTGTCTGCGCCCCCCTCGGACCGCTCGCGGCTGACGGCGCCTTCCTCGTCCTCCAACTGGTCGACGACCCGAGCCGGATCGAGCAGGCCCCCGGCAGCCCGGTCACCCTCACCGACGAGCAGCCCCCCGCGTTCTGCGCGATGGACGGCGGCACCCGGGCGCTCGTCGGGCGCCGCAGCATCGTCCGCGACGGTGCACCCGCACTGATCGAGCTGGAGGCGTGCCTGCGCCAGCCGTCCGAATCGACGCTGCTGCAGGTACGGCAGGTGCTCGACTCGATCCGGACGACCGGGAACGACCGGCCGCCCGCGAAGGCCCCGCGCGGCTGATCCGGCCCGCCCCCTTCCACCCGACGTCCTCCTCCTGAAACCCCTTTCCCGAAGGCCGAACCGCCATGTCCCTACCCCGTCGCGCCCTCGCAGGGCTGGCGCTGCTCCTGGTGAGCTGCGCGCCCGCTACCGCCGGGCCGCCCGCGCCACCGGCCGCGGCCGTCCCCGACACCCCCACGCCCCCACCGTTCACGCCCGCACCGCCCGCGCCCGCGGTGGCGCCGGCGGCCCGACCCGCGCCTCCCGAGCTGCCGCGCCAACTCCCAGGCGTCGGGCCGAAGTTGCTGGCAGACGTGCCCGCCGGGACCAGGCAGGCACTGGTCGTCACCGGGGACGGCCCCGACGCCACGACCGGCCGCGCCGTCCTCTACCGCAACGACGGTGACGGCTGGCTCGCCGGACCGTCCTGGCCCACCCGCAACGCCAGGGACGGCTGGACCTCGGACCACCACGAGGGCGACCTGCGCTCGCCGATCGGCGTCTTCACCCTCGGCGACGCCGGCGGGCGCCTTCCCGACCCGGGCACCCGGCTGCCCTACGACCGCTCCGACGCCTTCGACATCTCCGGCACCGGTTTCGCGGGCGAGTCGCTCGCCGGGGCCTTCGACTACGTGGTGGCCATCGACTACAACCGCGTACCGGGCTCCTCCCCGCTCGACCGACGCCGCCCGCGCGGTGCGGGGTACGGCGGAGGCATCTGGCTGCACGTCGACCACGGCGGGCCCACCCACGGCTGCATCGGACTGACCACCGACCGCATGCGCGAACTGCTCCTCGCCCTCGACCCCGCGCTGCACCCGGTGGTGGTGATGGGCGACGCCCGCGCGCTGGCCCGCTGAGCGTCCGCCCGCCCGGCGCGCTCAGCGTCCACCCGCCCGGGCGGCTCCCCGCGCGGAACCCGTCCCGGTCGCGGCAGGGCCGGACAACCTCCTGACGATCCGTCAGTCAGTCAGTCGCCTCCGCCCTTGCCTCCGCCTCTGCCTCGGCGACCCAGTCGGGGAGCGGTTCGCGGCAGGCCAGCCACTCCTGCGGCACGTCGGCGAGGCCGGTGCGGGCGGCGACCACGCCGCCGGTGATGGCGCAGGTGGTGTCCACGTCACCCAGGCCCTCGGCGGTGGTCCACAGGGCGTCGGCCAGATCGTCCACGTGGTGCGCGGCGGACCACAGGGCGAAGGGCACGGTGTCGCTCGCCCGGATCTGCTGCCCGTTGCCGAGCAGGTCGGCCGCCCGCCACGGCTCGGTCGCCGGGGACAGCTCGCCGGCCCGTCGCAGCCCGTCGCGGACGGCGCCGGCCGGGGTGCGGTCGGCGACCTCGGCCAGCAACTCGGCGCCGACGGGCGCGGGGCCGGTGCGGCCGCGCGCGGCGAGGGCCGCCGCCAGGGCGACGGCCACCGCCCCGGCCACGCCCTCGGGGTGCGCGTGGGTGACCTCGGCGGACAGCGCCGCCTGCTCCGCCGCCTCGTCCAGGTCGGTGTGGAACCAGGCGCCCAGCGGGGCCACCCGCATCGCCGCGCCGTTGCCGAGGCTGCCCTGGCCGTCGAACAGCCCGTGCGCCCTGGTGCGCCAACTCGCGGGCTGCGCGGCCAGTTCGGGCAGCAGCACGTGCATGCCGTACCCGTAGCCGCGGCCGTCGTCCGCCCGGTAGGTCGCCCCGAAGGCCTGGGCCAGCCGCTCCTGGTGCACCGCGTCGAAGGCGGTCAGGACCCCGAAGACCGACAGTGCCATCGCGGTGTCGTCGGTCCAGTGCCAGGGCCCCTCCTCCGGTGTGCGCCGGGCCCGGATCTGCTCGAACGCCTCCCGGGGCGAGCGGAAGAGGGGGAACCAGCGCTCCCCGAATCCGTCCCCGAGGGCCAAGCCCTCCAACGAGTCGCGAGCGGCGGAAAAGGATGTCATCCGGGCATCCTGGCAGGACTCCGGGCCTGCCGCAGCCAGGTTTCCGGGGGAAGGCGGACCCGGCTGCGGCAGACCGGCGGTGGCGGAACCGGCTGCGGCAGGCCGGTGGCGGACCCGGCTGCGGCAGGCCGGTGGCGGACCCGGTGACGGTCAGTCGCCGAGGACGGCGATCCGGCCGGTGCTCAGCCCGCCGGCGACCCGCCGGACGGCGTCCGCGGCCCCCGCCAACGGCACCCGGTCGCTCACCAGGGGCCGGACCGTGCCCTGCTCGGCGAGCTTCGTCAGCTCGTCGTGCGCGGCGCGGACGGCGCCCGGGTCGTGGGTGTTGTACAGGCCCCAGTGCAGGCCGAGGATCGCGTAGTTCTTCACCAGGGCGTGGTTGAGCGCGGGCGCGGGGATCTGCCCGGCGGCGAAGCCGACCACGACGATCCGGCCCTCGAAGGCGACGCACCGCGCGGAGCCGGTGTAGGCGTCGCCGCCGACCGGGTCGAAGACCACGTCCGCGCCGCGCCCGCCGGTGGCCTCCTTGACCGCGGTGACGAAGTCCCCGGCCGTCCGGTCCACCACGAGGTCGGCGCCGAGCGCACGGGCCGCCTCCGCCTTGGCCGGGCCGCCGACCACGGCGATCACCCGGGCCCCGGCGGCGCGGCCGAGCTGGACGGCGGCGCTGCCGACCCCGCCGGCCGCCGCGTGCACCAGCAGGGTCTCGCCGGCCAGCAGCCGGGCGCGGCGGTGCAGCGCGAACCACGCGGTCTGGTAGCCGATGTGCAGTGCTGCGGCCTCGGCGTCGTCCAGCGCCCCGGGTGCCGGGAACGCGGCCGCGGCGTCCAGCAGCGCGTACTCGGCGAAGGCGCCGTGCGGCAGCACCGGGTTCCCGATCAGCCGCTCGCCGCGCCGCGGCCCGTCCGCGACCTCGCCGCACAGTTCCACGCCGGGCGTGAACGGCAGCGGCGGCCGGACCTGGTACTGCCCGCGCACCATCAGCGCGTCGGGGAAGTTGACGGCGGCGGCCCGCACCCGGACCAGCAGCTGACCGGGACCGGGCACCGGCCGCGGCACCGCCTCGACGAGCCGCATCACCGCTTCCGGCTCGCCGAGCTCCGCGACCTGCCAGGCCCTCACAGCGCCTCACTCCTCTCCAGCCCCTGCTGGAGCCGGTTCATCCCGGCGATCCAGCGGTCCGGCTCGGTGGCCCGGACTCGGTAGTACTCGGCGACCTCGGGGTGCGGCAGGATCAGGAAACGGTCCTCGCGCAGCGCGGTCAGCGTCGCCTCGGCGACGTCCTCCGGGTCCAACGCGGTCGGCGCGAGCAGGGCCTCGCCGACGGCACCGGTGGAGGCGAGCATGTCGGTGCGCACGCCCTGCGGGCAGAGCGCGTGCACCCGTACACCCCGGTGGCGGTAGGTCGCGGACAGCCACTCGGCGAAGGCGAGTGCCCCGTGCTTGCTCACCGCGTACGGTGCGGAGCCCAGCATGGTGAGCAGCCCGGCGGCGGAGACGGTGGACAGGAAGCGGCCCTCGCCGCGCTCCAGCCAGCGGGGGAGCAGCAGGTCGGCGGCCCGGACGTGGGCCAGCACGTTGACCTCCCAGGCGCTCGCCCAGGCGGCGGCGGGCGCGTCGGCCCCGCCGACCGGGGCGACGCCGGCGTTGGCGCACCACACGTCGATCTCGCCGAGTGCCGTGCGGGCCCGGTCGACCAGGTCGGCGAGGCCGGCGGCGGAGGCGGCGTCACCGGGCAGGGCGGTGCCGCCGCAGTCCGCGGCGACGGCGCGCGCGGAGTCGGCGTCCAGGTCGTTGACTACGACCCGGGCCCCGGCGGCGGCGAAGGCCCGGGCCAGCGCGGCCCCGATGCCCCGACCGGCGCCGGTGACGACGACGCCCCGGTCCGCGAGCTCGGCCGTCACATGCCACCGCCGAGGGTGACTCCGCCGTCGACGACGAGGGTCTGGCCGGTGATCCAGCCGGCGTCGGGGGAGAGCAGGAAGGCGACCGCGCCGGCGATGTCCTCGGGGACGCCGAGCCGGCCGAGCGGGTAGGCGGCGGCGACCTGCTCCTCGCGGCCCTCGTACAGCGCCTCGGCGAACTTGGTCTTGACCACGGCGGGCGCGACGGCGTTGACCCGGATGCCCTGCGGGCCCAGTTCGGCGCCGAGTTCGACGGTGAGCCGGATCAGCGCGGCCTTGCTGACGCCGTACATGCCGATCCCGGCGGAGGCGCGGATGCCGGCGATGGAGGCGACGTTGACGACCGAGCCGCCGTGCTTGCCCATCCACGCGGCGTGAGCACGGCGGGTCCAGGCGAGCGGGCCGAGCACGTTGACGGCCAGGATCTTGGCGGCGGCGGCCTCGTCGGTGCCGAGGACCGGCCCGTAGACCGGGTTGATACCGGTGTTGTTGACCAGGTGGTCGAGCCGGCCGAAGGCCTCCAGGGTGCGGGCGACGGCCTCCTCCTGGTGCGCCGGGTCGTCGGCCTTGCCCGCGACGGCGATGGCGTTCTCCGGCCCGCCCAGGTCCTGGACGGCCTGCGCCAGCGGCTCGGGGTTGCGGGCGGTGAGGCAGACCTTGGCGCCGCGGTCGACCAGTTCGCGCGCGATGCCGAGGCCGATGCCCCGGCTCGATCCGGTGACGACGGCCACCCGGCCCTTGAAGGAGTGCACCACGGAGCGTCCTGCCTTTCCCACGGGGGTCTCGACCGCGACGGACCCGGACCGCGACGGACCCGGACCCCGACGGACCCGGACCGCGACGGGTCTCGTCGGCGACCGGGGCGACGACCGAGGCGGCGGCCGAGCGCTTGCTGACTAAGCGCTTGCTCAGCATGCTGTCGGTGCGGGAGCCTGTCAACAGCCTGCCGACCGTCCGCCGGTGCCGTCCGGCGATCGGTGGGAAAACCTGTACGAGTTCCCGTGCGGGTCTCTGGGAGGATGACGCCATGACCAGCACCCCGATGGCCGACCTCTGGCCGACCCTGCCCGGCGCCGACACCCGCCCCGAGGCGGCGTACCGGCTGCTCCAGGCGGCCGTCGAGTCGTTCGCGGAGCGCGGCTTCCACGCCACCACCACCCGGGACATCGCCACCGCCGCCGGGATGAGCCCGGCCGCGCTGTACATCCACTACCAGTCCAAGGCCGCCCTGCTGGCCGAGATCAGCCGGGCCGGGCACGCCGCCACGCTGGCCCTGGTCCGGGACGCCGTGGCGGGCGGGGGCGGTCCGGCGGAGCGGATGCGGCGGCTGGTCGAGCAGTTCACCGCCTGGCACGCCCGGGCCCGGACGGTCGGGCGGGTGGTCAACTACGAGCTGCACGCGCTGCCCGAGGACGCCTACGCGGTGGTCGCGGCGCTGCGGCTGGACATCGAGCGCGAGGTCAGCGCGCTGATCGAGGAGGGCGCGGCGGCCGGCGACTTCCAGGTCTCGGAGGTGCGGACGGCGGCGCGCGCGGTCACCTCGCTCGGGATCGACGTCTCCCGCTGGTACACCGACCGGTCGACCGAGACGCCGGAGGAACTCGGCCGCCGCTACGGCGAGTTGGTGCTGCGGATGCTGGGCGCCCGGGTCTGAGGCGACAGGCCGCCCGGCTCGCCCTTGACCTGCTCGTGGGGGTGCGAGCAGACTCGTATACGACGTACGTGTGCCTCGTAAGGCGTACAGCGCCCGGGGGCGGCTCACGGGTGGCACCGTGGGCCCTCCCCGGCGCACTCCCACCGCGGTCCCGACACCGCGGATCGAAGCAGAACACCTCCCCCGGCGACCACGTCCCACGGCGACCACGCCTCCCGACCGGCGGCGCCGACGGGAGCGACCACCGACGGGAGTGACCACCGGCCCGGGCGGTCGGAGAAGGGGAGGTGCGGTGATGCCCTTCCGGCGAGCGGATCCGGTGTTCCACCGGGCCGCCTGAACACCGGGCTTCCTGAGCAGCACGCCAGGGCGCCCGCCGCGATCGGTCGCGGCGGGCGCCCTGCTGTCGGGCACTGTGGCTGGGGGTGGGCCGGGGACCCGGGGTGGGTCAGGCGGTCGCCAGGCAGAACTGCACCAGCCCGGCGTCCACGTCGCGGATGATCTCCTCCATCTCCGCCCAGCGGGGGTGGAACTCGGTGCCCCACTCGATGGTGAAGCCGAGCACCTTGCCCAGGTCGGGATCGGCGAACCCGCGGGAGTAGGCGTAGTCGTCGCTGGTCCCGCTGGTCGGGTACAGGTGGAAGCCGGTCATCGGCTTGTATGACAGGCCGCGGACGCCGTTGACGCCCTTGCAGAACGCCTCGGCGAGCAGGACGGCGGCGTCCTCGTCCTCCTTGGGGATGTACTCGGAGTAGGCGAGGTCGCCGGGCAGGCCGCGCTTGCCGTCGTACGCGGAGTTGCGGAAATTCATGTCGGGGTCGACCGACTGGTTGTCGTCGTCGCCCCAGTTGTAGAGCATGTCCTGGGAGTAGCTGTGCACGTCGACGAACCACCGGGTCAGCGGGAGCTGGTCCAGCAGCCACTGGACGTTGCGGGTCTCCGGCTCGGAGAACGGGCTCGGTCCGGCGTAGACCTGCTGGTCGCACGGGTCGGTCGACACCTGGGGGTCGGCCTTCGGGTCGAAGGCGGTGACGAAGTCGAAGAGGAAGTCGTAGTTGCGGTTGAGGTCGACGCCGACGCAGTCCGAGTCCGGGTTGCCGCCGGCGTTGGCCGGGTTGCGGTTCTTGCGCCACATCGGCCGGACGGTCTGGCTGTAGTTCCGGCCGTCGGGGTTGACCAGCGGGTAGACGACCAGGTCGAGACGGTGCAGCAGACCGCTGACCTGGCCCGCGGTGAACGCCGTGCCGCCGTAGCCGAGGCCGGTGCCGTTGCGGTGGGCCTCCAGCAGGTCGGCCGCCAGGTGGACGAGGATCTCGCAGCTGCCCCATTCGCGGGCGTGTACGCCGCCGATCATCAGCACGCACGGCTTGGGTGTCGCGGCGGGTTCGCCGATCACCAGGGCGTGGGCGGTGCGGCCCTCGAACGAGGGCTCGGGCAGGGTGACGAGTTGGGTGAGGCCGGGGTAGGCGGTGGCCAGGCTGGTCACGGCGGACTCGACCTCGGTGACGTTCAGGTACGGCATGACGGGCCTCCCGGGTCAGCCGGCGAGTTTGGTGGCCAGGCCGTGCGGGACGGCGTCGTCGGGGGTGAACCGGTCGCCGCTGCCGACCTCGGCCTGGGCGGCGCGCCCGGCCTCGCTGGCGTTGCCGGTCCGGGTGACCGTGACGCCCTCGCGTTCGAGGTCCGGGATCCGGTCGGCCGTGGTGTAGACGTCGATGCCGATGCGACCGTCCGCCTCGACGTGCGGGCGTCCGCCGACGTCGGGACGGTTCTCGCGCAGCAGGGCGCGCAGGGCCTCCGGGTCCTCTGAGGTGACGTGGAGGCGCAGGATGTCGTCGTCGGGTGATGCGTGCGGAACGGCGGACATGGGGACTTCTTCCGGGCGCCCTCCGGTGCGCGGCCGCGGTTTCCCGGCAGCCGTCGGTGGCGCCGATATCAGGGGATATGTCCGACGTGTACCTCGTATCCTCAGGATGCGTCGCCGCCGTAGAACGCGTCAAGGGGTGGCTGCGGCATCCCGTCCAGCAAGCTGTCGAGGCCGGCCAGCAGCTCGGCGTCGTCGTCGAACTCGGTGAAGCGGGGCGCGAGGGCCCGCAGCCGGGGGTAGTCGGCGGCGGGCAGCCGGTGCAGCCCGAGCCGCAGCACCGGCTCCGGCTCGTCCGGGTTGTCGACCACCTGGCGCTTGTCCACCAGCAGGCAGCCGAGGTTCCAGGCCACGAAGGTGCGGTAGACGGCCAGCGCGGTGGCGTCGTCGAAGCCGGCCCGGCCGAGCACCGCGAGGATGTGCTCGGTGAGTTCGAGCACCGGCGCCGGGCGCCGGGCCAGCGGGACGGTCAGCGGCCGGGTGGCGACCAGCGGCAGGATCTCGGGGTGGGCGTGCGCGGCGGCGGCGAAGGACCGGGCGATCCGGCTCAGCTCCAGGCGCCATTCGGGCCGGTGCCGGGTCGACTCGGGCGGCCCGTTGTCGGCGTTGGTCCGCAGCCGGGCGTTGACCTCGGTGAAGTAGGACTCGATCAGGCCGTCGAGCAGGGCCTCCTTGCCCGGGGTGTACCGGTACAGGGCCATCGACTCGACGCCCAGCTCGGCGGCCAGGCGGCGCATGGTCAGCGCGGCCAGGCCCTCGCGGTCGACCAGGGCGACGGCGGCGGCGAGCACCAGCGGGCGGCTCAGCCGCCCCCGCTTCTCGGTGCCGTCCCGCTCGGCCATGTCCGCGCTCCCGGGGGGTGTCGCGCGAGGGTGTCGCGCCGTGGATGTCACGCAACGGATACAGATCCAGGATACAAGGTAGGAATCGGTCGTAAACGGGTGCGCCGGAACCGATCTTCGGATCCGGCGATTTCCCTGGTCAGCCGACCAGCACCCGGACGGCGAGCCCGGCGACCAGGGCGGAGGACCCGAGTGCGGTGAGTAGTCGGCCGCGCGGACCGGTCAGCGCTCGCCCCAGCAACGCCCCGCCCGCGGCCAGCAGCAGCTGCCAGCCGGCCGAGGCGGCGAACACGGCGGCGACGAACACGGCCCGGGCGAGGGTGCCCGAGGCCGCGCCGTCCCGGCCCGCGCCGCCCAGCACCAGGGCGGCGAAGTAGAGCACGGTGAGCGGGTTCAGCAGGGTGATCCCGAGCAGGGCGAGGAAGGCCCGGCCGGGCGTGGGCGGGGTCGGCTCCGAGGCCCGTTCCGGCGACGCGGCGGCCCGGGGGCGGCGGCGCAGCGCGCCGTGCGCCGTCCGGGCCGCCAGGGCCAGCAGCACCAGGGCGGATCCGGTCCGCAGCGGCCCGGCGACGGGTTCGAGCAGCGGGGCGAGGCCTCCGCCGCCGACCGCGGCGAGCTGCGCGTACAGCCCGTCGGCGGCGGCCACCCCGAGGGCGGCGCAGGCGCCGGTGCGCAGCGAGGTCCGCGCGCTGAGCGCGACCAGGTAGGCCCCGACGGCCCCCACCGGGACGGCGACGCCGAACCCGGCGAGCAGCCCCGCGACCAGCGCGGCCCTCACGTGCGGGCGGCGTCGGTCCTGCGTGGGCGGCCGGGCTGCTGTCGGACCGGGGCCGGGCGGGCGGCGGAGGTCACGGGCAGCGGGCGGGCGGGGGAGGTGGTCATGGGCCGATCGTGGCGGCCGGGTCCGGGGGCGGCAAGTGGTTTTCGGACGGTGCCGGGTAGCGTGGGCCGTTCCCCGACCACAGTTCCCAGGAGGGCCGATGAACAGTCAGAACGACCCGGTGCGTGTGATGTTGGCGGAGGCCTGGGGCTCCTGGGCGGAGCGCGGAGCGGCGCTGAGCGCCGAGGACTGGGACCGGCCGACCCGGCTGCCCGCGTGGACCGTCCGGGAGCTGTACACGCACGTGGCGCCGGTGCCGGAGATGTTCACCGGGCTGCGCGACGCCGTCGTCGACGGCCCGGCCGAGGTCACCACCGGTGCCGGGATCCTGCGGGCCTACAACCGGCCCGGGGGCATCGCGCACACCGCCGCGGGGCAGGTCGCCGAGGCCGCGAAGGAGGTCGCGGAGCGGACCGCGCCGGCTGTGCTGATCGCGCGGTTCGGGGTCGAGGGGCCGGCCGCCCTGGCCGGGATCGCGGACCTGCCGCCGGACGCGACGGTGGCGCACCCGCTGCTCGGCAGCGTGCGGGTCGGCGCGCTCGGGGAGGTGGCGCTGATGGAGGCGACCGTCCACCTGCTCGACCTGATCGCGGCCGTCGGCGGCCCGCCGCCGCCCGGGGCGGCGCTGGACGCCACCCGGGCGCTGCTGGCGGAGGTCGCCGATCCGGTGGACTTCATCGAGGCGGCGACCGGGCGCAGCGCCCGGTCGGTGCTCCCGGTCATCCGCTGACGCCCGCGGTCATCCGCTGACGAGGCGCTCCCGTCAGGGGTCGGTCACCCCTGGTCAGCAGTATGATCAGCGGCTGGAATCGGCCCGATCGGGGGAGAGTCAGTGGACCAGGTCCTCAGCATGTGGTGGGTGCTGCCCGTCGTCCTGTACGGCAGCGGGTGGATCGTCAAGGACGCGCGGCAGGCGTTGAAGGTGCGGCACGAGCGGAAGATGGAACTGCTCGCGGCCACCGAGCGTCGGCACGCCGCCCTGGAGGCGGCCAACCGTCCGCCGGAGCCGATCTGCGGCTGCACCCACCACCTGGCCAAGCACGACAAGCAGGGGCGCTGCCACGAGGAGGTCGAGGCGCCGACCGCGTGGGACGCCGACCGCCGCCCGCTGCAGTTCGAGGCGCGGCCGTGCAACTGCCAGCAGTACATCGGCCCGGAGCCGCTCGGTACGGTCTTCGCCCCGGAGCTGGTCGACCCGCGCTGATCGCTCCGTCGGTCCGCGGGCCGACGGCGCCGGTGGGGGCGTCCGCGCCGCTGCCGGCGCCCGGGTGGGACCGGGGTGGGCCCGGGCGGCGCCGGGGCACTTGGTGTCATGAGCCTTTCAAAGGTGCGGGTTTGCTGTCACGCTGCTGCTCCCGGCCCGCTCCCCACGAGAGGTTCCGATGAGAAGACTCCTGCATGCCCTGACCGGCGCCGCCCTGTTCGCGGCAGCCGGACTCGCGGCACTCGCCACCCCCAATGTGGCGAGCGCCGCGGACTGCACACCCGCCCAGGTGGTGACCAACGGCGGTTTCGAGTCCGGCAGTTCGCCGTGGACCGCACCCAGCGGCGCGATCACCGCCGACAGCGGCCAGAGCGCGCACTCCGGCAGCTCCTACGCCTGGCTCGACGGCTACGGCTCGACCCACACCGACACGCTCTCGCAGACCCTCACCCTCCCCACCGGGTGCGCGACGGCCACGCTCGGGTTCTGGCTGCACGTCGACACCGCCGAGACCACCACCAGCACCGCCTACGACAAACTGACCGTCAAGCTCGGCTCGACCACCCTGGCCAGCTACTCCAACCTGGACGCCGGGAACGGGTACGTGCACAAGACCGTCGACGTCTCCGCGTTCGCCGGGCAGACCGCGACGCTCGCCTTCACCGGGGTCGAGGACTCCAGCCTGCAGACCGGCTTCGTCCTGGACGACGTCACCCTGGACGCCTCCGGCGGCGGCACCACCCCGCCCCAGCCCGGTGACCCGACCCGCACCCCGTCCGCGCCCGGGTACACCGTCAGCCTCACCAGCGACGCCTCCGGGAGCAGTTGGACCGGGCACGAGAGCGTCACCTTCGGCAACGCCTCGCCCACCCCGCTGAACGAGGTGTACCTGCGGCTGTGGGACAACGCCCACGGCAGCTGCCCCAGCACCCCGATCACCGTGACCAACGTGACCGGCGGCACGCCCTCCCCGCTCTCGGTGGACTGCACCGCGCTCAAGGTCACCCTGCCGGCGCCGCTCGCCCAGGGGCAGAGCGGCACCGTCGGCTTCGACCTCGGCATCACCGTGCCGAGCGGCGCGGACCGCTTCGGCCACGACGGCGCCTACAACTTCCTCGGCAACGCCCTGCCCGTCCTGGCAGTCCGGGACGCGGCCGGCTGGCACCTCGACCCGTACACCAACAACGGCGAGTCCTTCTACACCGTGGCCTCGGACTTCACCGTCACCCTGGACCACCCGTCCGGCCTGCTGGTGCCCGCGACCGGCACCTCGGTGGACACCCCCGGCGCGGCCGGGCGGACCGTCACCAAGGCGACCGCGAGCAAGGTGCGCGACTTCGCCTGGGGCGCCGGGCCGTTCACCAGGATCTCCGGCACCTCCGCGGCCGGCGTGAAGGTCAACGTCTACTCGGTGGCGGGGATCAGCAGCGCGGACGCCAAGTCGATGCTCACCACCGCGACCTCGGCGGTCGACGCGCACGCCCAGCGCTACGGGGCCTACCCGTACGGCGAACTGGACGCGGTGATCGACAACAGCTTCTGGTTCGGCGGCATGGAGTACCCGGGCTTCGTCCTCGACCTGGTCAGCACCACGGCGCTCACCCACGAGATCGGCCACCAGTGGTGGTACGGCATCGTGGGCGACGACGAGTACAACAGCCCCTGGCTGGACGAGGCGTTCACCGACTACGCCACCGACCTCGCCCTCGGCAAGACCGGCAACGGCTGCTGGAACAGCGTCTCCTGGGCCTCGTCGGCGGAACGGATCACCAACTCGATGGCGTACTGGGACGCCAACTCCAACCGCTACTCCACGGTCGTCTACGGCTACGGCAAGTGCGCCCTGCACGACCTGCGCCGCACCATCGGCGACACCGCGATGACCACGCTGCTGCGCAGCTACGCGCAGGCGCACTGGTACGGGGTGTCCACCACCGCGGAGTTCAAGGCCGCGGCCCAGGCCGCCACCACCGTCGACCTGAGCTCCTTCTGGAGCCAGCACCGCATCGACGGCTGACCCCTCCCGTCCGGGGGGGCCCCCCCGCCCCCCCCGGGGGGGCGCCCCCGGGGGGGGGGGCCCGGGGGGGGGCGCGGGGAAGGGGGGGGGCAGAGGGGGGGGCGCCGCGGCCCAGCCCGAGCAACA
>NZ_JBHWBZ010000028.1:17734-34731 GCF_042735475.1 Kitasatospora sp. NPDC059577 | reverse complement strand
CCCGCCCCCCGCCCCCCCCCCGCCGCCCCCTCGCGAGTTGCGGCCCCCCCCCCCCCCCCCGCGGGCCCCCCCCCCCCGCCCCCCCCCCCCCCGCCCGGGGGGGGCCCCCCCGCGCCTTGACGCGGGGCACGGGCGGAGAGACGCTGTACGTGTACGGCATATGCGTGTGCCGTACGTCGACAGTCGAAAGCACACGACGCGAAGTCGCGCGGCTCCCGGCGCTGACCCGACCGCTGGAGCGATCATGTCGAGCACCCACTACGTGGCGCTGCCGGACAGCTCCCGCGTTCCGCTCGGCGGAGCGCGGGTCATCGGACCGGCCGACCCACGGACCCCCCTCACCGTCACCGTCTACCTACGGCGCGACCCCGACGCGCCCCCGCGCCCGGACGTGTACGAGCTGGCGCTGCAGGCGCCGACCCGCCGTACGGTGCCGACCGACGACGAGTACGCCGCCACCCACCGGTGGAGCGCCACGGACCTCAAGGCGCTGGAGGCCTTCGCCGCCGAGCACCGCCTCACCCTCTCCGACGAGGACCCGCTGGCCCGCAGCGTCAACCTGACCGGCACCACCGGCGACGTCTCCGACGCCTTCCGGGTCACCCTCGCCCGCTACCGCTTCCAGGACGCGCGGGGCAAGCCCCGGGTCTACCGCGGCCGGGAGGGCCGGATCCACGTGCCGGACCGGCTCCAGGACGTCGTCACCGGCGTGTTCGGCCTGGACGACCGGCCGATCGGCTCCCGGCTGCTGATCCGCCGCGCCGCCCGGGCGGTCCCGGTGGCCCACGCCGCCCCGGTGATCCGACCCGGCGCCTTCCTCCCACCGGATCTGCAGGCGCCGTACGCCTACCCCGAGGGCACCGACGGTGCCGGGCAGTGCATCGCCGTGCTCGCCTTCAACGGGGAGACACCACCGGGCGTCCCCTCCGGGGGCTACTCGCGCGACGCCCTGCGGACCTACTTCGTCGACGTCCTGCACCAGCCGATGCCGGACATCATCGACGTGGTGATCCCGAACGTCGGGAGCCCCGGCAACGACCCGGGCCAGGACTCCGAACCCGACACCCCGGACACCACCGGCGAGATCATGCTCGACCTCGCGGTGATCGGCGCCCTCGCGCCCAAGGCGAAGATCGTCGTGTACTTCACCAAGTTCACCGAGCGCGGCTGGGTCAACGTGATCACCCGGATCGTCAACGACACCGACCACCGGCCCACGGTGGTCTCCTGCAGCTACGGCAACCCCGAGCTGGTCGCCGGAAGCCTGTTCACCGCCGGCGCGGTCGACCGGATCGACCGGGCCTTCGCGGCTGCGGCGGAGAAGAACATCACCGTCTGCTGCGCCTCGGGCGACGACGGCTCGCGCGACCAGGGCGACGACGAACGCGCCCACGCCGACTACCCCTCCTCCGACCCGCACGTCCTCGGCGTCGGCGGGACCCGGCTGGTCGTGCGCCAGGGGCAGGTCGTCAGCGAGACCGTCTGGGACGACGGACCGGGCAGCCGGACCGGCGGCGGCGTCAGCGCGATCTTCCCGGTGCCGCCCTACCAGGACACCGTGATGGTGCCGCCCTCCGTCAACCCGCCGCACCAGCGGGGCCGCGGGGACCCGGACGTGGCCGCGCTCGCCGACCCCGAGACCGGCGTGGTGATCCCGAGCGTGGACGGCGTGAACTTCAACCAGACCGGAGGAACCAGTGCGGCCGCCCCGATGTGGTCGTCGCTGATCGCCCGGGTCAACCAGGGCCTGCCCGGTTCCGCCCAGGTCGGCTTCCTCAACCCGCTGCTGTACGCGAAGTTCGCGACGGGCGTGCTGCGGGACGTCACCGAGGGCAGCAACGGCGCCTTCGCCTCCGGGCCCGGCTGGGACCCGTGCACCGGCCTCGGCAGCCCGGGCGGCCAGAACCTGCTGGACGGCCTCAAGGCCCTGTGACCCCTCTTCGGTCCGCACCCGTGGGGGGGGGGGGGGGCCCGGCGCGCCCGCGCCCCCCCCCCCCCCCCACGCCCGTCCGTCAGCCCAGGGCGAGGGCGCGGAGGCGGTCGGCCGCGCCGTTGAAGTAGTTCTGGTCACCGGGGAAGGTGCCGGAGTCCGCGAACTGCCAGAAGGTCTGGTAGCCCCAGCCGTTCGGCAGGGTGCCGACGGTGGAGGCGTAGCGGGCCACCCAGAGCGGGTTGGTGGTGCCGAAGCCGCCGTAGTTGCCGGTGCACTGGGCCCACCAGTTGGTGGTGGTGTAGATGGTGGGGTAGCGGCCGGTACGGGAGTGCACGGTGGTGCTGAAGTCCCGGATCCAGCTGACCATCGCGCTCTGGCCGAGGCCGTAGCAGGTGGCGCCGTAGGGGTTGTACTCGATGTCCAGGGCGGGCGGCAGGGTCTTGCCGTCGGCGGACCAGCCGCCGCCGTGGCTGACGAAGTAGGCGGCCTGGGTGGCGCCGGAGGAGGAGTTCGGCAGGGCGAAGTGGTAGGCGCCGCGGATCAGGCCGGCGTTGTAGGAGCCGTTGTACTGCTGGGCGAAGTACGGGTTGGTGTAGCCGGTGCCCTCGGTGGCCTTGACGTAGGCGAACCTGGCGCCGTCGGCCGCGACCGAGGACCAGGTGACGTTGCCCTGGTAACTGGCGACGTCCAGCCCGGGGGTCTGGGTGGCGGCGAGGGAGAGGACGGGCGCGCCGGCGCCGCGGCCCTCGTGGGCGGCGACGGTGGAGCCGGCGAAGTCGCGGTCCGGGTGGAAGGCGGCGGTGCCCTCGACGGCGGGGGCGACCGGGGCGGGCCCGGCCGCGTGGGCCGGGGCGGCAGCGGCGGCGACCAGGGCGGTCGCGGCGGCGAGGGCGGCCGCGGCGGGCAGCCGGCGGCGGGCGGGGCGATGTGTGCCGGTGGTGCGGGCGGAGCGGGAAGAGCGAAGCACGAACACTCCTCTGGTCCGGTTGGTCCGGTCTGGGATGGGCCCAAGTGGCCCGAAAAGGCCGGGGGTTGGCGCGGCCGTACCGCAGAGTAGCCATGTCCCCACCGGCGCCGCCAGGCATCTTCGGCCCCACTGCGAACCCGTGTCACAGCTGCCGGAACGCCGCCACCGGCACCGCGCGTTGCCGGTCTTGCCGATCCCGGACCCGGGGGCCTTCCGCGCGCTGTGGCACGATGCCCGCGTGCCGGCCGTCACGGGCGGCACCCAGCACGGAGGAGAGGACCAGCCATGACCGAGACCGCCCACGACACCGACCGGCCCGTCGGGGAGCCCGTCTTCCGGCCCGCCACGCCCGCCGACGTCCCGGCCCTGGTCGAGCTGGTCGAGTCCGCCTACCGGGGTGACTCCAGCCGCGCCGGGTGGACCACCGAGGCCGACCTGCTGGCCGGGCGGCGGACCAACCCCGAGGCCGTCGCGGAGGCCGTCGGTCACGCCGAGGGGCTGGTGCTGCTGGCCGAGCAGGGCGGCGCGCTGGTCGCCTGCTGCCAGTTGGAGCGGCGCGGCGACCGGGCCTACTTCGGGATGTTCTCGGTGCGCCCCGGCCTGCAGGGCGGCGGGGTCGGCCGGGCCGTCCTCGCCGAGGCCGAGCGGCTGGCCGGCGAGGAGTGGGGCGTCGGCGCGATGGAGATGACGGTGATCGAGCAGCGCGACGAGCTGATCGCCTGGTACGAGCGCCGCGGGTTCCGGCGGACCGGGGAGTTCAGCCCGTTCCCGTACGGCGACGAGCGGTTCGGCATCCCGCTGCGGCCGGATCTGCGGTTCGAGCACCTGGTCAAGGAGCTGAAGGCCTCCTGAGGAGTTCGGCAAGACGTCCCGGGGCGAGCCCCGAGTCCGGTCCGGTCAACGGTCCGCACTCGGGGCTCGGTTCAGTTCCGCTGGAGTTGAAGCGGCAGGTGATGCGGCGTCAAGTCGCTGAACTGGGGCGATGCGGAGATGTCATACCTCGTTCATGATTGGTCTAGGCCAATGTGAGAGGCTGAGGACGAACGGCCACGTTCCGTCCGATGCCCAGGGGGGCCACTTCCGCATGCCCGTACTCCATGGCACCGCCATGCCCGCACCCGACGCCGGTCCGCGCCGGACACCCGCGGACCCCGACCTGCGCCTGCCCGCCCCGCCCGACGACGAGGAGCTCTACTGGTACTTCGGCCCGCAGCGCCGCTGGGTCCTGCTCTGCGCCACCCTCTCCTACGCGGGAGCCACCGCCACGCTCGGCCTGTTCGCCCTCAGCAAGCCGCTGCTCTGGCCGTTCCTGGTGCTCACCGTGCTCAACGCGGCCACCTGGCTGCTCTCGCTCACCGACGGCCAGCGCGCCCGCCGCTTCACCCGCGACTCGCACGACCTGCTGATGCGCGCCTGGCAGCCCGCCCGCCACCCCGGCGTCGACCTGCTGCTGCCCACCGCCGGCGAACCGCTGGCCGTCCTCGACAACGCCTACCGCCACACCGCCGCCGTCCGGTGGCCCGGCGAGCTCACCGTCCTGGTCCTCGACGACGCCGACCGCCCCGAGGTGCGCGAACTCGCCGAGTCCTACGGCTTCGAGTACCGCGCCCGCCCCGACCGGGGCCGCTTCAAGAAGGCCGGCAACCTCAACCACGGCCTGGCCGAGGGCACCGGCGAGGTCATCGCCGTCCTGGACGCCGACTTCTGCCCCCGCCCCGACTTCCTGCACCACCTGGTGCCCTACCTCGACAACCCCGAGGTCGGCATCGTGCAGAGCCCGCAGTGCTTCGACACGGACGCGAACATGTCCTGGCTCGAACGCGCCGCGGGAGCCACCCAGGAGATCTTCTACCGCTGGATCCAGCCCTCCCGGGACGCACAGGACGGCACCGTCTGCTGCGGCACCAACGCCCTCTACCGCCGCGCCGCACTGCAGCGGATCGGCGGCTTCGCCGAGATCGACCACAGCGAGGACCTCTACACCGGCCTCGCCCTCGCCCGCGCCGGCTGGGCCACCCGCTACGTGCCCGCACTGGTCGCCAAGGGCATGTCGCCCACCGGCCTGCCCGCCTTCATCAGCCAGCAGTACCGCTGGTGCCTCGGCTCCCTGGCCCTCGTCCGCGACCCGGACTTCCGCAAGGGACCGCTGCCGCGCTCCGCCCGGCTCTGCTTCTGGAACGGCATCCTCGGCTACCTCACCAGCGCGGTGAACGTCTTCGCCGTGCCGCTGCCCGCCCTGATCATGCTGTACTTCCGGCCCGAGGAGATCGAACCCTGGCAGGTGCTCCCCTTCCTCCCGCCGATCTGGGTCGCCCTCGTCCTGCTGCCCGCGATGTCCCGCACCCGCTGGCGCTTCGAGGTCACCCGCGTCCAACTCCTCGGCGGGCTCTGCCACGTGGTCGCCATCGCGCACGCGCTGCGCCGCCGCTCCGCCGACTGGGTGCCCACCGGCGCCGTGTCGGGCGGCAGTTCACTCGCCCGTGCGGTCGCCCGGATCGGGGTCGGCTGGCTGGGGATCGTCGTCCTGGCCGGCGCCGCCGGACTGGTCCGCGCCGCCCTGCTGCACGGCTGGCGGCCGTACTGGGCGCTCGCCCTGCTGCTCGGGCTCACCGCGTACACCGCGATCCCGCTGATCCGCTCCCTGTGGCCGCTCCTGAACGGCTCCAACGGTGGCAAAGGCGCCACCGTCGGCGAGGTCGCCGCACCCGCCCGGAGCCGCTCCGACCTCGGGTTCGGCCACGCCGAGGCCGTCGCCGTCACCGCCGTGCTGCTGCTCTGCGGGCTGCTGGCGTCGGGCTGGGCCGATCCGATGTTCTTCTGACCCCTCCTCTCCGAGTCGCCGTCGACTCCGCCACACCGACGGATCACTGACTTTCCTTGCGCGTCGCCCCACCGGCGCGGACACCGCCCGGCCGCCCCATCGGCCCGGCGGGCCAGACCACCGCTGCCAGCCCTGCAAGGAGCGCCGCCGTGTCAACGGCCGTCCCGCCTTCGTCCGCACCTTCCGCATCTTCCGGATCTTCCGGACCCGGACCCGCGCCAGCTCCCGGGCCCGCACCCGCACCGGCTCCCGGACCCGTCGACCTGCTTCCCGAGGTCGTCCGGGTGGACCGGGAACTCGCCGCCCCCGAGGGCGCCACCGTCGCCGAGACCGGGCCACCCCGCCGGCGCGCCGCCTTCCGCCCCGACATCGAAGGGCTGCGCGGCATCGCCGTGCTGTCCGTCCTCGCCTTCCACTCCGCCGTACCCGGCCTGACCGGCGGCTACGTCGGCGTCGACGTCTTCTTCGTCATCTCCGGCTTCCTCATCACCGGCCTGCTGACCAACCGCCCGCTCGGCCTGTGGGACTTCGCCGCCCGCCGGGCCCGGCGCATCCTGCCCGCCGCCGCCACCGTCCTGGTCGCCACCGCCGTCGCCGGCGGCGCCCTGCTCGACCCGCTGCGCGGCACCGACCTCGCCCGCGACCTGATCGCCGCCGCCGGCCAGTTCGCCAACTGGCGCTTCGTCGGCCGACAGACCGACTACCTGGCCGCCGAACAGGCCCCCAGCCCGCTGCAGCACTTCTGGTCACTCGGCGTGGAGAACCAGTTCTACCTGCTGTGGGGCGTCCTGCTGCTCGGCCTCGCCCGCTACCTGCACGGGCGCCGCCGCACCCTCGCGATCACCCTCACCACCCTGGGCATCGGCGGCGTCTCGCTGGTGCTGTGCCTGCGCTGGACGCAGACCTCCGCGCCGCTCGCCTACTTCTCCACCGGCAGCCGGCTCTGGGAGTTCGCCGCCGGCGCCTGCGCGGCCCTGCTCGGCGGCGCGCTCGCCACCCGCACCGGGCGGGCCCCCGTACGGTGGTCGCTGCGGCTGACCGGCTGGCTCGGCCTGGCCGCCGTCGCGGCGCCGGTCCTGCTGTACGACCGCGACACGCCGTTCCCCGGCACCGCCGCGCTGCTGCCCGTCCTCGGCACCGCCGCCGTGCTGCTCGCCGGACACGGTCCGCTCCGCGCCGGCGACGCCGGACGGCTCCTCGCCACCCGCCCGCTGCGCGCCGCCGGACGCCTGTCGTACGCGTGGTACCTCTGGCACTGGCCGGTGCTGACCATCGCCCAGGCCCGGTACGGCGCGCTGCCCTGGACCACCCTGCTCGCGCTCACCGCGGCCGCCGCGCTGCCCGCCTGGCTCACCCTGCGCCTGGTGGAACAGCCGCTGCGGTACGGCAGCAGCCCGGCGCCCCGGCGCGGGCTCGCGGTCGGCGCCAGCGCCCTGGTGATCCCGCTGATCGCCGCGCTCACCCTCGGCGGCGGCACCGTCCGCGCCCTCGGCGGGGCCGCCGACGCCCCCGTCGCGGCCCCCGCCGGAGCCGCCGACGGGCCCGGACTGCTCGCCCCCGGCACCCGGGTGCTCGCCCTGACCCCCTCGCTCGCCCGCGCCCGGCAGGACTTCCCGCCCGGGAAGGGCTGTGAGATCCCGCTCAACGCCGACAGCAGTCCGCGCTGCCTCTTCGGCGCCGAGGACAGCCCCGACCGGATCGTGCTGCTCGGTGACTCGCACGCCGGGCAGTGGATCTCCGCCGCACTCGCCCTGGCCCAGCAGCGGCACTGGGCCCTGGAGGTGCTGGTCAAGCCCGGCTGCCCGCTGGCCACGCTCACCGTGCGCAACAACGTCCTCGGCCGCACCTTCGACGAGTGCGACCGCTGGCGCGAGAACACCCTGACCCGGCTCACCTCCGGACCCACGCCGCGCCTCGTCCTGATGGCCGGCCTCAACCGCTACGGCAGCCAGGAGGAACGCACCGAGGGGTGGACCCGCACCCTCGACCGCCTGACCGCGCTCGGCGCCCCGCTCTCCTACCTCGGCGACACCCCGATGCCGGGCAAGGACATCCCGACCTGCCTGGCCGCCTCCGACGGGCGCTCCGACGCCTGCTTCTTCCCGCGCGAGACCGCCTTCGAGCCCGACCCGCTGCTCGACGGCGGCCTCGCCGCCCGGTACGGCGTCCGGACCCTGGACCTCGGTCCGCTGCTCTGCCCCGGCGCCGGGCCCTCCTGCCCGGCGGTGCTGGAGGGCGTGGTGCTGTACCGGGACACCGGGCACATCACCGACACGCTGGCGCGGGTGCTGGCGCCCCGGCTGGACAAGGGGCTGCTGGGGGTGGCCGGGGAACCGGCGGTCACCGGCGGGTCGGCGGTTCCGACCGCTCCGGGCAGGTCGGCTGCTCCGGGCGGGTCGGCGGTTCCCGGTGCGTCAGGGGGTGCGGGCGCTCCGGCGGCTCACCCGTAGAGGCCGCGGCACAGGCGGGCCTGCTCCGAGCCGGCCGGCCAGCGGCCGATGCGTTCGGCCTGGTCACAGATGGTGCCCGGGCCGGCGCTCGGCAACGACCCACCAGAACCCGGCCCGGCCTGGGCGGGCGCGCCCGACGTGCCGCGGGCCGGGCCGGTGGTGTGCGGGCTGTGGCCGGGTTTCGGACGCGGGCTCGCCGACGCGCGCCGGGTCTCGGCGCCCGCCGGGTCGGCCGATTCGGCGGCTGCCGACGCCGACGCGCCTGTCGTGTCCGTGCCTGTCGCGCCCGCCGTGCCTGTCGTGCCCATCGTGCCGCCCGCCGGGACCGGGGCGGGCAGCGGCGAGGGCGCCGGCGTGGCCGGCAACGGGGGCACCGGCCGTAGGTGCGGGCCCGGGTCCGAAGCCGAGGGCGAGGCCTCCGGCAACGACACCACCCGTACCTCGTCGTCCGACCCGGGCCCGCACATCACCAGCACCGAGGCCAGCACCGCACCCGTGCCGACCACCGCGGCCGCCCACACCCTGCGTGAGCGGCGTCTCGGTGCGGCCGGGACGGGCACCGGAGGCGGGGGAGTCGTCGGGACGGGAGGGGGCTGCCACGCGTTCTGCGGCCACTGCCACTGCTCTCCGGTGGGGTGCCCAGTCATCTGCTCGTCCTTCCAGCGGCCCCCCGAGTCTGCCTTTCCGTGCTCAACGAGCGCGCCGACGCCGGGACATGACCCGGAAGAGGGGTCTGAACGGGCGTTGGTTGCCACCGCGCCACATGCTTGGGGTCATGGAGACCAACAGCACGACCGCACCCCTGGTCGACGTGGCCGAGTTCCGGACGGACAGCCGCTACCGCCTCGTCCACTTCGAGGGCCACGGCTGGGAGCCGCTCGCGCCCGAGGAGTTCGAGCCGCGCATCCACCAGCTCTTCCCCGACCTCGACCCGCGCGACCCGCAGCGCGTCCACTGGGCCGACCGCCCCTGGGAATGGCCCGCCTGGCACCCCGGCGAGGCCTGAGTCCGTCCCCGCGCGATGGCGGTGCGCTCACCGCGGCCAGGACTTCGTTAGGCTGAGCGGGTGAGTGTGGATCACTTCTGGTGCCGCCTGCCCGGCCCGGTCGTGGACACCTGTTCGCCGGAGGAACTCGGCGAACTCGTGCCCCGGGACCGCGACGTCCGGTACGACCGGCTGGCCGCCGCCGGGCTCGCCCTCGGAGTCCGGCGCACCGCCGCGCTGATGGAACTCGCGCTCACCGAGAACGGCCTGCACCCCGACCCCGCCGCCCGGCTCCCCGTCTACGGCGGCGGGCGGCGCGAACCCGGCACCGAGACGCTGGTGATGCGCCCCGACCAGGTCGCCGCCGCCTCCACCTTTCTGCGCGACTCGGCCCTCGGCGAACTCGTCCGCCAGCAGCACAGCGTCCTCGCCCGTACCGTCGCCCGCCTCGGCCACCCGACGCCCTGGTCCGAGTCCGTGGCCGCCCGGGTCGTCGACGATCTGCGCGACCTGCGGGACTTCTTCGCGGGCGCGGCCGCCGCCGGAGACGCGGTCGTCGTCCGGGGAAGCGACCCGAGCGCCAAGGAGACGACGTGAACGACGCCAACGACGTGGACGGCGCGAACGACGCGATCGACGTGAACGATGCGATCGACGTGAACGCCGTGAACGATGCCCCGGCGGGCACGGCGGGATACGGCGAGGCCGCCGAACAACTCGCCGTCCAGTACGAGAGCGTGAGCTTCGCCGAGGTCCACCGCGAACTGCGCCACCTCTACCCGACGCCACCCGCCGCCGTCCTCGACGTCGGCGCCGGCACCGGCCGCGACGCCGCCGCCCTCGCCGCCCTCGGCCACCGGGTCGTGGCCGCCGAGCCGACCCCCGAACTCCGCGCCATCGGCGAACGGTTGCACGCGGCGGCCGGCATCCGGTGGGTCGCCGACGCCCTGCCCGGGCTGCCCCGGCTCACCGCCGCTCGGGAACGCTACGACCTCGTGCTGCTCACCGCCGTCTGGATGCACCTCGCCCCCTCCGAGCGTCCACCCGCCATGGACGCCCTCGCCGCCCTCCTCGCCCCCGGCGGCCGCCTCGCCCTCACCCTGCGCCACGGCCCCGTCCCGCCCGGGCGCCGCATGTTCGACCTCCCGCCCGAGCACACCGTCGACCTCGCCGCCGCCCGCGGCCTGCACCTCCTCCACCGCTCCACCCGCCCCGACCTGCACGGGCGCGACGGGGTGCACTGGACGTCGCTGGTCCTCGAACGTCCTCGCTGATCCGGCGTCCCCGCTGATCCCGCGTCCTCGCTGATCCGGTGGCTCGCGGCGCTCGTCTCCGAGGATCCGCCAGGTTCGGTGGCGCAGGTCAACACAGCGCATTCGCAGAGGAGTTCCTCGTGCCGGATTCGCACGGGGACGTCCGGAACTCGATGTCGGGCGTGACGGCCCGGATCGCCCTCCAGGGCAGATCGCGAACGTCACGGTCACCGTGCCCCCGGCCCCGGAGCAGTCCCCGGCCCCGGGGCAGGCCGAGGAGGTCCAGGTCGCGCTGCCGGACCTGCGGCACTGCGTGGCCGCGCTCGGCGTCCCGCCCGAGCAGGCCGACACCGCGGTCGACCGGCTCCACCGGACGGGTACCGAGGACGGGCCCTTGCGGCCGAGTCCGGTCACTGCGCCGCCCGACCGGCTCGCCGAGCTGGAGGCGTTCGCCGTGCACCTCCGCTGCTTCGCGCGCCCGGAACAGACCCTGCTCAGGCGGAAGCTCTATCCGAGCAGGGGCAAGCTCGACGAGACGTACGGACCGCTCGGTCACCGGCTGGGCGTCACCGATCACCCGGCCGAACGGTTCCGCCTTCTGCACCGGCACCTGGCCGCGCAGCGCCGCCTGGCATTCGGCCCGGCCCTCCTGCTGTCGGGCGAGGCACTGCCCGGGGACGACACGTCCTGGCTCTACTTCCACGGCACGTTCTCACTGACGGATGCCACCCGGTCGAGCATGGCGCGGGCCGTGGGCGCCCGCAGGTGGGGAAAGGGCACCACCGCCGGTGAGGTGGCTGCCGAGATCTTCCTGTCGCCCGATCCGAGGACCGTTCCGCTGCTGGAATTCGAGGGCTCGATCGGCCCGCACCGGGTCTCCATGGTGCTGTCCCGGGGCTACCTGCCGTACGACTCCCTCACGTACGGGCACCTCACGCGGGTGGTGGACGGCCGTGAGCCGGTGCTGCGCGGATTCGGCACCGTCGACCCGGCCGACGACGAGATCCGCCCGATCGTGCTCCGGGCGTACGGTCCCCGCTACGACTGAGGCGCGCCGGGTCAGGCCCGTCCCCGGGCACCCCTCGCCGGTGGCCCGCCGTCAGCGGCGGCCGGGGCGGACGGTCCCGATCGAGGGCTGCGGGTGGGCGCCGACCTCCTCGGTGAGGTCCGCGAGCACCTCGGGCGGTTCGGTGCCGTCCCGCACCGCCGGCACGCAGTCCCCGGCCCGGGTGAGACTCAGCCGCGGCGCCCGGCCGCGCGGGTGGGCCATCGCGGCGACCGTCCCGCCGGACCGCGCGAGCGTGCGGACAGCGGCGGCCGGCGGGTCGGGCGGGCGGATGCCCCGGACCCGGCGGAGGTGGCGCGCCGCCCGGCCCCGGTGAACAGCAGGCAGTCGGGGACGTGGTGGACGCTGCCGTCCGTCCGGTCCACCAGGCAGGGGTGGTTGCCCGCCGGCGCGTGGTGGAAGTCGCCGGTGCGGGCGAACCCGGCGGTGTTCCGGTGGGCGGGCCGACGTCCCGGGTGGTGCTCAGGCAGCGCCGAAGCCCTCCTCGACGAGTCGGGTGGCCCACCTGGTCAGGGCGGGGGTGAGGGGCGGGTGGTCGATGCCCGCCGCGGTGGCCAGGCGGTCGGCGGAGGTGGTGTCGTACCGGTCCTCGGAGAGGAAGGTGAGGGTCTCCGGGTCGGCGCCGGTCAGGGCGCGGGGGAGGCGGCGGACGAGGGGGACGGGGATCAGGCCGCGGGGCGGGCGGACGCCGAGGTGGGCGGCGAGGAGGGCGATCAGGTCGGGGAGGAGGGGGGTCGCGGGGTCGAGGACGGTGTGGGCCAGGACGGGGTCGTGGTCGTGGTCGGGCACGACGGCCAGGAAGCGGGCCAGGTGGTCGACGGTGACGACGGGCAGGAAGGTGCGCCGGGTGCCCGGCAGCAGGGGGAGCCGGCCGCGGTGGAGTTGGCGGACCAACTGGGCCGGGCCGAGGTACTGGCCGGCCTCGCCGGTGCGCGAGTGGCCGATGACGCTGCTCGGGTTGACGGTGGTGAGCGGCACACCGAGGCGGGGCGCGGTGACGCGGACGGCGGCGTCGCCGAGCTGCTTGGAGGCCTCGTACGCGCCGAGCCGGGAGTGGAGCGCGGCGGTGGTGCGCTCGTCGAGGGGGTACCGGGGGGCCGGGTCACGGCCGACGCGGTAGCCGGAGAGGTGGACCAGACGGCGCAGCCGGGGCCGGGTCGCGGACCACCGCAGTGCGTGCAGCGCGCCGTGGACGTTGGGGGGTTCGGCCTGGGCGCGGGTGAGGCCGAAGGCGTAGCGGGCAGCGAGGTTGTGGACGTCGCGGACCTCGGTGAGCCGCGCGTCGTCCTCGGGGGCGAGGCCGAGGCCGGGGCGGGTGAGGTCGGCGGTGACGGTGGTCAGGGCGGTGGTGTCGGCGTCGTGCTCGCGGAGCCAGTGGCGGAGGGCGGCGGCGCCGCCGGTGTCGCGGACGCCGGCGGCCACGGGCTCGCCGCGGGTGAGGAGTTCGAGGACGAGCCAGCGGCCGAGGAAGCCGGTGGCGCCGAGGACGAGCGTGCGGGGCGGCGGGACGGGTGTCATCGTGCGCTCCAGGTGTCGGTAATCAGTAGACCGGTCTGCATATTTTTTGGGCAGGGGAAGGTGTGCCACCGATCAGCCGTGGTGCGCCGGTCGACGACGGTGTGCCGGTCGACGACGGAGCACCGGTCGGCGGCGGCGTGCCGATCGAGAGCGGGGTACGGATCGAGGGCGGCGTGCCCGCCGAGGGTGGCGCCGCCTACGCGCGGCCGAGCAGGTGCCGGACGGCGTGCCGGGCGTGGTCCAGCGGTTCGCGGCTGCGCCGGACGGAGGCGAGCAGGACCGCGCCCTCCAGCAGGGCGAGGGTCTGGCCGGCGGCGGTCTCGGCCGCGTCCGGGCCGAAGCCCTCGGCCGTGAGCCGGCCGGCCAGCACCTGCTGCCAGCTCGCGTACACCTCGGCGCAGACGGTCCGCAGCGGCTCGTTGGTGCCCGCCGTCTCCAGGGCGACGGTCGCGATCGGGCAGCCGCTGGTGTAGTCGGACTGCGTCAGGCGCTCGGCGAAGGCCTCGACGAGCCGCTCGGCGAGGGTGGCGGTGTCCGCGCCCCCGGAGGCGAGTTCGGCGAGCAGCGCCTCGACCTCCTGGCCGGCCTCGGTGAGCGCGGCCGCCACCAACTGGTCCTTGCCGCCGGGGAAGTGGAAGTAGAGCGAGCCGCGCGGCGCGCCGGTGGCGGCCACGATCTGGTTGAGGCCGGTCCCGAAGTAGCCCTTGGCCTCGATCAGTTCCCTGGTGCCGGCGATCAGCCGGGCCCGGGTCTCCTCGCCCTTGACTCCCATGGGGCCGATAGTAGACCGGTCTGCATATTTCTGTCGACGGTGGATCAGCAACCGGCCGGAGGGCCCGATCAGCAGCGGAACTCCGGTGGGAAGCCCGTCCAGCGCAGCTCCTCCGGAAGGTGGCCCTGGTCGTTCAGCAGCAGGACGGCCGGCGGTCGGCCGGGCGCGTACCGCAGAACGGTCAGGCCGGCGTTGGCGACGTGGAGGCCGAGCCAGCGCCAGGCCGGGGCGTCCAGGGTGTGCCGGACCAGCCAGGCCACCAGGAAGGCGTGGGTGACCACCAGCTCGTGCCGCTCCTCGCGGCCCGCCACCGGGCCGGTGAACCGCTCGACCGCTCGCGGCGCCAGCACCGCACCGCTCTCGCACTCCTCCGGCGTGGCGTGCGAGAGGAACGTCAGCAGGAAGTCCGCGCTGTCCGGGGGGAGTTCGGCCCGCTCGGGCAGGTACGGGACCCAGTCCCCGGCCTCGTCGCACACCGTCGGCTCCACACCGCCCAGTTGCTCCGCGGCCAGGTGCGCGGTCTGCGCGGCCCGGGGCAGCGGGCCGTGGTGCACCGCGGTGATCGGCCGGCCCGCCAGCCGCCGGCCGAGCAGGACGGCCTGCCGGCGTCCGGTGTCGCTGAGCCCGCTGCCGTCGGGCGCGGCCTCGCCGTGGCGGGCCAGATAGAGGTAACGGGTGGCGAGTTCGGTCATGCTCCGGGTCTCCTCGATGATGATCGCTGTCAGGTCATCCCGGAGTGACGCCGGCCGGGCCCGCCCGGTTCCGGCCCCGCCCGGTGCGGGGCGCCTGGTTCCGGCCCCGCCCGGTGAGGGACGCCTGGTGAGGGCCGGTGAGGGGCGACCGGGGCGGGCCGCGGCCGCCCGCGACTCAGCTGGTCCGGGCCGCGGCCGTGTGGGCCTGGTCGAGCAGGGCCAGCTCCTCGGCCGACAGCCGCAGGGCGCCTGCGGCGATGTTGTCCTCCAGGTGCGCCACGTCGCCGGTGCCCGGGATGGCCAGGACGTGCGGGCCGCGGTGCAGCGTCCAGGCCAGCCGCACCTGCGCGGTGCTCACCCCGCGGGCCTCGGCGACCGCCCGCACCTGGTCGGGCTCGGCCACGCCGGCGCCGTCCTCCCGCCCCGCGCCCGCGATCGCGTAGAAGGGGACGAAGGCGATGCCCAGCTCGCCGCAGAGGCGCAGCACCTCGTCCTGCGCGGCCGAGGCGCCGATGCCGTACGGGTTCTGGACGCAGACCACGGGCGCGATGGACCGCGCCTCGGCCAGCTGGTGCGGGTGGACGTTGGAGAGTCCGAGCCGGCGGATCAGCCCGGCCTGGCGCAACTCGGCCAGCGCGCCGAAGCGTTCGGCGACGGAGTCGGTGCCGAGGATCCGCAGGTTGACCAGGTCGAGGTGGTCGCGGCCGAGCTGGCGCAGGTTCTGCTCGACCTGGGCGCGCAACTGCTCGGGGGTGCGGGCGTGCTCCACCCAGTGGCCGTCGATGCCGCGGCCCGGGCCGACCTTGGTGGCGATCACCAGGTCGTCGGTGTAGGGCGCGAGCGCCTGGTTGACCAACTCGTTGGCGGAGCGCAGCGGGGAGAAGTAGAAGGCGGCGGTGTCGATGTGGTTGACGCCGAGTTCGACCGCGCGGCGCAGCACCCGTAGGGCCTGCTCGCGGTCACGCGGCACGGCGTGCGGGACCAGCGCCGGGCCGGTCTGCGGCAGGCGCATCGTGCCGAAGCCGATGCGGTGGACGGCGCGGTCGCCGAGGGTCCAGGTACCGGAGGCGGCGGCGGTGAGGGGCGTGGTGGGGGAGGTGGTCACGGGGGTCGAGGCGGCGGCGGTGAGGGGCGTGGTGGGGGCAGTGGTCTCCGAAGTCATGCCGATCATGATCGTTGCTGCACTAGCCTGACCGCCAACGATTCGGACATGTGTGAATCCATGGGGGTGGGCCTTGGCGGCCGAGCTGTCGTTCACGGCGGGCGACCTGGCGCGGATGCGCTTCGCGGTCTCCCCGATGTGGGAGGTCGGCCCGAGCCTGCGGCTGCTGCGCTCGGGCCTCGCCCACCCCGTCCACCGGCCCTGGGCGGAGCAGGTGCGCCCCCGGCTGGCGGCGCTCGGCCCGGCGTACGCGCTGCTGGCCGAGCTCGTCCCGCCCGCCGGGTACGTGCCGGACTTCATCAACCCGGCCCCGGCCGGGCCCGCCCCCGCACTGGCGGAGGAACTGGCGGCGATCCGGGCCACCCCGGCCGAGCGGGTCCGCCGCGACCTCGACCGGCTGCGGGACGGCGGGGGCCGGCTGGGCCCCCGGCTGCGCGCCCTGTACGGCGACCCGGCGGGCGGCCTGGGCCGGCTCACCGAGGCCGTCGAGGCGTACTGGGAGCTCGCGCTCGCCCCGTACTGGGCGCGGATCCGGGCCGTCCTGGACGCGGACGTGCTGCACCGCGCCCGGCAGGCCGCCGAGCACGGCTCGGCACGGGTGCTGAACGACCTGCACGCCGAACTCCGCTGGACGGAGGACACCCTGCGGCTGCGCCACCGCACCCGCCCGTTGCCGGGCCGCACGGCCGGGGCGGGTCTGCTGCTGATCCCGTCCGCCTTCACCGGACCGGCGCTCTACACCCGCCTCGCCCCGCCGGACCCGCTCCAGCTCGCCTACCCGGCGCGCGGGATCGGCAGCCTGTGGGCGACCGCGCCGGCGGCCGGCACCGAGGCCTTGGCCGCCGTCCTCGGCCGCTCCCGCACCCGGCTGCTGACCGAGCTGGCGGCCCCGGCGTCGACGACCGACCTCGCGCGGCGGACCGGGTTGTCGCCCGCGGCGGTGTCCCAGTACCTGACGGCCCTGCGGGACGCCCGTCTGGTCACCGCCCACCGCGCCGGACGGTCGGTGCTGTACGCGCGGACGGCGTCGGCGGAGGTCCTGCTGGCGCCCTTGGGGGCGGGGTGACGGCGCGCTCCCCGGAGACCGCGGGGTCACCCGGGTGTCCGGTGTCGGGGCGGCGGATCCGCCCCGACCGCCGTAGCGTGCGGGGCATGACACCGATGCGGCACCCGCCGTACGTCCTGCCCCCTCGCCGTCGCCGGACCGGCCTCCTCGCCGGGCTGCTCGGCGCCGCCCTCGGCGCGGTCACGCTCACCGGGGCGCCCGGCGGGCCGGGGGGGGGGGGGCGGGGGTCCGCCGGGGGCCCGGGGGGGGCCCGGCGGGCGGGGGGCGCCCCCCCCCGCCGCCCGCGCGCCGGCGCCCCGCGCGCCGCCCGCC
>NZ_JBHWBZ010000028.1:3228-17724 GCF_042735475.1 Kitasatospora sp. NPDC059577 | reverse complement strand
GCGCCCTCTCTCTCTCCCCCGCGCGCTCCCCGGCGCGCGCGCGCTCCGGCGCGCGCCCCCGCGCGCGGGGGGCGCCCCCCGCCCCCGCCCCCCCCCCCCCCACGTCCGGCCCAGCGCGGCCGGTGCGCCGCCGACCGTGTACGCGCACCGCGGGGCCTCCTCGGCGGCGCCCGAGAACACCCTGGTCTCCGACGAGGTGGCCCGCCGGGCGGGCGCCGAGTGGATCGAGGACGATGTCCAGCCCAGCAAGGACGGCGTCCCGTACGTGCTGCACGACGACACCGTCGACCGCACCACCGACGGCACCGGCCGGATCCGCGACCTCACCGCCGCCCAGCTGGACGCGCTGGACGCCGGCTCCTGGTTCGCCCCGGCCTACGCGGGCACCCGGCTGCCGACCCTCGCCGCCCAGTTGGAGGACCTGCGCACCAGGGGCGGCAAGCTGCTGCTGGAGATCAAGGGGCCGCACACCCGGGACGAGGTCGCCCGGATCGTGCGCGAGGTGCGCGACCACGGCATGACCGACCGGGTCCTTGTCCAGAGCTTCGAGGTGGACGCCCTCCGCCACACCCGCGAACTGGCCCCCGAACTGCCGCTGGGCCTGCTCCGCGCCACCCTGGACACCGACCCGGTCGGCACCGCCCGCGAGCTCGGCCTGGCCGCCTACAACCCCTCGGACGACGCGCTCTCCGCGCGCCCCGGCGTGGTCCGGGACCTGCACGCCGCCGGGGTCGCGGTCAACGTCTGGACGGTCGACCGGCCGGCCCGCTGGAAGGCCCTCGCGGAGGAGGGCGTGGACGGCATCATCACCAACCGCCCGGCGGAGCTGGTCGGTTGGAACGCGGCCCGGTCGCCGTCCGGCGCCGCCGGTTAGGCTGCCCGGTCCGGAGACGGAGAACGCGGCAGACGGTCGACCGGCGGACGACCGGAGCCCGGCGGAACGGCTCGGAGACGGGCCGGTCCCGGTCCCGGGGCCGGGGCCGCAGGGCCCGGTGACCGCCTTCGAGGGTCGGCTCGTCCGCGACCCGGACACCCGGATCGCCACCGTCGACGGCCGCGAAGCGCGCCTCACCCGCGCCGACGCCACGCTGCTGCGCGGCCTGATCGACCCGGGGAGGGCCCGCACGAGCCGTACGTGATCGTGTGGCGTGACTACGGCGCCCCGTTCCACCCCCACGAGCTGCGGCACCCGATGACCGCCCTGAGGGCGAAGCCCGGCGAGCCGTCCTGGATCGCGCGGACCGGGGTCGGCTACGGCCTGCGGCCCCCGAGGCCGATGCACCCACGGGTGCGTGAGGCCGGCCGGCCAGCCGCGAGCCCGGGAGTCCGGGAGCCCGCGAGCCCGGGAGTCCGGGAGTCCGGGAGTCCGGGAGTCCGGGAGGCCGGCTACGCCCGGGTGAAGTCCCCGAAGGCCGGCCGCCCGGTGGGGCGGTAGCTCAGCAGCGCGGTGCCCGAGGCGGTGACGCGGGAGGCGGTCAGCTCGAAGGCGGTCGGTGGGCCGCCCTCGGGGAACAGCCGGATGCCTGCGCCGAGCGCCACCGGTGCGACCAGCAGGTGGTACTCGTCGATCAGGTCGTGGCCCATCAGGGTGCGCGCCAGGGCGCCGCTGCCGTGGATCTGCAACTCGCCGTCGCCGTCGAGGCGCTCCTTCAGCCGGGCGACCTCGGCCGGGACGTCCCCGCCGAGCAGCGTGGTGTGCTGCCACCGCGGGTCGGTGAGGGTGTGGGTGGCGACGTACTTGGGCAGGCCGTTCAGCCTGGCGGCCACCGCGTCGGCCGGGTCGGTGATCCCGGGCCAGAACCCGGCGAAGATCTCGTACGTCCGCCGCCCCAGCAGGAAGGCCTGCGCACGCTCGAACACCTCACCGATGAACCGGTCCGTGTCCGGGTCGAAGAACGGCGCCAGCCAGCCGCCGTACGGGAAGCCGCCGGCCCGGTCCTCCTCCGGGCCGCCGGGGGCCTGCATGACGCCGTCGAGGGTGAGGAAGGTGGTGAGCGTGAGCCTGGCCATGGTGGGTCTCCCTGGGGTCCGTGCCGGTGGTCCCCCCACCGGCCAATCTCGCAGACCGCGGCTCCGAGGGGGGCCTGGCGCGCCGGGCACCGGACCGCGTCTGGGAGAGTGCGGGCATGACACCTCGGGTTCTCCGTTGCGCCCTCCTCGACGACTTCCAGGACGTCGCCTCCGGCATCGTGGACTGGTCGCCGCTGGCCGGCCGGGTCTCGCTGACCGCCTTCCGCGAGCACGCCGGCTCGGAGGACGAACTGGCCGCCGACCTGGCCGACTTCGACATCGTCGTGACCCTGCGCGAACGCGTGCCCTTCCCGGCCTCGCTGTTCGCCCGGCTGCCGAAGCTCAGACTGCTGATCGCCTCCGGCATGCGCAACTCGGTGATCGACTACGCGGCCGCCCGGGCCCACGGTGTGACCGTCTGCGGAACGGCCAGCTCCTCCACCCCGCCGGTCGAGCTGACCTGGGCGCTGCTGCTCGGACTCGCCCGCGGCCTCGTCCGGGAGAACACCGCGCTGCGCGAGGGCGGCCCCTGGCAGAGCACGGTCGGCGCCGACCTGCACGGCCGGGTGCTCGGACTGCTCGGCCTCGGGAAGATCGGCAGCCGGGTCGCCGAGGTCGGGCGCGCCTTCGGCATGGACGTGATCGCCTGGAGCCGGAACCTGACCGACGAACGGGCCGCCGCGGCGGGCGTGCGCCGCGCCGCCACCAAGGAGGAACTGCTCGGCGGCAGCGACTTCGTGTCGATCCACCTCGCCTCGAACGAGGGCACCCGGGGACTTGTCGGCGCGGCCGAACTCGCCCTGATGAGGCCCGGGGCCTACCTGGTCAACACCTCCCGGGCGGCGATCGTCGACCAGGACGCGCTGCTCGCCGCGCTCACCGGCGGAGCGATCGCGGGCGCCGCCGTGGACGTCTTCGACATCGAGCCGCTGCCCGCCGACCACCCGATGCGCACCGCGCCCCGGCTGCTGGCCACCCCGCACCTCGGCTACGTCTCGCGGGACAACTACCGGCGCTACTACGGCGAGGCGGTGGAGGACATCGTGGCCTTCCTGGCGGGCGAACCGATCCGCCGCCTGGACTGACGCCCCGTCGCCTGCCCCTCGGTCGCAGCGGCCGGCCTCTGCCTTCGCCGCTGCTTCCACCTCCGCCGCTGCCGCCGCCTCCGCCGCCCGCGGTGCCCCGGGTCGCATACTGACGGCATGACCGACCGCACGGCAGACCGCATGTCCGGCCCGGGGTCCGGCCCGGCGTCCGACCGTCCGACCGGCCGTACGACTGACCTCCGGACGCTCGCCGGGGGCGGCCCGGGCGCGGACCGGCGCACGGTGCTGAGGGCGGGCGCGGCGGCCCTGGTGCTGGGTGCGGCGGGCTGCACGAGCGGGGGCGGGCCGCGGGCCGCGGGGCCGAGTCCGGGCGCGACGACGCCCGGCGCACCGAGCGGCACGCCGATGCCGACGAGCCCGACGCCGACGAGCCCGATGCCGACCGCGACGCCCACCCCGTTGCCTCAGCCGCCGCTCTGGCAGCCCGGCCCGTCCGAGATCCAGCCCGACGTGAAGCGCCGCGCCGTCGAACTGGTGGCCGCGCTCGGCGCCTGGCCGCCCGGCGGGCAGGGCGTGGAGGCGGCCCGGGCCCGGGTGGCGGCGCTCGGCCTGCCGCCCGCGCTGGCCGACCAGGCGGGCCCGCTGGCCCCGGCGGCGCCGGAGGCGAGCCTGGAGGTGATCGTCGCCCAGTACGGCGGGATCCTCGCCGACTCGGCGAGCGTGCTGGTGGTGTGCCGGCAGTGGACCCGGAGCCCGGACGGCTCGGTGGCCGAGGGCGGCACGACCGTGGACGTCCGGCTGAGCCGGGCCGAGCCGCGCTGGACCGTCACCGAGCTGCACCCGGGCGTCGCCGGCCCGGCGGCCGCCTCACCGCCGGCGGCGGTGGCCCGGGTGCTGGCCGAGCCGCGGATCGAGCTGCCGCCCGAGGCCGCGGCCGACCTGCGCAGCGGCACCCTCCACGACAGTGTGCCGGAGGCGATGCTGCGGCTGGCCGGCCCGTACACGCTCTCGGTGAGCGTGGTGCGGACCGGCCACCCGCTGGACGTCTTCGGGACGACCCGGCCCAGCGACCATCCGCTGGGCCGGGCCTTCGACGTCTGGCGGATCGACGGCATGGCCGTGGTGGACGCGGCCACGCCCCGGCAGCTGATCGCGTCCTTCATGCGGGACGCGGCCGCCGCCGGTTCCTACAACGTGGGCGGTCCGGTGGTGGTCCCGGGCGCCGGCAACCTGTTCTTCACCGACGACACCCACCACGACCACTGCCACGTGGGGTTCGACCACTAGGGCTTGTCTGACAATTCGCTGCGCGCGGCGGGAATTGTCAGACAAGCCCTAGAGCGCCGAACCCCATCGCCCCGGGCGTCAGTTGACGTTGACGCCGCTCCAGGCCGCCGCGACGGCCTTGTACTCGGTGCTGGTCGCCCCGTAGAGGTCCTTGGCGGCGCTCAGCGAGGCGGCGCGGGCGCCCTTGTAGTTGGTGGTGGAGGTCATGTACACGGTCAGCGCGCGGTACCAGATCTTGGCGACCTTCTGGTTGCCGATGCCGGTCACCGTGGAGCTGTTGCAGGTGGGGCTGTTGTAGGTGAAGCCGTTGATGGTCTTGCTGCCGCTGCCCTCACTGGCGAGGTAGAACCAGTGGTTGCCGACGCCGGAGGAGTTGTGCACGTTCAGCTTGCCGACCGAGCTGCTCCAGCAGTCGGCCGAGGCGCCGTCCAGCGAGGGCTTGTCGAAGCGGCGCAGCCACGGCGGGGTGGACTGGTCGCTGAACAGGTAGTCGGGGGTGTCGACCTTGTTGTTGGCGTACCACTCGACCATGGTGCCGAAGATGTCGCTGGTGGACTCGTTGAGGCCGCCGGACTCGCCGCTGTAGCGCAGGTTGGCGGTGGCGCTGGTGACGCCGTGGGTCATCTCGTGGCCCATGGTGTCGAGGTCGACCTGCTCGGGGTCGTGGCTGCCGTCGCCGTCGCCGGTCATCATGCAGAAGCAGGCGTCGGACCACTGGGCGTTGTCCCAGTTGGTGCCGACGTGGACGAAGACGGTGGCGCCCTTGCCGTCGTTCTTGATGCCGTTCCGGCCGAAGGTGTTCTTGTAGTAGTCGTACGTCCAGGCGGTGTTGGCGTGGGCGTCGACGGCGGCGGTGGAGCGGTCGGTGGAGAACTTCTTGCCGTCGCCCCAGACGTTGGTGGTGCTGGTGAAGGCGGTGCCCGAGGAGGCCTTGACCGAGCTCGACGACAGGTTGTGGGCGTCCTTGGTGACGTGGCCGCGGACCGGGTCGGTCAGGGTGTAGCCGCCGCTGACCGGGGTGGTGTCGACGGTGACCGTGCCGGTGTACTCCGAGTTGCCGGTGCCGGAGGCCTGGTGCTCGGCGTCGTAGGCCTCGATCTGCTCGCCGGTGGTGGCGTCGGTGACGACGACCTTGCCGGCCGGCTGGCCGTGCTCGCCGGTGCCCTCGACGGTGGTGCGCCAGGCGAGGCGCGGGGTGCCGTCGGCGGCCCAGACGACCAGCTCGGGGGTGCTGACGGCGTCCCGGACGTCCGGGGCGGCGGAGAGCGCGTCGGCGGCGCCGTGCTGCGCGGCGACCTTGGGGGTGGTCGACTTCACGGCGGCGTCGTGGGCGGCCGCGCGCGAGGTGTCCTTCAACTTGCCCTTGGCGTCCTGGTGGACGACCAGGTCGCCGCCGACCACGGGCAGGCCCTGGTAGGTGCGGTCGAAGCGGACGTGCGAGGTGCCGTCGGCGTCGAGCACGACGTCCTTGAGCACGAGGTCCTGGCCGGCGCCGAAGCCGAAGACCGCCGCGTTGTGGGCGACGTTGGCGCGGGCCTGGGATATCGCGGCGCCGCGCGGGTCGGACGCGGCGGAGGCCGTGGCGGCGGGGACGGTCGCGCCGGCGAGGGCGGCGACGATCGCGATGGCTCCGGCCACGCGGGCACGGCGGAAGGAGGACGTGGGGGTCACTCTGACTCCAGTGGGGGTTAGCTGCAGGGATAGGAGCTGGTCAGAGATTGACGGCGATCAGTCAGGTCGAGCTAGAGGAAAGGTCATAACTTTGCCAAGTTGTGTCCTTGGGCAGTCAAAAATGATCAGAAGTTAACAAGCGGTCCACAGTCCCGTCGTGACGATCGACTACTCCGGCGTGGCCCGCCGCCCCGCTCCCGGAAACCCGCGCGCCGGGACGGCGCAACGCCTAGGCTTCCGCCCCATGGACGGATGGGTGGGGGCCTGGACCGGCGGGCGGGCGGCGGTCCACGTGGGGGACGTCGCGGACTTCAACGCGCAGTTCTTCGCCCCCGGCATGGACGCCGCACAGCGCCTGCGACGGCTGCGGCAGGCGAACCACTACGCCTGTCTGGCCGTCGGCTACAGCCCCGAACCGACGCTGCTGGTGCTGCCCGCCGAGGTCGCCCCCGAGTGGACCGACTGGCTGGCTCGGGAGTTGGCCTGGGGCCCGGTCGAGGTGCACGGCGGCGTGGCGGCGGACCGCACGGTGGCCGAGGCCCTGGCCGCCCGCCCCGCCCTGACCGCGCGGATCGCCGACTCCGGCGCACCGGTGGTGCGGTGGGGGCGGACGGCCGCGCAGGGCGAAGGGCCCGAACTGGCCGCCATTCGCCGTTACGAGTCCAAGGCCGCCGCGCACGACCTGTTCGCCGCCCTGGCCCCCGACCACCCGGGCATCCGCCTCCCGCACCAGGAACGCCCGGAGGGGCGGCGCCGGGCCGCCCGCCGGCTCACCGCGCTCGCCGCCCGCGGCCTGACCACCGTACTGAAGAGCCCCTACGGCGTCGGCGGCTACGGCACCGTCGTGGTCGAGCCCGCCGAACTGCTCTCCGCAGGCGGCGGCGCGGCCCTGCTGCGGCGCCTGGTCCGCACCGAAGTGCTGCCGCCCGACGGCCCGTTGCTGCTGGAGGAGCACGTCGACCCGGGCCCGGCCGCCCGGCTGCGCGACCTCACCCACGACGCCGTGATCGGCCCCGACGGCACCGTCCACCCGGTCGGCGCGGGCGCCATGGACGTGGCCGGCACCCGCTACCAGGGCGTCACCGTCGGCCCCGGCGCGGTGCCGCAGGGCGCCGCCGCGACCGCCCGCCGGTTCACCCTGGCGGTGGGGGAGCGGCTCGCCGCCGAGGGCTACCGCGGCTGGTACGACGTCGACTTCGTCACCGACCGGGAACGCCGGCTCGCCCCCACCGAGATCAACCTGCGGCTCACCGGCCCCGCCGTCGCCTTCGCCCTGGCCGCCCGCCTCGACGAGGTGCGCGGCCCGGGCCACCTGGTCCGCACCCTGGACGGGATGCCGCTCGGTGCCAGGCTCGCCCCCGCCGCGCTGCACGACCACCTGGAACGGCTGCGGCCGCGCTGCGCCCGGCTCGGCGTCACCCTGCTCCCGCTGATCCCGACGGCCTGCCACGAGCCCGAACCCTTCGTCGGCCTCGCCCTCGCCGGGCCGGACGCCGAGGCGCTGGACGCCGCCGAGGCCCTGGTCGCGGCCGCGAACCACGGGCTGGCCGGGATGTTCGAGGCGCTCAGGTGAGCCGCCGTCACGCCTTCCCGACCGGCGGCCGCCAGACCACGAAGCGGACCAGCACCAGCGCCGCCAGCATCAGCGGGATGTTGAACGCGAACACCAGTGCCGCCTCACGCGGCCAGTCGGTGGCCCGGGTGAGCCGGTAGAGGTTGTCCTGCGGGCACCAGTTGACCAGCAGCCAGGTGATCGACAGATGGGTCAGCACCGACAGCCGGCGCGGCCGGCCCAGCCGCTGGACGGCCTCGAATCCACTGGCGAGGTACACGACCCCGGCGCCGAACGCGAGGTTCTCGCACAGGTAGAGCAGCCGGAACAGGGAGTCGTACGGGGCGGGGACGCCGCTGACGTCGGTCGCACCGGGGAAGAGCGCGTAGGTCGCCGCCCAGGCGCCCGCGGCGAACAGCACGGTGCAGAAGACCGCCGCGCAGCCGTTCACGAAGCGCGAGTCCCCGGAGCCCGCGCCCCCGGCCTTGCCACCGCCCTTGCCGCTCCGGCTCCCCGCCTTGGCGGAGCGCGGCGCGGTGTGCTCCGGCGGAGCGGGCAGCGGCAGGGCCGTGCGGTCCAGCTTGCCCGCCCGGGTGCGCGGCAGCTCGGCCACCGGGACGACGGCGACGGGCGCCGTGCGGCCCCTGAGCTCCGTCCCCAGGTACTGGGAGAGCGACCAGCCGTCCGCCCCGTCCGCGCCCGGCTCGGTCACCGCGTAGCCCACCAGCTGCCGCTTCCCCGGCACCGGCTCCACCTCGACGACGGCCGCCTCCCGCACCGCCGGATGCCCGCGCAGCGCACCCTCCGCGTGGACCGCGGCCCGAACCCGCGCCAGCACACCGATCGGCGACTGCGCGCCGAGCGGGCCGACCACCGTCGCGGCCCGGGCGGTGAACTCCAGGACGCCGTCCGCCCGCAGCACCCCGAGGTCGCCGGTCAGCAGCACCCGGCCGTCCGGGTCGAAGTCCGCGCGGACGAAGCGGCGGGCGGTGTCCTCGGGCCGGCCGAGGTAGCCGCGGGTCAGGCCGGCGCCGCCGATCGCGATCTCGCCCGTCATGCCGTGCTTGGCGGGGGTGCCGTTCGGGCCCAGGACGTACACCCGGGTCCCGGGGAAGGGCCGGCCGACCAGCGAGACCCGCTCGGCGCCGTCGGCGGCGGCGGTGCCCTGCGCGTCGAAGTAGGTGCTGTCCACGGTGGCCTCGGCCAGGCCGTAGACGTTCAGCACCCTGGTCCCCTCGCCGAGCAGCCGCTGCAGGCCCAACTGCTCGTCCAGGTACCACTTCTCGGCGCCGACGGTGAGCAGCCGCACCCCGGGCAGGCCCGTGCCGGTCGAGGCCAGCAGGGCGGTGAGCCGGCGCGCGGTGCGGACGTTCAGCTCCAGGACGGTGATCCGCTCGGCGGTCACCAGGGCGGGCAGCGCGCCGAGGTCGGCGGTGCGGTCCAGGGTGAGGTTGAACGGGGTGACCACCAGGGTGGCGCCGGTGCACAGCGCCCGGACCCAGTCGGCGGTGAAGACGTCGAACTCCAGGCTCGCCGTCTGCAGGACGCGGTCCCCGGCGGTCAGCCCGTACACCTCGCGCCAGCCCTCGTACGCGGCCAGCAGATTGCGGTGCTCGACCAGCGCGCCGACGGGCAGGCCGGTCGATCCGGAGGTGTAGAAGACGCAGGCGAGGTCGTCCGGGCCGACCCCGGGCGGTGCGAACGGCGCCTTCGCGTCCGCCGCCGTGTCGACGCAGACCAGCTGCACCCCGCCCGCGTCCGCCAGCCGTACCCGGTGCTCCTCCTCGGTCACCAGGACGTCCGGCGCGGCGTCGGCCAGCAGGTGCCGCAGCAGCGCGTCCGGTGCGGTCGGCTCCAGCGACACGTACGCCGCGCCCGTCTTCAGCACCGCCAGCAGCGCCACGTACACCTCGGTGCCCCGGCCCAGCGCGACGGCCGCCCGGCCGCCCGGGCCCAGCCCGCGCTCCGCCAGCACGGCGGCCAGCCGGTCCGCCCGCCCGTCCAGTTCCCGGTACGTCAGCTCGCGCTCGCCGCAGCGCACGGCCACCGCCGCCGGTGCCCGGCGCGCCTGCTCCTCGACCAGCCCGTGCAGTGTCCCGGTCCGCTCGGCATCCACCGTCATCCCGCCTCCCCCTTGTCCCCTGGTCCCCTCGGAGGCACGATCCTCCTCCCAACTCCCCTCGGGCAACAGGGTTCTGGCTAGTCCACCCTTCGGACGGCCCGGCCCCGCCCGGGCCGACGGTTGTACTCTGCATGCGGACGGAGGGCGCCGGCCCGCCCGGCGCCGCGATCGGAGAGCATTGCCCCATGAGTGAGCATTTCGACGGCCCACTGCTGCGCACCCGGGACGTGGACGTCGTGCGCGACGGCCGCCACCTGCTGCGCGGCATCACCCTCGACATCCGGCCCGGCGAGCACTGGGCGCTGCTCGGCCCCAACGGGGCGGGCAAGTCCACCCTGCTCGCGCTGCTCGGCGCGGTCTCCCACCCGACCCGGGGCGAGGTGGACGTGCTCGGCGGCCGGCTCGGCCGGGTCGACATCCGCGAGCTGCGCTCCCACCTCGGGCACGTCAACCCGCGCCACCCGCTGCGCTCGCCGCTGACCGTCCGCGAGGTCGTGCTCACCGGGCACACCAACACCATCGAGCCCGAGCTGCACCGCAAGCCGGCCCCGGAGGTGCTGGAGCGGGCCGAGCGGCTGATCGAGACGCTCGGCATGGGCGCGATGGCCGAGGCGCCGTGGACCACCCTCTCCCAGGGCGAGCGCGGCCGGGCCCTGATCGCCCGCGCCCTGATGCCCGCCCCGCGCCTGCTGCTGCTCGACGAGCCAGCCACCGGGTTGGACCTGACCGCCCGGGAGCTGCTGCTCGACAGCCTGGACCTGCTGCGCCACCAGCACCCGGAACTGGCCAGCGTGCTGGTCACCCACCACCTGGAGGAGCTGCCGGAGAGCACCACCCACGCCCTGCTGCTGCGCGCCGGCGCGTGCGTGGCGGCCGGACCGGTGGACGAGGTGATGACCACCGAGCTGATCAGCGCGACCTTCGGCCACCCGATCCGGATCAGCCGCCACGAGGGCCGCTGGACGGCCCGGGCCGCCGCCCGCCGCACACCGGGAAGGTAACGGTTCAGGGGGTGGGTGTGGACGTTGAGACATCCTTACGTAAGGTATGCCTTAGCTAACGACGGGGGCCCGCCCCCCGCCGGCCCCCGCACTGCCGAGGCACCCCCATGCCCTTTTCCGTTGGAGCACGCATGTCCGCCCGTCGCCGTTCCACCGCAGCCGCGCTGCTCACCCTCGCCGTGGCGACCGCTACCCTGGCCGGCTGCGCGTCCAAGAAGGACGACAAGGCGGGCTCCTCCGACGCGGTCACGGTGAACGCCAGTGACACCGCGTGCGAGGTGTCCAAGACCACCTTCCCGGCCGGCCACGTCGTGCTGGACATCAGCAACAAGGGCTCCAAGACCACCGAGGTCTACGTCTACGGCGACGGCGACAAGATCATCACCGAGCGCGAGAACATCGGCCCCGGCACCAAGGCCAGCATCAACGCCGAGATCAAGGCCGGCTCGTACGAGATCGCCTGCAAGCCCGGCATGGTCGGCGACGGCATCCGCCAGAAGATCACCGTGTCCGGCGGCAGCGGCAGTGCCGCCCCGGCCGACCCGCGCCTGGCCGCCGCCGTCGACGCCTACCGCACCTACGCCCAGCAGCAGGCCGACGCCACCATCCCGGCCGTCCAAGCCTTCGCCGACGCGATCAAGGCCGGTGACCTGGAGAAGGCCAAGTCGCTGTTCGCGGCCTCGCGCACCGGCTGGGAGCGCACCGAGCCGGTCGCCGAGAGCTTCGGCGACGTCGACCCCAAGACCGACACCCGCGAGGACAAGGTCGAGGCCGGCCAGCAGTGGACCGGCTGGCACAAGCTGGAGAAGTCGCTCTGGGCCGACGCCAGGATCGGCGACGACGAGAAGAAGCTCGCCGACCAGCTGGTCAACGACCTCAAGGACTGGCAGGCGAAGATCCCCGCCGCCGAGATCACCGCGACCAGCATGGCCAACGGCGCCAAGGAGCTGCTGGACGAGGTCGCCACCAACAAGATCACCGGTGAGGAGGACCGCTACAGCCACACCGACCTGGCCGACTTCCAGGCCAACGTCGAGGGCGCGCAGAAGGCCTACGAGCTGCTGAAGCCGGTCGCCTCCGAGAAGGACGCGGAGCTGGCCAAGACGCTGGACTCCGAGTTCGCCGCCATCAACGCCCTGCTCGCCAAGTACAAGCAGGCCGACGGCACCTTCACCTCCTACGACAAGGTCACCGAGGCCGAGCGCAAGACCTTCTCCGACGCCGTCAACTCGCTGGGCGAGCCGCTGTCGAAGCTGGCCGCCGCCGTGGTCGTCAAGTAACCGACCACGCGCACCCGGCACCACCCCACCGACGCCGCGGCGGCCCGAACCGGTCGCCGCGGCATCCGTGAGCCGGCGCACAGCAGTCCAGCACCACAGCAGTCGAGCACCCCGAGCAGTTCAGCACCGAGAAGGGCCAGCCCACCGATGGACGCCGAGAACGAGCAGCAGAACGGGACGCCGGCCACCGCCGACGCCACCGCGACCAAGGGCGCCGTCAGCCGTCGCGCCGTCATCGGCTGGGCCGGCGCGGGCGTCGCGCTCGGCGCCGCGGCCGTCGGCTCGGTCGCCGCGGCCACCAACCAGGACGACCCCGCCCCGGCGGCCGCCGCCCCGGCCGGCGCCGAGGTGCCGTTCTACGGCGACCACCAGTCCGGCATCGCCACCCCGGTCCAGGACCGTCTGCACTTCGCCGCCTTCGACGTCTCCGAGAAGGCCACCCGGGACTCCCTGGTCAAGCTGCTCAAGGACTGGACCAAGGCGGCCGCCGCGATGACCGGCGGCCGCGAGGTCGGCACCGGCGCCGCCACCGGCCTGCCCGAGGCGCCGCCGGACGACACCGGCGAGGCCCTCGGCCTGCCCGCCTCCCGGCTCACCCTCACCATCGGCTTCGGCCCGAGCCTCTTCGAGAAGGCCGGCCCGGACGGGCAGCCGACCGACCGCTTCGGCCTCAAGGCCAAGCGCCCCGAGGCCCTGATCGACCTGCCGGGCTTCAAGGGCGACAAGCTCGACCCGAGCCGCAGCGGCGGCGACATCTGCATCCAGGCCTGCGCCGACGACCCCCAGGTCGCCGTGCACGCGATCCGCAACCTGGCCCGGATCGGCATGGGCACCGTCAGCATCCGCTGGTCGCAGCTCGGCTTCGGCAAGACCTCCTCCACCACCCCGGACGCGCAGACCCCGCGCAACCTGATGGGCTTCAAGGACGGCACCCACAACATCGCGGGCACCGACACCGGGAAGCTCGCCGACCACGTCTGGGCCGCCCCCGGCGACGGCCCCGAGTGGATGACCGGCGGCTCCTACCTCGTCGCCCGGCGCATCCGGATGCACATCGAGACCTGGGACCGCACCTCGCTCAAGGAGCAGGAGGACGTCTTCGGCCGCACCAAGGGCGAGGGTGCCCCGTACGGCAAGGCCAAGGAGCACGACGCGCCCGACCTCAAGGCGATGCCCGCCGACTCGCACGTCGCTCTCGCCCACCCGGACGCCAACAGCGGCCTGATGATCCTGCGCCGCGGCTTCTCCTTCACCGACGGCACCGACGGCCTCGGCCGCCTGGACGCCGGCCTGTTCTTCCTCGCCTACCAGCGCGACACCCGCAAGGCCTTCGTGCCGCTGCAGACCCGCCTGGCGTCGAGCGACAAGCTCAACGAGTACATCCAGCACGTCGGCTCCGCCCACTTCGCCTGCCCGGCGGGCGTGCGCAAGCCGGGGGAGTGGTGGGGCCAGGCCCTGTTCGGCTGACCCGCCGCCACCCCCGTACGTACCACCTCTTCACCCCCAGGGAGCCAGCGTGTTCGGCAACTACCTGATCGGCCTGCGTGAGGGCCTCGAAGCCAGCCTGGTCGTCTGCATCCTGATCGCCTACCTGGTCAAGACCGACCGCAAGGACAAACTGCCGCCGGTCTGGTTCGGCGTCGGCGCGGCCGTCGTCCTCTCGATGGCCTTCGGCGCGGTGCTGCAGTTCGGCTCCTCGCAGCTCACCTTCGAGGCCCAGGAGGCGCTCGGCGGCTCGCTGTCGATCATCTCGGTCGGCCTGGTGACCTGGATGGTGTTCTGGATGCGGCGCACCGCCCGGCACCTCAAGACCGAGCTGCACGGCAAGCTGGACGCCGCGCTCGCGATGGGCACCACGGCCCTGGTGGTCACCTCCTTCCTGGCCGTCGGCCGCGAGGGCCTGGAGACCGCGCTGTTCATCTGGTCGGCCGTGCAGGCCACCGACGACGGCTGGAACCCGCTGGTCGGCGCCGCGCTCGGCCTGCTCACCTCGGTGGTCCTCGGCTGGCTCTTCTACCGTGGCGCGCTGAAGATCAACCTGGCCAAGTTCTTCACCTGGACCGGCGCGATGCTGGTCGTCGTCGCGGCCGGCGTGCTCGCCTACGGCGTGCACGACCTGCAGGAGGCCGGCTGGCTGCCCGGCCTGCACAGCACGGCCTTCGACATCTCCAGCACCATCCCCAAGGACAGCTGGTACGGCACCCTGCTGAAGGGCGTGTTCAACTTCCAGCCCGACCCGACGGTGCTGCAGCTGGTCGTCTGGCTGCTCTACCTCGTCCCGACGCTGGCCGTGTTCTTCAACGTCATCGGCGGGGGCAGCAAGACCAGGCCCGCCCAGCCCGTCACGGCGAAGCCGGCCGCCTGACCCGGCCGCCCTGGCCTGGCCGCCTGACCTGGCCGCCTGACCTGGCGGTCCGACCGCACCGCACCGCCCCGCCCCGCCCCCCCCGCGGCGGGGGGGGGGGGTTTGTGGAGGGGGGGGCTGGATGGTGGGACGCCGCGCGACCCCCCCGGGGGCGGGGGCGCG
>NZ_JBHWBZ010000028.1:0-3219 GCF_042735475.1 Kitasatospora sp. NPDC059577 | reverse complement strand
CCTGACCTGGCGGTCCGCCCCCACCGCACCGCCCCGCCCGGCCCCCGCCGGCCGGGGCGGTGTCGTTTCGTCATGGGTGCGTCCTGAGTGCGTCACGGCCGGCACCCGCCCGGGCGCGGGCACCGTGCTCCGGGGTGGAACTGCCGATCACCCACCCATGGGGGGACCATGACCGTTCGCAGGCCTGCCGGGACCGCCGCCGCCGCACTGACGGTGCTCGCCGCCGCCGGGCTGCCGACCGCGTGCACCGACGACGCGGGGGCGGGCGCGCAGCCGGCGCCGACGGTCAGCCTGCAGCCCTCCGACCAGGGCGTGGTGTTCGCCGGGCCGTGAGGCGCGGAGCCCGGGGTGCCCGACACGCCGGGCCCCGAGCCGTGACACGCCGGGCCCCGGGCCGTGACACGCGGGAGCCCCCGGGACGGTTCGACCGAACCGTCCCGGGGGCTCCCGTTCCGCGTACGCCCCGGGCTACTCGCTCTTGATGGCGCCCAGGATGTCCAGCTTCGCCGCCTTGTACGCCGGCCAGAGGGCGGCCAGCAGGCCGACCACGGCGGCCGCGAGCAGGAAGGAGAGGATCTGCACCGGCGGGACCTCGGTGGTGATGCCCTTGAAGGTGTCCGCCAGGGTGCGCAGGCCCGCCCAGGCGACCACGACGCCGAGCACGACCCCGACCAGCCCGCCGAACAGCGCGATCAGCAGCGACTCCAGGCGGACCATCCGGCGGATGCCGAGCCGGTCCAGGCCGATCGCCCGCAGCATGCCGATCTCCCGGCGGCGCTCGAACACCGACATCGCCATGGTGTTGACCACACCGAGCACCGCGATCACCACGGACATCCCGAGCAGCCCGTACATCATGGTGAGGATGTCGGTGACGATCTGGCGGTTCTCCGCCTTGATGTCCTTCTCGCCCTTGACGGCGATCAGCGGGTTGCCGCCGGTCGCGTCGCGCAGCGCCTGCTTCAGCTTCTCGGTCGGGCCGTCGGTGCCCTTCACCAGGACCTTGTTCGGGCCGGTGCCCGGCGCGGCGTGCGGGCCGACCACGGCGTCGGGGGCGACGATCCCGTGCAGCGCGCTGCTGGACTCCAGGATGCCGCCGACGGTCAGCGAGCCCTTGGTGCCGTCCGGGTAGGTGAAGGCGAGGGTCTCGCCGAGCTTGTAGCGGCTGGTCCCGGAGTTCCCGGCGCTCACCAGCACCTTGCCCTGCTTGAGGGCGTCCGCGGCGCCCTCCTTGATCTTGAGCGTCGCCAGCTGGTCGATGGTGGCGGCGTCCACGCCGGTCAGCCACTCGGTGTCCGCGTCGTCCGCACCCTCCTGGCCGTCGGCGCCGGCCGCTCCGGCCGCACCGGCCGCACCGATCGTCACGGGGACGGTGCGGTCCACGCTCATCGCGCTGACGCCGGGCGCCTTGGCGATCTGGGTGGCGACCTCGGGGGAGAGCATCGAGTAGTTCTGCATGGTGACCGTGAAGTCGGCCTTGAGGTCGCTCGCGGTCGCCTTGTCCACGGCCTTGTTCACCGAGGCGCCGACCACGGTCAGCGCGGTGATCAGGGTGACGCCGATGGTCAGCGCCGAGGCGGTGGCCGCGGTACGGCGCGGGTTGCGGATCGCGTTCTCCTTGGCCAGCCGGCCCGGGGTGCCGTACAGCCCGCGCAGCAGCGGGGCGAACAGCGCGATCAGCGGGCGGGACAGCAGCGGGGTCAGCACGAACACGCCGATCAGCAGGGCGCCCGCGCCGGCGCCGACCAGCTTGACCTCCTTGCTCGCCGCACCCGCCGCCAGGCCGGCCGCGCCGGCCAGGGCGAAGACCAGACCGATGGTGTTGCGGACCACCAGGCTCTTCTGGGTGGCGGGCTGCTCGGAGGAACTCATCGCCGCCACCGGGGCGATCCGGGACGCGCGGCGGGCCGGGAGCCAGGCGGCGACCAGGGTCACCAGGACGCCGACCGCGATCGCGGCGACGACCGTGGCCGGGGCGATGACCAGCGGGCCGTCCGGCAGGTTGGCCTCCATCGGGCCGTTCAGCAGCGCCCGGAGCCCGGCGGCGATCCCGATGCCGGCCACCAGGCCGGCCACCGAGGCGGTCAGGCCGACCAGGACCGCCTCGATCTTCACGGAGCGGGTGATCTGCTTGCGGCTGGCGCCGATGGCCCGCAGCAGCGCGAGTTCCTTGGTGCGCTGGGCGACCAGCATGGTGAAGGTGTTGGCGATGATGAAGATGCCGACGAAGAGCGCGATGCCCGCGAAGACCAGCAGGGCGGTGCTCATGCCCTTGGTGCCCTGCTGGATCATCCGGTCCTGCTCGTCGGCCAGTTCGCGGCCGGTCCGGGCGTCGATGTTGTCGCCGTGCGGGACGGCCTGCTTGACGGCGGCGAGCAGCGCGGAGTCGTCGGTGCCCGGCTTGGCCTTGACGTCCAGCTCGCCGAACCGGCCCGGCGTGAGGTAGAGCTGCTGGGCGGTCGCGGTGTCGAAGGCGGCCAGCGAGCCGCCGGCCGTGACGCGCGGGTCGTTGGTGCGCAGGGTGCCGGTGAGCTTGAGCTCCATCACCGGGCCGTTGACGGCCACCCGCACGGTGTCGCCGACCTTGTACGCGCCCTTCTCGGCGGTCTTGGCGTCCAGCGCGATCTCGGTGGCGTTCTTCGGGCCGCGGCCCTCGACCAGCGGGTAGCGCGGGTCGGTTCCGTCGGCGCCCGGCACGTAGTTGGTGCCGGTGGTGGAGAAGCCGTTGCCGATCAGCGCGCCCTTCTTGTCGGCGATGCCGGCGAAGCCGCTGACGACGCCGCGCGCGTCAGCGGCGCCGGGCAGCGCGGCGACGGCCCGGCGGGTGTCCTCGGTGAGGGTCCGGCCGGTGCCGGCCTTCCCGCCGTGGTCGTAGCCGCGGCCGACCGCCTCCCGGTCGCTGACCGTGACGGCGATGTCGGTGTAGCTCTTGGAGTTCTGGGACCTGAGCGCGCTGCCGAGCGTGTCGGTGAAGACGAGTGTGCCGGCCACGAAGGCGGTGCCGAGCATGACGGCCAGCGTCGTCATGAGCAGTCGGCCCTTGTGGGCCAGCACATTGCGCAATGCGGTGCGGAACATGAGGGGTTGTCAGTCCTGGGGTGTTCGGGGGGCGGGTGGCTTCGGGGCTTCGGGCTGTCGGAGCGTCAGCTGGTGCGGCCCTTGGCGTCGAAGCGGCGCATGCGGTCCAGGACGGTGTCGGCGGTGGGGTGGTGGAGTTCG
>NZ_JBHWBZ010000027.1:85653-104967 GCF_042735475.1 Kitasatospora sp. NPDC059577 | reverse complement strand
GGATCACCAACGCAACCCCCAGCCCGCCCCGGCCCGCCCGGTCCGCGCCCCCCGCGCCGGCCGGCCGCCAGGTAGCCGGCGGCGGCGCACCAGCCCCAGACGCGGTGCGGCGTCAGGGTGGAGAAGGTGGCGAGGGCGGTCGCGAAGCCGGCCGCGCCGAGCCAGCCGGCGGTCCCGAGCGCGCGCCGTCCGGCGCGACCGCCGGACGGCACAACTCCCTTGGATCCGGGCCGGGTCGTCGTCATCGATGCTCCCACCAGTCGTTTCGGCACGCCTTCATTCCAGCCGGATCGGGGGGCACGGTCATGACAGGTAGGTCGAGACTCCGTGGTCGGGTTTCCCCGACCACGGCGGGCCGGGGTGGGCCGCCGGTGGATCCGACGGTTCGCCGGACACCGGACGGCCAACGGCCAACGGCCAACGGCGGAGCGGAGGGTGATGACAGGGCATCGCCGGCGCTCGCCACCACCACCGGCATCGGCATCGGGGCGCAGGCGGACCCGGGGCCGCCCGGCGCCCGGGGCGGGGGGTGGGTTTTCCCTACCGACGGGGCCGGTCATCCGGGCTAGGGTTCTTGACGATCATCGGACGGAAAGGCACCGGATGTCCCTCACGGATGAGGCCGACGCGACGGCCGCGGCGGACGGGACGGCCGCGGTGGACGGGACGGCCGCGGCGGACGGGACGGCCGCGGTGGACGGGACGGCCGCGGCGGACGGGACGGCCGCGGTGGACGGGACGGCGGTGCCGGGCGTCGCCGTCCGGCGGGCGCTCGGCCGGCGGCCGGCGGAGTTCCTGTTCTCGACCTGGCCACTGCGGTGCTGGCTGCACCTGCTGGGAGGCGCGCTGTTCGGTCTGGGGCTGCTGCTGACCCTGGTCGTGCTGGTGTCGGCCGGGATCCTGCTCTCGGTGGTGGGCGTGGGCCTGCTGGTGCTGGCCTGCGTCCCGCTGCTGGGCATCCCGGTCGCCCGGGTGGAGCGGCACCGGCTGCGGCTGGTGCAACCGGTGCGGCCCGCGGACCCGCACACACCGGTGCCCGGGGAGGGGCTGTGGCACCGGCTGCGGCACCGGTTCTCCGAGCGGGCCACCTGGCGGGAGCTGGGGTACGCGGCGCTGCTGGCGATCGTCTTCACCGGCGCCGGGCTGGGGGTGATCGCGCTGCTGCTGTTCTCCTGCGTCCTGGTGGCGTCCCCGGTGGTGGTGTGGGCCCTGGCCCCGGAGACCGTGATGATCATCCCGGGCCGGGCGATCCCCGATCCGCTGGCCGCGCTGCCGTTCGGTCTCGCCGGCGTCGCCGGAGTGGTGCTGTCCGCGTACGCGGCAGGGTGGCTGACGGCCGGCCAGGTGTGGACCGCCTGGATCCTGCTGGCCCCGCGCAAGGACCCGGAGAACCGCCGGGTGATCGAGCTGACCCGCTCCCGGGCCCGGCTCGCGGACGCCTTCGAGGCCGAGCGGCGCCGCATCGAGCGGGACCTGCACGACGGCGCCCAGCAGCAACTGGTGGCGCTCACCATGACCCTGGGCCTGGCCGAGATGGAGATGAAGGAGCAGAACCCGGAGGCCGCCGCGCTGGTCGCCCGGGGCCGCGGCGAGGCGCGCCGGGCCCTGGACCAACTGCGCGACCTGGTGCGGGGCATCCACCCGCAGGTGCTGACCGACCACGGACTGGCCGCCGCCGTGGCCGAGGTGGCGCAGCGCTCGCCGATCCCGGTGGAGGCCGCGATCGACCTGCCGCGCCGGCTGCCGCCCCTGGTGGAGGCGACGGCGTACTTCACGGTGACGGAGGCGCTGGCCAACGCGGCCAAGCACAGCGGTGCCACCCGGATCACGATCACCGGTACGTTGGTGGACGATCGGCTCACCCTGCTGATCACCGACGACGGGCGGGGCGGGGCGGATCCCTGCACGGGCACCGGCCTGTCCGGCCTCGCGGACCGCCTGGCGATCCTGCGGGGGCGCCTGCTGGTCTCCAGCCCCGTCGGCGGTCCGACGCAGCTCCGGGTGGAGGTCCCGTGCTCCGCGTAGTCCTTGCCGAAGACGCCGTCCTGCTCAGGGCAGGCCTGACCGAGATCCTCGGCCGCAGCGGCCACGAGGTGGTCGCCGCGGTCGGCGACGCGCGGGCCCTGTCCGAGGCCGTGGACGAGCACCGGCCCGACATCGTCGTCACCGACGTCCGGATGCCGCCGGACTTCCGCGACGAGGGCCTCAGGGCGGCGCTCGAACTGCGCGCCCGGCACGAGCGGTTGCCCGTCCTGGTGCTGTCCCAGTACGTGGCCACGGCGTACGCGACCCAGTTGCTCGGCGGCGTCGGGCAGGACGAGGGCGGCCTCGGCTACGTGCTGAAGGACCGGGTCGGCGAGGTCTCCGAGTTCCTGGACACGCTGTGCCGGGTCGCCGACGGACAGACCGTCATCGACCCTGAGGTGGTGCGGGTGCTGCTGGCCCAGCAGACGGCGGCGCGCCCACTGAGCAGGCTCACCCCGCGCGAGCGCGAGGTGCTCGCGCTGATGGCCGAGGGCTACAACAACCAGTCGATCGCGGCCCGGTTGAGCGTCACCGAGGCGTCGGTGGTCAAGCACTCCGGCAACATCTTCATGAAGCTGGACGTCGACCCGGCGGAGGGCAACCGCCGCGTCCTCGCCGTGCTGGCGCACCTGCGCGGCGACGCGAACTGACGGATCGTGGTGCTCTCCCGCCGGCCGTCCCCCGGGTGGGCGGCGCGACACCCCCGGCCGCGTCCCGACCACCGGCGCGTCCAGGCCACCGGCGCGCCCCGACCACCGGCGTGCCCCGACCACCGGCGCGTCCAGGCCCGGCCGGTCAGGACGCCAGCAGGTCCTCCAGGCCGCCGCTCCAGTCGATCCGGGTGTGTTCCGACCCGGCCGGGACGAGTTCGGTGGTGGCGGTGACGAACCGGTCGACCTCCGCGGCGGAGGTCGCGAGCAGGGCGACGCCCTCGCTGCCGGCGAGCGCGATGAGCATCCGGGTGTCGTCGAACGGCGTGACGTGGACGTCGCCCTCGCCCACGGGCATGTGGATGCCGGCCGTCAGCAGGTCGCGCGAGATCGTCCACACCGCGTCCGCCTGGAACGCGCTGAAGTCCAGGTCTATCGCGTAGGGGTCGTCGGGCCGGTAGGACCAGGCGACGTCCAGGTCCCGGCTGTGTTCGTCACCGGTCATCAGCCGCATGGCGATCCTGGTGGTGAGACGTTCCATCGAGCGGGTCCCCTCCTCGGGAGTGCTTCCTTCGAGCGTTTCGAGCGTGCTGCCCCGGAGTTCGCCGTCGCGAGTCCGTTCACTGCCGATCCGTCCCGCTGCCGATCCGTCCCGCGCGTGCGTCCCGCGCGCCTGCCGTTGTGAGTCTGCCCTCCCGGCGGGCGGAGCGGTGGCCCCGTCCACATGTCGGTTCCACGATCCTCACCCTGACGCCTCTTCAGCCACTCACCGGCCCCGCCGTCTCCTCCACGTGGCGCTTGAAGTCGGCCAGGTCGTCGATGATCCGGCGGTCGACGAAGCCGAGCGCCTCCGCCAGGTGCTCCAGGATCCCGTGCGGCTCCATCTCCAGCTGGAGCATGACGCGGGTGGTTCCGTCGTCCACGTGGTGGAAGGTCACCACCCCGGAGTGCCGCACCGGCCCGTCCCCGCCGTCCCAGGCCACCCGCTCGCACTCGACCGCCTCCGTGGTCACCGCCTCGAACGCGCGCCGGCCGCCCGCGGTCCGCACCACCCAGGCGCTGCTGCCCGGGCCGTCCCGGTCGACGCTCACCACCCCGCGCATGAAGTGCGGGAAGTCCTCGCACCGGACCCACTGCTCGTACACCGTGTCGAGCGGGGCCCGCACCTCCACCGACTCCTCGAACCGTCCCATCGCTCCTCCTCTCCTCCCGGCCCGACCGCGCCCGCGGCGGTCCGTGGTGTCCGGGTGCCCCGATCTCCGTTCGGCATGCACGCGTCTTCACGGAATCCCCGCGGCCTTTCACGCCCCCCGGCCGCCCCCCCGCGCCGACCGGACGCGGACGGTGTGAGAGAGTCGGCGGCCCGAACACGAGGAGAAGCCGATGCACGGGAACGGGCCCGGGGGAACGGGCGCCCCCGCCGGCGGCGGCCGGGTCCTGGTGGTGGACGACGACGCCGCGATCCGCCGCACCCTGGAACGCGGTCTGCGCCTCAGCGGGTTCACCGTCGCACTGGCCGAGGACGGCGAGACGGCGCTCGCCCGCCTGCTGCCCGCCGCACCGGACGCCCCGGGCACCCGGAACCCGGCGGCGACGGACGTCCTGGTGCTCGACGTCTCGATGCCCGGCATCAGCGGCGCCGAGGTCTGCCGGACGCTGCGCGCCCGGGGCGACGACCTCCCGGTCCTGATGCTCTCCGCGCTGGACGAGCCCGCCGACCGGGTCGCCGGCCTGCAGGCCGGGGCCGACGACTACCTGGTGAAGCCGTTCGCGCTGGAGGAGTTGGTGCTGCGGCTGCGCGCCCTGCTGCGCCGCCGCCCGCCGCAGCCCACCGACCTGGTGACGGCCGGCCCGCTGACGATCGACCCGGCCACCCGGCAGGCCCACCTCGACGGCCGTGAACTGCACCTCACCCGGCGGGAGTTCGAGTTGCTCACGCACTTCGCCAGGAACACCGGCCTGGTGCTCTCCCGCGAGCTGCTGCTGGAACGCGTCTGGGGGTACGACTTCGACGTGCGCAGCGACGCCGTGGACACCTTCGTCAGCTACCTGCGGCGCAAGCTGGAGGCCGACGGCCGGCCCCGGCTGATCCACACCGTCCGCGGCGTCGGTTTCGTCCTGCGGCTGCCCGGCGGGAACGGGTAGCGGCCGCCGTGAGACTCTCCACCCGGATCGCCCTGTGGGCCGCCGCCGTCGTACCGGTGCTGGTGGTGCTGGCCGGGCTGCTCCTGCTGCCGCTGGTCGGCCGGGACCTGCGGCACCAGCAGGACGCCCGGCTGGCGAGCCGGGCGGCGGCCGTCCTGCCGAGCGTGCGCGCGCTGGTGGCCGCCGACACGAGGGGCCGGCCCAAGGTCGAACAGAACCAACAGCGCAAGGTGCTGGACGCCGCCCTCGACTCCGGTGTGCGGGTCACCGCCCAGGACGGCACCGTGCTGCTGTCGGTCGGCCCGCAGCCCGCCGACGACCCGTCCTTCCCCACCGCGCCGGGCGGACCGACCACCGTCCGCGACCAGGGCACGGCCTGGCGGGTGCTGACCGTCCCGGTCTCCGGCACCGGGGCCAACGGCGGCAGCGGCACGCTCTGGGTCAGCGAACCGGGCGGCCTGGCGGGGAACCAGACGGCGGCGGTGCGCCGCCGGGTCCTGCTCGTCGCGGCGATCGCCGCTCCGCTCTCCGCCCTGATCGGCTTCGCCCTCGCCGAACGGGCCACGGCACCACTGCGCCGGCTCAGCCGCCGCGCGGCGGAACTCGACCCGGCCGCCGCCCACGCGACCCCCGGGGGCACCCCGGGCCCCGGCGGCGAACCGGGCACCGGCGGCGGCCCGGTCGCCGGTGGCCCGACCGGCACGCCCTTCACCGCGGAGCGCAGCGGCACCGCCGAGGTGGACGAACTCGCCGCCGCCCTCGCCCTGTTGCTCTCCCGCTACGACGAGCAGGCGGTGCGCACCGCCCAGGCCCTGGAGACCGCGCGCTCGTTCTCGGCCGCCGCGTCGCACGAACTGCGGACGCCGCTGATGAGCCTGCGCACCAACCTTGACGTCCTGGCCGCCCACCAGGACCTGCCGCCCGGTGAACGGGCGGAGATCGTGGCCGAGCTGCGCGACGACCACACCCGGCTGCTGGACCTGCTCACCGCGCTCGGCACGCTCGCGCGCGGCGACCTCGTCGAGGTCGACTCCTTCGGCCCGGTCGACCTCGCCGACCTCACCGACGCGGCCGCCGCCGACGCCCGGCGCCGGCACCCCACCGCCGACTTCACCGTCGAACTCCCGCCGGACCTCAGGGTGTTCGGCTGGGAACCCGGGCTCCGGATCATGCTGGTCAACCTGCTGGTCAACGCCGCCGTCCACGGACGCGGCGGGCCGACGCGGACCGAACCGGCCCGGGTGACGGTCCGGCTGGCTCCGGCGGGCACGGTCGCGGTGCTCACCGTCGACGACACCGGGCCCGGTGTCCCGCCGCAGGAGCGCGAGGCCGTCTTCCACCGCTTCCACCGTCGCCGTGACAGCCCCGGTTCGGGCCTCGGACTCACCCTGGTCGCCCAGCAGGCCGCGCTGCACCGGGGCACCGCCCGGATCACCGAACCGCCCGGCGGGACCGGCTGCCGGGTGGAGGTCCGTCTCCCGCTGCCGGACGCCGACGCGCCGACCCTCCGGCTCCCGGCGCGGCGGGACTGGATCACGGGCGAGGAGCGCTGAGGGCCGAGGGCCGGGCGCTGAGGGCCGAGAGCCGGGCGTGGACGGGAGAGGGCTGAGCGCTCTCGACCGGTCCCCGTTCCACAGGGAATCCACAAGAAGCCGTCCTACGCTCCCGGCAACCGGGCCGGACCGGGCCCGCACCCACCGGCCCGGTGCCCGAGCTCGTCCACGGCAGAAAGGGACGCCCATGTCCGCCCACCGCACGTCCGTCAGCCGCAGGGCCGCCGCCCTCGGCGCCCTCGCCCTCGCCGGTTCGCTGCTCGCCGCCGTGCCCGCCCAGGCCGACGGCTCGCCGTCGGCGGCCCCGTCCGCCGGGTCCACGCCCACGGGTGACGGCGCGAAGGCCATCTGCAAGCGCCTGCCGAAGACCGAGCAGCACGTCACCAAGGCGATCACCCGGCTCAACGGCGACGCCACCGTCGGCGGCTCGGTCGCCCGTCTGCAGCAGCGTGCCGACAACGCCAAGGCCGCCGGCCACACCGAGATCGAGAAGCTGCTCAACGACCGGCTCACCGCCCGCAAGGGACTGCTCACCACCCTGCAGACCCGCCACACCGACCTCGACGCCGTGGCCACCTGGTGCGCCGCCCACGGCCAGGGCACGACCAAGTGAGCCGGCGCCCGTCCGCCGTCCTCGCCGCCCTGGTCCTCGCCGGCGCCGCCCTGCTCACCGCCTGCGGCCCGGCCGGGCACCAGGACCCGGGCGCGGGCGCGGGCGCCGCCGACAGCAGCCAGGTCCAGGACATGCAGCACAAGCTCGACGCCGCCGAGAGCGCGGCCGCCCAGGCCGACAGCGACGCGGCAGCCGACGGCAACTGACCGGCCGACCGGCCCCGCAGCCCGACAGTTCGGCAGCGCCGCAGCCCGACGGCGCCGCGGCCGCCGCGGCCGGCGCGGTGCGGCCCGGTCCGTCGGTCCGGGCCGCGCCGGCTCGCTCAGGCCGCGGCGGCCGGCTGTTCGGCGTCGCCGAAGCGGGCCAGCGTCAGGGCGCCGGCCACGGCGGCCACGAAGCCCAGGACGGCGACCGGCGTCAGGTCGTGCCGGGTGTGGTCGCCGAGGACGAGCACCCCGACGACGGCCGGGCCGAGCGTCTCCCCCAGCACCATCGCGGCCGTCGCGGAGGTCACCGACCCGTGCTGCATCGCCCAGGTCAGCGCGGCGAACCCGCCGATCCCCGCCACCGCGACGGCGTACGCCGAGGGCTCGGTCAGCAGCTGCGGCAGCCTCGGCTCGGGCAGCACCCGCACCGCCACCCCGACGACCCCGAACTGCAGGCCCGCCACCAGCCCCAGCAGCGGGGCGCGGCGGGCTCCGCCGTAGCGCACCACCGCCCAGCCGGCGCCGAGCAGGGCCACCGCGACCAGCAGCACGCCCAGCCGCAGCGCGTCGTCGCCGGTCCCGTGGCCGTCCCGCCCGGCGGTGAGCGCCAGCAGCAACAGCCCCGCGCACACCGCCGCCACCCCGGCCCACTCGCTGCGCCGAAGCCTGACCCGCAGGACGCGGGCCGCCCCGACGGCCGTCACGGCGAGCGCCGACGCCAGCGCGGCCTCGACCACGTAGAGCGGCAGCCGCTCCAGGGCGACGAGTTCGGCGGCGAAGCCGCACATGTCCATCCCCACGCCCACCAGGAACGGCCACTGCCGCAACGCCCCGGCCAGCGCGGCGGCCTCGCCCGCCGTCGAGCCCGTCCCGGCGGCACGGCGGGCGCCGACCGCCTGCAGCACGGTGGCCGACCCGGTGAGCAGCGCGGCCAGGAGGGCGGACAGCAGGCCGGTGAGCATGGGCCGACGCTACGGCCCCGGCCCCTCCCCCGGTGGCCTGGCGCGCCGCCGACCCCGCGCCCGGACGAGCCGACCCGGACGCCCGCCGCGCCGCCGCCGCTCAGGTGTTGCGGCGGGCGGACTCGTGTTCCTGGGCCAGCCGGCGCAGGGCGAGGAGGGCGGGTTCGAGCAGCACGGTGCGGAGGAGGGCGCTCTCGGCCTGGTCGACGGGGTCGGCGTGCGGGTCGAGCTGGTCCAGGTCGAGGACGGCGGTGCGTTCGGCGAGGGCGGCGTAGCCGAGGAGGGCCTCGTGGGAGACCTCCTCGCCGAGGGAGCGGAGGGTTTCCAGGGTCTCACCGAGGACGGCGCGGGACGGCGCGTGTTCGGAGACCTGCCAGCCGAGTTCGCCGAGCAGGGCGTCGACCTCGGGGGCGCCGGGGGCCGGGGCGGCGTCCTCGTCGACGGGGCGGGCGCCGAGGACGAGGCCGAGGACCTGGTGGCGTTCTCCGGCGTGGGCGGCGACCGCGCCGAGGACCTCCTTGGTGGCGCTGACGGTGAGCCCGCGGACGCCGATCAGTGCGCGGACCAGGCGCAGTCGGCGCAGGTGGGTCTCGTCGTACTCGGCCTGGGTGGCGGCGGTGGCGCGGCCGGGCGGAAGGAGTCCCTCGCGCAGGTAGTACTTGATCGTCGCGGTCGGGACCCCGCTGCGGCGGCTCAGTTCGGAGATGCGCACGGCTGCACCGGCCTCCTTCTCGTTCCTCTGGCATTTGGATACCGGAACTGTCTAACATAGATAGTGCCACTACCCAATGTGGCGCCGTCCCGACGCCGACGCCGCCCCCCGACGAGGAGTGTCAGCCATGCCCACGCTGCCCTGGACCACCCCGAACCCGGCCACCCCCGGCACCACGGCGGTCGTCATGGCCTCCCGCTTCGAGGTGCGGTCGCTCACCGACGTCCCCCGCTTCTTCCTCAAGTCACTGACCGTCTGGCGACAGCTGCGCCGCACCCCGGGCGCCCTCGGCGCCTCCCTGATCGCCCGGCCGCTGCGACGGACCTTCTACACGCTGTCCGCCTGGGAGAGCCGCGAGGCCCTCGGCGCCTTCGCGGGCGCCGAACCCCACCGCACCGTCATGACCGGCCTGCGCACGACCACGAAGGAATCCACCTTCACCTTCTGGCAGACCCCCGTCGAGCAGTTCCCCGTCCGCTGGACCGACGCCCACGCCCGCCTCGACGCCGAACGCGCCAAGGCGGCCGCCCGGCCGGCCTGACCCGCACGCCGGCGACGGTCCCACCCGGCCACCGCACCGAGGCGCGGCGCCGGGCGGGACCGGGCCGCACCGGGCGGGGCGGGATCCGGTGCGGCGGGACCGGTGCGGCCCGGTCAGCGCTCCAGGTGCGCGAGCAGCAGGTTGGGGTCGGTGCGGGTGAAGTAGGCCGCACTGGGAACGTAGACCTTCCCCCCGCGCACGGCCACCGACGTCGGGTTGGACAGGCCGTCACCGGCTGTGAGGACGACGTGGTGGCTGCCGTCCGACGCGACGTACACCGCCTCGCTCGCCGGGTTCAGGGCCGCGATCAGGGCGTCGCCGCGTCCGGTGAAGGCGAAGTCGTCGATACCCGCGAGCCCGTCCGCGCGGACCTCGGCCGGCCGGGCCCCGCCGTCCTCGCCGATGGGGATGCGCAGCAGGTCGCCGGTGTCGGAGTTGCTCACCCAGACGGCGCCGCGGTGCACCTTGAGGCCGTTGGCGCCGATGGCCGTCACGGGCTTGAGCAGGGCGTCGTCGGACCAGATGGTGGTGGCGCCGCCGTCCACCGGGACGGCGTAGACCACGCCGAGGACCGAGTCGGCGGTGTAGAGGCGCCCTTCGCGCTCGTCGAGGGCGAGGCCGTTGGGGAAGCCGGTCGCGGGCAGCGGGGCGATCCGCTCGGGGGCGCCACCGGAGCAGAGCCGCCAGATGCCCTGCAGGTCGTCGGTCCCGGTGGCGTAACCGAAGTACAGGGTGCCGTCGTGGGCACGGGCGATGCCGGTGACGAGCGCGGCCCCGACGACCGGGGTGGCCGGGTTCGCGGGGGCGGGCAGGGTGGCGAGGACGGTGAGGCGGCCGTCGGTGCCGACCCGTCCGACCTGCCGGGCGAAGGACAGGGTGAGGTCGGCTGAGCCGTCCGGTTCGAGGGCGATGTTCTCGGGCTGCTGCCCCCGGGCGAGGTCGAAGTGGGCGATGATCCGGGGGCCGGACAGTGGGGGCTCGACGGCCGCGGCCGGGGTCACGGCCGACAGGGCGAGGGCGGTGCAGGCCGCGGCGGCGAGGCCGACGGCCCTTCCGGTACGGGGTGATCGACGGGCCGGTCCGAGCAGGCGGGACATGGTCTCTCCTTGATCGACGGGGGTGGCGACGGTCGCCTGTCCTCCAGCAGAACACTCTTGACTGCGCGTCATTCGCGATCGGCCGCCGCGTCCGCCGCGACGTCCCCCGGTCGGTCGCTCCGTCCGCCTGGCGGGGCGTGTCCGCGGGCGCCGCACCGGTCCCATTTTGTGACGTGCCCCTGTCTAGTTCGTTCGCGTCCCGGTGTGATGGGATGTGCGGTCACGGGGTGATGACCGCTGGTGGGGGTGGTGTGTGTGAGGCGCAACGGACGACCGTCGGGACTCGACGGCGACGCGGCGAACCTGGTCGCCGTCGGACTGGTCCGGCTGGGCGCGCAGGAGTGGGTGGGCACGTCGGGCGGGGCCCCGGCCTGGGTGGGCGGCCTGCGGGCGGCCTCCTTCGCGGACGCCTGGCTGGCCTTCGGCGACCCGGCGGCACCCGGGCTGCGGGTGCCCGCGACGGCGGCGCTGCGGGCGGTCGCCGAGCGGGCGGCGAAGCTGGTCGTCGAGTCCTGCGCCGGGGACGGGCCGGCGGCCCTGGAGTGGCTGGGGCAGCGGTCCGCGGAGGCCCGCGAGCAGGCGCGGCGCGACGGCGTCCCGCACCCGGCGGAGCCCTGCGCGCTGACCCTCGTCTGGCACGGCGTCCAGGCGCTGGCCACCGGCGAACACCGGGACGGGGACCCGTCCGACGAAGGGGATGACGGGGACGTGCCGGGCGGGCCGCCCCACGACCGGCGCATCGAGGAACGGGTCGAGGCGTACGTCCGGGAGCGGCACCGCCGCCAGGACACCCTCGCGCTCGTGCTGGGCTGCACCAGGATCGCGGCAGCCGCACTCGTCGAGCTGTGCGACAGCGACCCGGCGCGGGTGTGCGGGTGGCTGGAGGAGGACGCGGCACGCGCCATGCCGCGCGTCGGGCCCGTACCGCTGTGGGTGCCGGGACGGCCCTGGCAGCCGGCGGGCTGACAGGGGCGGCCGCGCCGCCGGGGCGGTATCGTCGGCCGTCGGCCGTCGGCCGTCTCAGGCGGCGCCCAAGAGCCGGGCGGCCTCGGCCATGGCCGGCCCCAGCGGGAGGTCGAGGCGCAGCGCGGCGAGGTCGTCGCCCCGGGTCGGCCCCTGGTTGACGATGGCGACGGGCAGCCGCGCTCGGGCGGCACGACGCACGAAGCGCAGGCCCGACAGGACCGTGAGCGAGGACCCGAGGACCACCAACGAGCCGGCGGCATCGACCAGTTCGTAGCAGCGGTCGACCCGGGCGGCGGGCACGTTCTCGCCGAAGAAGACCACGTCCGGCTTGAGCACGCCGCCGCAGTCCGCACAGGGCACGACCCGGAACCCCGCCACCAGCTCGGGCGACAGCTGCGCGTCGCCGTCCGGGCGCAGCACGGCGTCGGGGCGGCGGAAGCCCCGGTTCGACGCGTCGAGGCGCTGGTCGAGTTCGGCGCGCGAGCTGGTGCGCCGGCAGTCGAGGCAGACCACCCGGTCCAGTCCGCCGTGCAGTTCCACGGCCTCCCGGGTCCCGGCCGCGTGATGCAGCCCGTCGACGTTCTGGGTGATGACCGCGGCGACGTGCCCCGAGCGGCGCAGCCGCTCCACCGCACGGTGGCCCGCGTTCGGCCGGGCGCGGGCGAAGGCGGGCCAGCCGGTGTGGCTGCGGGCCCAGTAGCGGCGCCGGGCGGCCTCGCTCCCGGTGAACTCCTGGAAGGTCATCGGGGTGCCGCTGCGGCGGCGGCCGGTGGCGCCGCGGTAGTCCGGGATGCCGGACTCGGTGGACAGGCCGGCGCCGCTGAGCACCACCGCGCCGCGTCGCTCCAGCAGCCGGACGAGGCCCGCCACCTCCGCGAGACCGTCCCGGCCCGACGATCCCGCCGGGCCGCCCGGCGCCTCCGCGCCCTCCGGCAGGTCCGGGCCCTGCGGCAGGCCCGGCAGCTCCCGGGCACCGGCTTCCGACGCGTCCATACCGCCGAGGGTAACGCCGTCGCCGGGCGGCACCGCCGGGCGGCGGCGATGGCGGGCGGCGACGACCGCGGGCGGTTACCCGTCCTCGGCGGCGAAGGCGGCGATCCGCGCCAGGGACGGCCGCCAGCCGTCCGTCGTGTCCACCACCAGGCAGGGCACGTCGAGCGAGATCGGCTCCCACGACTCGATCGGCCGCTCCCCCGCCGCGATCCGGCGCAGGAACGCGGCGTCCGCGTGGACGGCCCGCGAGGGCAGGTCGGCGGCCCGGCGCGCGATCCGCCGGCGGGCCGCCCCGGGGTCGACCACGCAGCGCACGACGCGCAGGCGGGCCAGGTCGGCGAGCGGCTCCAGGCCCGGCCGCCACAGACGGTCCTGGAAGGCCGCCTCCGCCACCAGGCTGCGCCCCGCAGCGAGGTGTCCGCCGATGGCACGGAAGAACGCGTCCAGTGTCCTCAGGTCCAGGTCACCGCCGGGCTCCGGGCCGTCGGCGGCCATCCGCTCCTTGAGTTCGTCCCGGCAGACCACCGGCCACCCGAGCGCCTCGGCGAGGGCGTGCGCCAGCGTGGTCTTGCCCGCCCCGGGCGGGCCGCTGACGGCGACCAGCACCGGGCGCCGGCCCGCACCCTGCGGGGCCGCGCCGCCGGAGGTCCTGCCGCATGGGGTCATGCCACCGGATTCTGCGCCCGATGCGCCGCCGCCCGCCACCTCCCCTGTCGGTGGCGGACGGTCGGCGCCGGGTCGTGGATCCAGTCGACCGCCTCCCAGGAGTGACCGCCCGACGTCGAGGTGTACGAGGCGGGACCGCCGGTCCACGAAACCGTGTCGGACGCGTACCACCGATCGGCGCGGCGCCGTCCCGGTCCGCCCGGCCCCTCCGGTTACCCGCCCGCGGTCCGGACGCGGTCGTCGGCGGCCCGCCGGTACGCCGCCGCGGCCCCGGCCTCGGACGGCCCCGGCGGCGCCTGCCACCGCCTCGGAGCCGACCCGGCCCCACCTCGCCCACCGGCCGAACGGCACGCGACCGCCACGGCTCCCCCGAAGACCCGGCACAAGACTCGGACGCGTGGTGGGTCATCATGCGGCAGAGCGGTTCGAGGACTGCCGCATGGGTGTCGCCGCGGATGCCCCGGCGGATCCGTCGGCGCCGGAAGCCCTGGATCCGGGCGTCGGCCCCCTCCCCGACCCGCCGCACCGGCTCCGACGCCGGAGCCGTGCGGAACCCCTCGGCCGGCGATCACCGGCTTGATGCCACGCTTCCGCAGCAGGCGGCGGTGCGTGCCGAAGCCGTGGCTCGAACGGCCCGTGACGACGCCGGTCGGGCCCGGCCGGCTCGACCGGCGGCGCGCCCCGCACGGCCTGCCGTGGCCTGTCGGCTCCCGGCCACCGTCGGCGCGCCGAGCAGGGGCAGGTCACAGTGGGTGAGCCTGACGAGGGCGGAGACCGGGCGCCCCCGGCGAACGAGCGGCCGAGGTCCGGGCGGGTCGTCCGACCGTGATCGTGGCCCCGGGGCCGGGCGGCGAGGCCGGCCGCGGTGCGGTCGGGCAGGACATCCGGCGGACGGCGGGTCTCCCCGGCGATCGGGATCGAGCCGAACCTCCGCCCGCGTCGTGGGTGATCCCGGCAGGTGGGCATGTGAGGCTTTCCCGGCGGACGTCTGATCCCCCTGCGCGGTGTGAGAAGCAGTCACCTGCTCGGGCCGGGCTCGGCCCCACCGACGGGTCGGGGCCCCGCTGCGCCGCAGGCTCCTCTCCAGCGCTTCTCCGGGCGGGGCCGGAAGCGGGGCGAGAACGGGGTGCTGCACGCGGCAGCGGGTGGTCACCGCATGCGGCACGAGCAGTCCCGCGCCCTCAGCCCCAGCCGGGTACGGGCGGCAGCGGCCAGACCGGTGGGGTCGGGAGCGTGCGGCCGGCGTGGCTGTCCGGGGCCGGACCGCGCCCGGCGAGCCAGGCGAGCAGGACGTGGCCGGGGGCGCTGACGGTGGCGCCGGTGGCGGCGGGGGTCCAGCTGCGCCCGAGGTCGGTGGCTTCCAGCCGGGCGACGGGGAAGTCCCGCGCGGCCAGGGTGGCGACGGTCGTGTCGAGTGCCCAAGCCACGTAGTCGGTGGGCCAGTCGGCCGTGGTGCGGCCGAGGGCGAGGTCGACGTGGTGGGTCTGGAGTTCGCGCCGGGCGCGGTGGAGGGTGAACCAGGCGGGGTGCCACCACCCGGCGAGGGCCCGGACGGGCGCGGTCCAGCGCTCGGCGGGCACGGTCGCCGCCTCGTCGGACAGCCCGTCCAGGCTGCGCCGCAGGTCGGCGACGAGTTCGGCCGCGTCCCGCTCGGCCCCCGCCCGCAGGGCCCGGTCCGGCGCGCCGCGGTCCGGCCGCGGCCCTGGCGCGGTGCCGGTGCGGGCGAGCGCGAGCAGGTGGCGGTACGCGTCGGCGCTGCGTGCGACGTGGGTGATGACGTGGGCGCGGCTCCAGCCGGGCAGTGCGGACGCCTCGCGGGCCTGCCGGTCGGTCAGGTCGCCGAGGGCGTCGCAGAGCCGGCCGGCGTCGGCACGGACCGCGCCGAGCAGGGCGGCGAGCTCGGCAGGGGCGAGCTCGGCGGGGGTGGGCTCGGCGGGGGCGGGGTCGGCAGGGCTGGGGGCGGCGGTGGGGTTCACGGGCCCGAACTCTACGGCGGCCCGCCGCCCGTCGCCCCTCCCCGGCTGTCCGCCGCCCCTCCCCCGGCCGCCCCCTCGTCGGCCTCCATGGCGGGCCGTCGTCGGGTCGAGGTCCTACGGGCGGCGGGCCCAGGCGGAGATCATCGGGGCGGTGGCGAGGTCGAGCCGGCCGGAGGCGACGTTGGCGAGGTGGTGGTCGATCTCCTCGTCCGTGGCGAGGCCCTCCGACACGAGCAGTGCGCGGATCTGGCGGACCGTGGCGTCCTCCAGGACGGCGCAGGCCGGTGAGGTGATCGGGAAGTAGGCGTCGGCCTGCACGTCGACCAGGCCGGCCTCGCGCAGTACCCGGGGCAGGGTCCGCCCGTACGCGAGGTCGGCGCCGCGGGCCGCCATCAGGGTGCGGAAGCCGGAACGGAGCCGGTTGGCGAGGCGCTCGGCGGGGCCGGACTCGTCCGGGCAGAGCAGTGGCTGGAGCGCGGGGTCGGCGTCCTCGATGAGCAGCCAGCCTCCGGGGCGCAGGGCCTGGATCATGCGGCGGAGGGCTTCGGCGCGGTCGGCGACGTGCACCAGGACCAGTCGGGCGTGCACGAGGTCGAAGGCGCCGGGCGGTGGCGGGTCGGCGGCGACGTCGTGGGTCAGGACCTCGATGGTGCCGCCGCCGGCGGGGGCGGTCCAGGAGACGTCGATGTCGGTGGCGACCACCGTGCCGGTCGGGCCGACGCGGTCGGCGAGTCCGAGCGGGACGGAGGGGCCGCCGGCGCCGACCTCCCAGCAGCGCATGCCGGGGCCGAGGCCGATCGTGTCGACGTGCCGGAAGGTCACGGGGTCGAAGAGTTCGGCGAGGGCGCCGAAGCGGATGCCCGCCTGCGACTGCCGGTTGTCCAGCAGGTATCCGTGGTCGCTGTTGTGCTCAGCCATGCCGGGATTCTCGCAGGCGGACTGCGGGGCGGCTGCCCCGGCCCCTTGTTGACGAAACGTCAGCAAGTTCTGTCCACTGCCTTGACGGCGCACGGTCACGGTCCTAGAACCAGTCCTAGAACGTCGCAAGCCCCCGGCCCCCACCGCCCGGGAGCCGCGAAAGGTCGTCTTCTCGCCCCTCACCGAGAAAGAGGCTCTTCCCATGCGCTTCAGCCGCCGCCTTGCCGTCCCCGCCGCCGCCGTCGCGGCCCTCGCCGCCACCACCGCGCTCTCCGTCGTCGCCGCGCCCGCGTCCGCGGCGCCCGAGTCCGTCGCCGCCGTCCCGGTGCTCACCGCCGGCAGCGCGGGCGGCGCCGCCGTCGCAGCGGGCGACGCGCTCGCCGCGCCGCTCGCCGGGGGCACCGTCGCCACCTTCTACTCGACCGCCACCAGCACCACCGGTGTCACCTGCGCCGTCTCGCAGCTCGCCGCGAAGGTGCTGACCAACCCGGCGGCCCCCGGGTCGGCCACCGGCTCGCTGACCGGTCTGACCTTCGGCTCGTGCACCAGCAACGTCACCGGCGTCACCTCGGTGCGCAGCCTGACGGTCGGCAACCTCGCGTACGACGTGACCGTCTCCGACGGCCCGGGGCTCCCGGTCACCCTCGCCGGCGGGTCGGCCGGGCCGATCCAGGCCACCGCCGTGCTCAACAGCTGGTTCGGCACCATCACCTGCACCTACCAGCTCAGCGGCGCCTTCGCGGGCAACGCCGACAACGCCGCGCACAGCCTGGTCTTCCGCAACGAGCACTTCACCAAGAGCGGCGGCTCGGGCCTCTGCCCCGGCGACGGGTACTTCTCCGCGGCGTACGGCCCGGTCGCCGACACCACCCAGCCGGGCGCCCCGGCGGTGTACGTCAACTGACCTCCGCGAGGGCCCGTCCCCAAAGCCGCGTCGGCGGGGCGACGCCCTCCGGGCGGACGGCGGAGGTGTGAAGACGGGCCCGGCCGCGCATCCCTCTGCGCCCGGTGGTCCGGGGCGGGACGACCTTCGTCCCCCTCGGCCGTCCGGGCGGCGTCCGGGCCCACGAGCTCCTCATCCCGCCCGGCCCGGGCGGCGAGCCGGAGCCGAGGACCCATGAGGGCATCGAGTGGGTCCACGTGCGCTCCGGCCGGCCGCTCCTGCTGCTGGGCGATCGGAGCCCGCGCCACCCGACCCGCTCGCCCGTCCCCGAACCCGCGGTGACGATCCGTCACTTGTCGTCACGTGTCGCAGGGTTACCGGACCGACCCCCTCGGGCTCAGGAACCGGCGGCCGCCGGCGCGAGGTCCCACCCGCAGCGCAGGTTCCAGCGCCCCGCACGCCCGGAGAGCTCGGTGACCGACAGCGGCCGGACGTCGAGCCGCCAGAAGACCGCCGGAGGGAGGCCGAGCGCGTGCACCACGGCCGCCCGGACCACCGCGGGCTCGGCCACCACGGCCAAGCGTCCTGCCTCACCGGCCAGTTCGTCCAGCCGGGCACCCACCCGGGCGAGGAGGTCCAGCACCGACTCGCCACCGTGCGGCGCCGCTGCCGGATCCGCCAACCAAGCGGCGACCGCCGCCGGTTCGGCCGCCGCGACCTCGTCGAGCGTCCGACCCCGCCAGGAGCCGACGTCCAACTCGGCCAGCCGCCGGTCCGGTTCGGCCTGCAGACCGAGCGCCTCGGCCGTCCGGCGGCAGCGCACCGAGGGCGAGGCCAGGCTGCGGGCGGGCGTCGGCAGCGCCCCCGCCGCCGCGCGGGCGGCCGCCGACGCGGCCTCCTCCGGCGGGCCGTCGTCGCCGAACCGGGCCGCGCGCAACCCGTCGCCGATCGCCGGTGCGACGAACATCACCCGTACCGTCATTCGCTCCCCTCCCGTCCCGGAACCCGGCCTCGCACCGCATACGTACCGGATTCCGCTGCCTGTTCCGTGCCGGTCGCGCGCCCGTGAGCCCCCGCGCAGCCCCTTGGCCAGGGGTTCCGGACACGGTACCGTCCCTGCGACAACTGAAGACGGCAGAGCGCGGAAGCCCGGTGAGACTCCGGCACGGTCGCGCCACTGTGAAGCCGCAGCCCTGGTCCCCGCCTCGGCCCGGCGAGTCAGACCCGCCCTGCCGTCCGTGCTCCATCGACACGGGACGCGTGTTCCCAAAGGAGGTCGGCCATGGCTCACCCCATCGCCCCCGCTGCCCCCGCCGCTCCGGCGATCACCCCCATCTCCGTCAAGGCGATCCTGCCCTGGGCCGTGTTCTTCGGCATCCTGCTGATGGCCCTGATCTACTTCGTCGGCGCCGAGCAGGGCGCCACCTCCCTCATCTCCGGCGAGGACGTGCACGAGTGGGTGCACGACGGTCGCCACCTGCTCGGTTTCCCCTGCCACTGATCAGGGGACGATTCCGTGAACTCCGCAACCGTCAGATCCCTGCTCGTCCGCGGCATGCTGGCCGGCCTCGGCGCCGGCCTGCTCGCCCTGGTCGTGGCCTACCTGCTCGGTGAACCCCGGGTGGACGCCGCGATCGCCTACGAGGACGCCCACTCCGCGGGCGAGCCCACCATGGAGATCGTCAGCCGGTCCCTGCAGTCGACTGCCGGGCTGGCCACGGGCGTTCTGGTCTTCGGCGTCTCGCTCGGCGGCATCGCCGCGCTCGCCTACTGCTTCGCCCTCGGCCGGGTCGGCCGCTTCTCCCCGCGCGCCACGGCGGCCCTGCTGTCCGGCGTCGCGCTGGTCGCGGTCTACCTCGTGCCGTTCCTCAAGTACCCGGCCAACCCGCCGTCGGTGGGCGACCCGGAGACCATCGGGAAGCGCACCACGCTGTACTTCCTGATGATGGCGCTCAGCGTGCTGCTGGCGGTCGCCTCGGTGATCGTCGGCAAGCGGCTCGCACCGCGCCTGGGCAACTGGTACGCGACCGTCGTGGCCGTCCTCGGCTTCGCGGTGGCGGTCGGCCTCGCCTTCGCCTTCCTGCCCGCCGTCAACGAGGTGCCCGAGGACTTCTCGGCCACCCTGCTCTGGCAGTTCCGCCTCGCGGCGCTCGCCATCCAGCTCACCCTCTGGACGTCCTTCGGGCTGCTGTTCGGCCACCTCGCCGAGCGCCTCCTGCACCCGAAGCCGGCCACGGCCACCCCTCGGGAGGCCGCTCCGGAGACGGCCGCGTCCGTCCACTGACCGACGCCGGTCCGGTAGCGGGAGGCCGGTCGGGGGGGCACCACCGCCCCCCCCCCCGCCGCCCCCCAACCCCCGCGGCCGCCGGCGGGGAAGGGCGTGCTCCCGGGGGCCGCCCGGTGCAGAA